>JBARIF010000717.1:0-4109 GCA_049799615.1 Terriglobales bacterium
GAACAAGATCACGGCAGTCCCCGGCGTGGGTACACGCAGATCGGCCATCCGCAGTCCGCCCAGCCAGCGCACCGTGCCCGCAATACCCTCGAGGGCGAAGCCGGCGATCAGCACAGGAATCTTCGCCAGCGTGTGCGAAACATAACCGAGCACCATGGCCGCGACGGCCGCGGGCATCAGCAGTTCCATCAGCGGCACCACCAACATGTTGGCCGGAAGTCCCACCACCGTGGCGCGATGGAAGTAGTAGGCCATGGGGAGTGCCAGTCCGATCTGCATGACGACTGAAATCAGCAGCAATTCACCCGCACCCAGTAGCATGCGCGCCGTCACGGCCAGCACCGGCAAGGGCCAGCGGCGGCCGACAAAACGTTGCAACCGTCCTGCGATCATTCGCAAATCCAGGCGGAACTGCGCGACTTTGGCCGGCAGAACAAAGTCGTAGGACATGGAATCTATATTTCTCGAGCCGCGGACAAAGGGCTGCGTCGTCCGCTCCAGAATGGGTATCCCCACCGCCGCCACCAGCCACACGCACAAAAAGGTCAACTGGAAACTGGCTCCGAACAGGACCTGCGGATTCACAATCAGGAGACCTAGTGCCGCCGCTCCAATGGCGTTGAGCATTGACTTCTCGCGATAGAGCAGACGCGCCGCCAAATAAAGGGCCAGCATCAGTGTGGCCCGCCAGACGGGAGCGCCGAGTGCGGTCAGCCAGGCATAGCTCATCATGAGCGCAACCGTGATGGCGCCAGCCAAAAGATCGCTGACCCGCAAGCGCCGCAAAAACCAGAACGTCACCAGGGCGAGGATGCTTACGTTCATCCCCGAAACCACCAGCACGTGATAGGTTCCTGAGCGCTGGAAGTCGGCGCGAGTGGGCCGGTTTATGAACGCGTCTTCACCAATCACCATGGCGTCCATCAGCGCGGCTTCCCGCGACGGCCACAGAGCATGGACTTTATCGATGATGCTGCCATGGACTCGCGCCCGCCAGAATTCAACCCGGCTGCCGGCAAAGCCGGGAAGGACTTCCACGCTCGCGGCTTTGGTGGAGGCCAAAGCGACGATCCCGTTTTCCGCCAGATATCCCCGGTAGTCAAACGCGCCCGGATTGCGGTAGTTGCGCGGAGCAGAGATCGTGGCGGGAAATCGCAGCCGCTCACCGTAACGGAAGCGGCGTGTGGCGATTGCTTCCCGATCAGAGTCGTTTTTCAGTTGCTGTTGATAAACATTAATTCTCAAGCCGGAATTGACGGCAGACTTCTGCTCGCCCCGGGCGATCTCTTCGGTCTCGACCTCCAGCCTTTGCCGAATGCTGCCCGGGCCGTCCTCTTGCGGAATTCCCTCTTTGGTGACGTGCGCAGTGACCATGACTTCCGTCCCGTCGGCAAAGCGCAGCAGGTCGGAGGTAGTGGTGTTATCCAGACCCCGCACCTGAATCATGAGCGCGGCCAAAAAGAAGAGCGCCCCTAATCCCAGGATGAAAGCCGGCGGGCCTCGTCGCCGGAACAGATATGCGCCTGACAGGGTAAAGACGATCCAGGCCGCCACCCACCACACTGGCGGCCGCCAGGCATGAGCTCCAACCGCAATTCCCGCGGCGAAGGCCAGCGCAGCCCACAGCAACGGCTGCCGCCCACCTGGAGTCGAGCCCGAATTCGCGTGTGAAGCCATACTGCCCATGTGGGAACGTCTAGCGGGCGAGGTGGAAAACGCTTTCCAGGTGGTAGGTCTGGGGAAATAAATCCACCAGATGCGCCGCCTCCACCCGGTATCCCGATTGGAGCAAGCGCGCCAGGTCACGTGCAAGAGTTGCCGGATCGCACGAAACGTAGGTGATGCGAGGTGACGATAATTTCACCAATCCCTTAATCACCCTTTCGCCCAGCCCGCTCCGGGGTGGATCTACAACCACCAACTCGGGACGCAATTTGCCCGCCGCATTTTCCAGATATTGCTCGGTAGTGGCGCGAACCGCCTTTACGTTCGCGGGCGAATTGTATAGCAGATCGGCATGAGAAGTCGGTGACGACTCAACCGCAATCACCCTTTCAAATTCCCGATTCAGGACGGAAGAAAAAAGCCCAACTCCTGCATAGAGATCAAGCGCAGTCCCTATGGCGCCGGCGTCCTCGCCAGCTGTCCGGCGGGCGTCCCGTCCGCCGACCCCGTGACCGAGAACAATATCTACCAGCTCATCTGTCAAATAACGGTTCACCTGGAAGAACGCCCCCGCGCTGACACGATAGGAAGTCAGCTTGGTCGAATAAATAAGGTGGCCGCCGCCGCCGAGTTGCTTCGCATCGCCCTGGCCTTCCGCTTTCTCCGACCGGGCCGCGAAGAACACGACGCTCGAAATCTCCGGCAGCGCAGATTTCAGGTGCGTGGCAAATGGTTCGGCTGCGGTTTCAGGCAGACAGTAAACCTCCGCCAGCAGTTTGGTGTCATCGCTATTGGCGAAAAATTCGATCTCCCGAACCCCAGGTGGAATGCTGCCGGCGCGCCCCAGTTGCCACGCCGCAGCCAGGCCGCGATTGATCAGGAGCGAGCTGATCGGGCACTCTTCCACCGCCAGCAATTCATGGGAGCTGAACTTGTAATAGCCCAGCGCGAATTGCGGCGCGGTCTGCACCTTGAAACGGGACCGGTTGCGATAGTTCCACGGCGGCGAGGCATGCAGGTGCAGCTCAGCATCCAATTCCAGCCGGGCGATGCGGCGCAGGTTTTCTTTCAGGACGGCCGCTTTGATCTCCAGCTGATGTTCGTAGTCAGTGTGCTGATAGTGGCATCCGCCGCAGCGCTGAAAGTAGGGGCATCGCGGATTGACCCGACGAGGAGAGGGGGTAAGTATTCCGTCCAGTTGAGCGCGGGCGAAGCCGGACTTCTTTTCCCGAAGACTAGCTTCCACAGTTTCGCCGGGGAGGACAAACGGCACGAAGACTGCTTTGCCAGGCCCTCGATCGTCGGCGGGAAGTCGCGCTAGGCCGTCCCCGCCATAAACCAATTTCTCGATGTTGAGTCGCAAGCCTCGATTCTACAGGGACAGTCTCTAGAAACCGGAAACCAGAAACTGGTTCCTATCTTGCCTTCAACATCTCCACCACGCGGTCAAAGTCCTCGAGTGTGGAATATTCGATCACGATCTTGCCTTTTCCCTTACGGTCGCGTATGCGCACCCGCATGCCCAAGGCTCGCTCCATCTCGGTCTGCGCCGCGCGCACATTGGGATCGACCCAGCGCGCCCGGTGCGGAGTCTCCTCCTTCACCATGGGCACATTCGTGTGGTCCACGAGTTCTTCGAGTTGCGCCACCGACAAATTCTTTCGCACCGCCTCGTCGGCGACCTTTGCAATCAGGTCGGGATCGAGCAACTGCAGCAGCACGCGGGCCTCGCTGAATCCCAGGCGTCCCTCCTGCAGGTGCTGCAGCACCGCAGCCGGGAGCTTGAGCAACCGCATATAATTCGACACCGATTCACGGGAGACTCCGACCCGCTGTCCGATCTGTTCCTGGGTCAATCCGAAATCACGGCTCAGCTTGGAAAACGCCGCCGCCTGCTCGAGGCAATTCAGGTCCTGCCGCTGCAGGTTCTCGACCACCGTCATCTCCGCCGCCTGCTGGTCGGAAACCCGCCGCACAATCGCGGCAATGGTTGTCTTCCCCGCCAGCTTCGAGGCGCGGCAGCGCCGTTCACCCAGAATCAGCAGATAACGCCCGTCCGCGCCCGGCCGCACCACCACGGGCTGCACCACGCCGTTGGCCCGGATTGAGTTCGCCAACTCCTCCAGCGCTTCCGGGCTGAAGTGACTGCGCGTCTGGTACGGATTTTCTTCGATCTGCTCGAGCGAAATCTGGACCACAGCATCACGCGCGTCGGGCATGCTGGGCATGTGTGGAGCGGGCGCCCCGCCCGCTTGAGGCGCCGCAACCGCCCCCGCTGGGCTTACGGTTGGAGGCACAACCACCCGCGGCCCGCCGGGCAGCAAGGAATCCAATCCCCTACCCAAAGCCCTGCGCTTCTCAGGAGCGACCTTGTCCGTTTCCGTAACCATCTTCTCCGCTGTCGTTGTCATGTTCCCTCGAATCTGGCAGTGCCCGCGTGAAGA
>JBARIF010000718.1:0-2855 GCA_049799615.1 Terriglobales bacterium
ATGCTGGGAGAGGTCGGCTTGGGCAGCGTGAAAGACGGAGCTACGGCCCGGCAGATGGTGAGCTGGGCGCGCAAGTTTGGGATCCAGAGCACCATCCACACCGGGGGCCCCTCGATTCCCGGATCCAGCCTGATTGACAAAGACATTGTGCTCGCGGCTGACGCCGATGTCATCGGACACATCAACGGCGGACACACCGCATTGCCCGATGAGCAGATTGTGACCCTGTGCGAAAAATCCACGCGGGCGTTGGAAGTTGTCCACAACGGCAACGAGCGCGCCGCGCTGCTCACGTTGCGCACAGCCAAAGACCTGAAGCAGCTTGACCGGGTGATTCTGGGCACGGACTCGCCGGCGGGATCGGGGGTGCAGCCACTTGGTATCCTGCGCATGATTTCGATGCTGGCGTCTCTGGGCGAGATACCGGCCGAGATCGCAGTCTGTTTTGCCACCGGCAACACGGCGAAAATCCGAAAGCTGGACTGCGGCCTGATTGCCGCAGGCCGGCCCGCCACCTTCGCGATGATCGACAAAGCCCAGCATTCGGCGGGAAAGACTGTGCTGGAGAGTATTCAGCGCGGAGACTTGCCGGGCATCGGCATGATGATCGTGGATGGCGTCATCAGCACCCAGCGTAGCCGCAACACTCCGCCGGCAACGTCGGCGCCTGAGATTGTGCCGGCCTGACCCCGCTCGACCTTTCCAGCCGACAATCCAGTTACTTTGGTGACCGCTAGGTCACCATGAGAAGCCTTTAATGTGCCGATATCCAATAACCTGTACCTCAGGCAAATTACTGGGCGGGTGAAGTGCGGACATCGGACCACTCCGCAGGGCCGGTGGGCTCCGGAGTATTGGCCTGAGATGTGATTCCCTGAGATGCGATTCATGGATACTGGCCGCCTGTTCATTCGCCACGCGATTGTCTCCGTCGTGTTCCTGTTGCTGTACCTCGCGCTGAATCAGCCCTCGGTCATTCTTATCTCGCGCCTGGGATCGGTGGCGTGGTATCCCGCCACGGGCCTGGTGCTGGCTCTGCTCCTCGGGATCAGTCCCTGGTATGCCCTGCTGGTGTGTGTGGCCGATGCCATGGCCGGCGCGTTGATCTACCACCAACCCCTTACGTCCTTTGGCGAGACAGTGGGATCGGCTGGGGTGGCGGCGTGCTACGGCGCCGCAGCCTACGTGCTGCGAGGCCCACTGCGAATTGATTTGGGGTTGCGAGGCCGTCGGGATGTGATGCGCTACGCCTTTGTGACCATGGCCACCGCGGTGGCGGCGACCTTGATTGGGGTTACTTGCCTGGCCGCTGACAAATCGATTGCCTGGAGCGATTTTTGGAGTTCTTCCTGGGGATGGTTCTCCGGGGATGGGATCGGGTTGCTGGGGATCGCCCCGTTTCTCCTGATTCATGTGTTCCCATGGGTCAGAGGGCAGGTCTTTCCCAAAGCACAGAGAGTCAGTCCGGAAGGCGAAGCCCCGGCCAAGCCGGCTGTCCGTCTCAATCCTGCTTCTCTCGCCGAGGCCGTCGGGCAGGCAGCGGCGGTCCTGGCGGTTCTCTGGGTCATGTTCGGATCTCGCCTGGGTTCGCGGCAGCTATTCTATTTAAGCTTTGTTCCGATCATCTGGATTGCCATGCGGCAGGGTATTCGCCGGGTGGTCGGGGGATTGCTGGCGCTCAACTTCGGCATGGTCGTGGCCATGCACGTTTTCCCGCCCATCGCTGGCGTTCCTTCGAAGGTGGGCCTTTTGATGCTGGTAGTTTCAGGCGTCGGGCTGATCGTTGGATCAGCCGTCAGCGACCGCCACCGGATTGCGCTTGATCTGCAGGAACAAACCGCCCACTTGAACTCTTTGATCGAGAACAGTCCTTTTGGCATTGTCGTGCTGGATCAACAGGGACATGTCGAACTGACCAATGCCGCGTTCGACAGGCTGTTCGCGTTTAATCAGCACGAACTCGTCGGCAGTGATCTGAGCCGCATATATGTGCCCGATTCTGCTACCGAGTCCACGCCTTCGATTGACAAGGTCCTGGCCGGAGAAACCCTGCACACCACGGCGCGGCGGCGGCGCAAGGATGGACACATCCTCGACCTGGAAGTGCATGCTGTTCCCCTGGCCGTCGAGGGCCGGGTGCACGGCTCCTACACCATCTACAAGGACATCTCGGAGCAGATCAGGGCATCCCAGGCAGAGCGCAAGCACGCCGAAATACTGAGTCGGCTCGTAACCGAGTTGCAATTGCGGACCAAGCAGATGACTCTGCTAAGTGAGATGGGAGACCTGCTCGAATGTTGCGGGACAACCCAGGAAGCCTGCGCGGTCGTGGCCCAGTCAGTGCAGAAGCTCTTGCCCGAAGCCCTCGCCGGAACTCTCTATCTGTTCAAGTCATCACGGAACCAGGTGGAGGCGGCGGTACGGTGGGGGAGCACCTGTGTCTCCGAGGCCCTCTTTTCTCCCGAAGCGTGCTGGAGCCTGCGCCGGGGCCAGCCGCACTGGAACGAGCGAGGCGGCATCAGTTGCTCGCACCTGCGCCAGGGTGCGACTCTCAAATGCTTATGCGTGCCCATGGTGGGACAGGGTGACACCCTGGGCGTCCTGTACCTCGAGTTTGCCGCGGATGACGTACAGCGTACCGATTCGAGTTCGGAGACCCTGCAGGATTCTCAACAGCGGCTAGCAACCACGGTGGCGGGCCAGATTGCCCTTTCTCTGGCCAGCCTGCGGCTGCGCGAAACCCTGCGCGATCAGTCCATTCGCGATCCCCTGACCGGGTTGTTCAATCGCCGCTTCATGGAAGAATCCCTGGAGCGGGAAATGCAGCGAGCGGTGCGCAAGAACCATCCGGTATC
>JBARIF010000719.1:0-1749 GCA_049799615.1 Terriglobales bacterium
GGATTGACGCCGGCGTTCGTGGCCGGGCACAGCCTGGGGGAATATTCCGCGCACGTGGCCGCGGGGACGCTCAGTTTTGCCGACGCCGTGCGCACGGTGCGCCAGCGCGGCAAATACATGCAGGAAGCCGTGCCGGTGGGCGTGGGCGCCATGGCCGCGATCCTCGGCATGGAACTTGAGAAAGTCGCTGGCGTTTGCGCGGATGCGGCGCAGGGCGAAGTGTGCGAGCCCGCGAACATCAATTCCTCGGAGCAGATCGTGATTTCCGGAAACGCCGCCGCCGTTGAACGGGCTACGAAGCTCGCCAGCGACCACGGAGCCAAGCGAGCCATCCTGCTCCCCGTCAGCGCTCCCTTCCATTGTTCGCTGATGAAGCCCGCGCAAGACCGCCTGGCCGCCGACCTGGCTGTGCTCGCTTTCCAGAAACCGAGGATCGCGGTCGCATGTAACGCCGATGCCGCGCTGGTCGAGGATGCCGACCGGAGCCGCGACGCGCTGGTCCGACAGGTCACGGGCTCGGTCAAGTGGGTTCAGTCCATGCACCTGCTGATCGCGAAAGGCGTGGAACGTTTTATGGAAGTGGGTCCGGGAAAAGTGCTGTGCGGGCTGATGCGCCAGATTGACCGCTCGAAAACGTGCTCGAGTGTGGGTGACCAAGCCTCGCTGCAGAAGACCCTGGAGCAGTTGGCCCAGCCCAAGTAGCGCCGGCAGCCAGTTCTGGTTCTAGATCGCTCGACACGAAAGTCTTGGCACCCGTCGCGAACAGACGCTACCAGGCTTGGGGATGCGGATCGTGTAGAGTCGTGGCGAAGGTTGCCGTCGATATAAACCGGCGGCGCCCATAAACCCAGCGATATCCCTCGACCTGCTCAAGCAGGCTCTAGCTGCAAGGCGAAGGGCTGAACGTCTTCTCTTTCTTCTGCACGTAAATCTGCTCGTGCTCGGAGCGCTGGTTCACAATTACTTCGACGATCACGCCGCTGCCGCCCCTGGGACACTCACCGGTCGCGTAGATTTTGTAATTCTTCACCAGCCCCCATTCGCCGCCCGGTCCCCAGTCACGATAGAACTCGTTGTAGGGATACATGGAGTGCTGCTGCCTGTGCTCTTTCCAGCTCGGGTCGGCCATATAGAGGCCATAGGCGGTTTCATAGTCCTGTTTCTGAAGCGCGGCGAAGAACTTGTCAACGAGATGCTCTTCCGGCCAGAAGCGGAACTGGTACACCAGAAAACCAACGACCAGCAGCGCGCCGATGATCCCCACGATGCGTATTTTGCGCCGGCGCGCGCCCGCCTCGTCGTACACCTTGGCATCCATCAGGGTCATAGGCCTTCTAGCATAACGGAAACCTGCGGCAGGCCAAAAGTTCCCACAATAACCAGCGCGGCCCTACATGGTCCGCTTAAACAAAGGCGTGGCGATTGCCAGGGCCACGGTTCCGAAGATCGCGAGGTACACCATATCGGGCACGATCGCGGCCAGTCCTGATTCTTTCAACAACAGTCCCTTGAAACCATGAACGGCGTAAGTGAAGGGGTCCGCTTTGGCGATCACGCGCAGCCATGCTGGAAAGGCCTGCACCGGATAAATCGATCCGCTGGGGAAGAACAGCAGCGTGTTTAGGATGCCGAAAATTGCGCGCGGCACCAGCGGATCATCCACCCTGACCATCAGCAGAAACATCATGGTGTTGAAGGCGATCGAGGTCAGGACGATCATCAGAAGCAGGCCGAGTGCGGTCAGCGGAT
>JBARIF010000720.1:0-4230 GCA_049799615.1 Terriglobales bacterium
GGATTGTTGGTGTGGCAGGTGTGGCTAAGGGCTAAAAGCTAAGAGCTAAAAGCCAAAAGCAAAAAGCTTAATCCTTCAGCAACTGCCTTGCGATCACCAGTCGCTGAATATCGCTGGTGCCCTCGCCGATGGTGCACAGCTTCACATCGCGATAAAACTTTTCCGCGGGATAGTCTTTGATAAAACCGTAGCCGCCGTGGATCTGCACCCCTTCGTTAGCGCAGCGGACTGCCACCTCGCTGGCGTAGAGCTTGGCCATGGACGATTCGAGCGTGGTCTTCATGCCTGCATCTTTCATGGCCGCCGCGCGCAGGGTCAGCAGCTTTGCGGCTTCGATTTCGGTGGCCATATCGGCCAGCTTCCACTGGATCGCCTGAAAGTCGCCGATGGCTTTGCCGAACTGCTTGCGGTGTTTCGAATATTTCAGCGCGGCCTCGTAGGCGCCTTCCGCCATGCCGAGCGATAAAGCCGCGATCGAAATGCGCCCGCCGTCCAAGACACGCATGGCGTCGATGAAGCCGTCACCTTCTTTGCCGCAAAGGTTTTCCGTGGGAATGACGCAGTCTTCAAAAATCAATTCGGCGGTGTCGCTGGCCCGCAGGCCCAGTTTGTTCTCTTTTTTGCCGGGACGAAAACCCTTGGTTCCCTTCTCCACGATGAAAGCCGACAGCCCGTGGGTATGGGCGGCGCGATCGGTCACGGCAATCACCACCAGAAAATCGGCATAATGTCCGTTGGTGCAAAAAGTCTTAGTGCCGTTCAGCACCCAGTTGTTTCCCCTGCGCACCGCGGTCATGCGCGCGCTGCCCGCGTCCGATCCGGAAGAAGGCTCGGTCAGTCCCCAGGCCCCGATAGCCTCGCCCGAGGCCAGCGGCATGACGTATTTCTTTTTCTGGGCTTCGTTGCCGGCAAGAAAGATGTGGTTCGAGCATAACGAAGTGTGGGCCGCGACGATAATTCCCACCGAGCCGTCCACACGCGACAGTTCTTCGATGGCGGTGACGTATTCCACATAGCCCATCCCGGCGCCGCCGTACTCGGGAGGAAATACAATGCCTAGCAGGCCGAGCTTGCCCAGTTGCTTGACCGTCGCCAGCGGGAAATCGCCGGCCTCGTCCCAGGTCATGACGTGGGGCGCGATCTCGCGCTCGGCAAATTCGCGGACGGTCTTCTTCAGTTGCAGCTGTTCATCGTTGAGTTGGAAATCCACGCTGCTCTCTCCAGTGTCACATGTGGATTAGAACACAGGAATTTCAGCGGACAAAGTTACCGGCGGGACATGGAGTGTAGCTGAGGTTCGGACACTCCCTTCGACTTCGCTCAGGGCAGGCTCTGTATGACGCTTTTGACTTTGACCTTTGCATTGGTAAAGATTCTGGCACCCTTAACCAAATCTCAACCACTAACCCAAAACAAAACCCACATCAACATCAACGGCGTCGGACAGGAGTGTCCGACCCACTCAGAATGAAGCGTTCGAATACCTCGTTGGATAGCAGCCTGCCGCGCCCAGTAAGCCGGATGACGTCACCCTCCCAATGCAGCAGCCCCAAAGCCACGCATTCGGAAATCGTCCCCCTCAATTCATGGACCGCTGACTCGCCAAACTCCGCGGCGACTTTTTTCAGCTCCACGCCAGAAGTCAGGCGGAGGCCTAAAAAGAAAGCTTCCTCGAGTCCGGCGCTTGTCGATACCGGAACTCGATTGGGCGGCGCGCCGGCAACGTAGGTCTCGAGCGAGTCTGGCCAGGAAAACCGCACCGCTGCACCCGCCCTCCCCCCGCAACGCAGCATGGAGTGCGCGTCCACTCCAAAACCCAAATAAGGCTGGCGGGTCCAATACTTCAGATTGTGCCGCGATTCTCTTCCCGCGCGGGCGAAGTTGGAAATTTCGTACTGGCACACCCCCGCCGCGTTCAGTCGCCGGCAAGCTGCCTCGTAGAAGTCCGCGGTCCGTTCGTCGTCGGGAACGAAGTGAGCATGATATTTTGTGCCGCCTGCCATCAACTCGCGTCCCAAGCGGGAATCGTCGTCCACCTCCAGCATGTAAACGCTGACGTGAGGCACACCCGTGGCCATCGCCTCGGCGACAGAAAATTCCCAGCTTTCGGCAGTCTGATGGGGCAGGCCGGCGATCAGATCAACATTTATGTTTTCAATCCCGAAAGCGCGAAGGTGCGCGATATCTTCGAGCACAGTGGCTCGCTTGTGCTGGCGTCCCACCGACGCTGCTTCCTGGTCCACGAACGACTGCACTCCCAGGCTCACACGATTAACGCCGTAGCGTTGGAACGCCTCGACCACCGCGGGAGTCAGCGTGCCGGGGGCACACTCGACCGTGATCTCAGCCTCGCTCTCCACCGCAAAAGTTTGCGAAATGGTGACAAACAGCCGTTCCAGTTGCGCTATATCAAGTATGGTAGGGGTGCCGCCACCGAGGAAGATGGAGTCTACTGCGCCCTCGAACACGCCCCCCAGCTGTTCGGAGATTTCGCCGGCATGACTGATGTCCGCGGCCACGCGCTCCACGTAGCGCTCGAACACGGCGCGGGAGAAGACGTCCGAAGCGAAGTTGCAGTAGCTGCATTTGGTGCGGCAGAATGGCACCGAGATGTAAAGCCCGAGAGACACGTGACTAATTATCCCACTTCGCGTAACGTGGACAGTCGGTAAGGCATCTGAAGCGCAGTAACTGAGCACGAAGCAGGTCATTCGTGATTATTTGAATAACTTATGGCTCCTCGGGTCGTCATCACTGGACTGGGCGTGGTCAGCCCGAACGGCATAGGCAAAGAGGCCTTTTGCCTTGCTCTTCTCGCCGGAAAGTCAGGCGTGAAACGCATCTCCCGTTTTGATCCTTCATCCCTGCCGGTGCAAATCGCGGGAGAGATTCCCGAGTTTGACGAACTGGCCTGGGTGGACGCGCGTGAACGCAAACACGTTTCCCGCGTGGTGCCGCTGGCGGTGGCCGCGTCCACGGAAGCGATCAAGGATGCAGGCCTGGATCCAGCCGCGATGTCGATGGAAGAGAAGCGTGAAATCGGAGTGATCCTCGGGACCGGCGGGGGCGCGCAGGAATTTTCCGAAGAGCAATACCGCCTCTGGCACAGCGGACACGTAAAACAGGTAAGCATCTTTTGTATTCCCAGCGGCACCATGGGTACGTTGCCCAGCGAGATCAGCATGCGCTTCGGGTTTCGCGGCTACAGCCACGTGGTAACCGCCGGCTGCACCTCCTCCACCGACGCCATCGGTTACGCCTACCAGCACATTCAGGCCGGCGTGCTGCCGATTTTTCTGGTGGGCGGTGTGGATTCGCCCATCACCCCGGGCATCATCAAGGGCTACTCGCTACTGCGCGCCCTTACCCAGTCCTGGAACCACGCTCCCCAAAGCGCGTCCCGCCCTTTTTCTGCCGACCGCGACGGCTTCGTGATCGCAGAAGGTTCGTGGATGTTCATTCTCGAAGACTACGATCGTGCCCGCGCTCGCGGTGCCCACATCTATGCGGAGATTGCTGGGTACGGTTCCACCTGCGAAGCCTTTCACAGGGTGCGCATGAGCGACTCGCCGGACGAACCCGCCCGCGCCATCACGCTCGCGCTCGAGGAAGCCAGCCTCGCGCCGGAAGATATTCACTACGTCAACCTGCACGGCACTTCCACCGAAATGAATGACCGGGTGGAAACGCGGGCGCTGAAACTCGCGCTGGGAGAGCACGCCAGAAAGATTCCGATGTCCGGGCTGAAATCGCAGATTGGCCACGCCCAGGGGGCCTGCGGCTCGGCCAGTCTGGCGGCCACGCTGATTGCCATGGAGCACGGCAAGATTCCGCCCACCATCAATCTGGACGCGCCCGATCCGGAGTGCGATTTGGACTATGTTCCCGACATCGGCCGCAAAGCCAGCATCGAGCACGCCATCTGTAACTGTGTAGGTTTTGGATCAAAGAACTCGGCCCTGGTGCTGAAAAAAATAGCGTAATCACCACTGCCCACGTAGGGGCGGGTGCCCTCACCCGCCCGGCGGAGCGAAGCTCCGCTGGTTTCCTTGCCTGGCCGAACCGGAAACCTCGGCGAGCTGCGCTCGCCCGCCCGGACGAGGGCGTCCGGGCCTACGTGGCACTATCACCCCAAACCTTTTCCATCTTCGTCTCCTCATTCCTAATCTATTTAGGGTATCTTTAAGTCCTATAGCCTATTGCACAAGAAGAAGAGGTACTAGGTAAAGC
>JBARIF010000721.1:0-17740 GCA_049799615.1 Terriglobales bacterium
CTTTGCCATAACCCGTACGAGAGTAATGCGACCCTGGGCGAATCGGGGCGATCTTCTTCAGGGGTGAAATTCCGCCCCAGGATGGGTCGCACACCGAATGTAGGAAGGAAGGTGGACGCCACCGCCGTTTCGAAAGGAGCTTCGGCTTCAGGTCCGATCCATACGCGATTTGCAGATTCATGATTTCCGCCGCGCGGGCTGGTTCCTGTTGATCTCGGCCCTTGCGGTTCTTCTAATTGCCTGTGCCAATGTAGCCAACCTCGTATTTGCCCGCAGCACGGGGCGGCGGCACGAGCTTGCGGTCCGGTCTGCGCTCGGCGCGGCCCGCCTTCGCCTGTTTCAGCAAAGGCTCACAGAAAGCATGCTGCTGGCGCTGGTCGGAGGCGCAATCGGATGTGGGCTTGCCTACCTGATGGTTGATGGCTTTGTCGCTCTTTCACCGGCAGGAATACCACGCTTGACGGAGGCGACGGTAAACGTCAGGGCCCTGATCTTCGCGCTTCTGTCATCGAGCGTTGCCGGAGTTGTGTTTGGCACTTTTCCCGCGCTGGAGAAGCCGCGTCCGGAGGCTCTGGTGGCTATGACTGTAGCCGGCACACGGCGAAGCAACCTGCGAAAAGCTCTGATGGCTGCTCAGGTTTGGTTGACTCTCATTCTAATTACGGGTGCGCTGCTGTTCCTGCGGACGCTTCGCAACCTCGAGGTCCAGCCGCTGGGGATGAATACACAAAACATTGTTACGGCGGCGATCACGCTGGGGCAGAAAAAATATGCTCAGCCGGCACAGCGGCTTGCATTCTTCGAGCAACTGGAACAGAAACTCCAGCAATTGCCCGGGGTCGCGGCGGCTGCCCTCAGTGACTCGCTTCCCCCTGAGACTCCGGCGCGCACGATGCCGTTGGTTGCGCTCGAAGCGGAAGGGCAGCCGCCTCTCACGCCCGACCAGGGCATTGGTGGAATCGTGGGCTGGAGATCTGTCACGCCGGAGTACTTCTCGGTGCTCGGCATTCCTCTGTTGCGCGGACGGCCCTTTGAGGAACAGGACCGCACGTCAGCGCCCGGTGCCATGGTCCTGAATGAAGCGCTGGCTCAACGCCTATTTCCGGGTCAGGACCCCGTGGGCAAGACCATCCACTTTCGTTCGGACGAAGCGCGCGCCGCGACCACGTTCAGAATAGTGGGGATAACTGCCAACACACAGAACCGGGGGCTCGGCGGACATGTGGGTCCTGAGTATTACCTGGTTCGCCGCCACAGTGCGAACGACCGCATCTTCAATTATCCAGATTCTCAGCACGTCAGCATGGTGGTGCGCAGCGCAATTGATCCCCAGATACTGGCCAAGGAAATACGAGACACCGTCGCCGCGCTTGACCCGACTTTGCCCCCGCAGTCAAGCACTCTGGATCAAACCGTGTACCGGCTCGCGGAGCGTCCTCGATTTACAGCTGCGCTGCTTTCGCTGTTTGCCGCGATTGGCCTGCTTCTCGCGGCGGTGGGTATCTTCGGCCTGGTTTCCCTGCTGGTAAGCCAGCGCACGCGGGAGATTGCTATTCGTCTGGCTTTGGGTGCGGACCCGGCTACGGTTACCAGAGTCATGGTGCTCCAGACGCTGCTCTGGATTGCCGGCGGTGCCGTCGCCGGCACTTTGTGTTCGCTGCTTGCCGCTCGATGGATTGGCACGCTGCTGTTTGGAATAAAGCCAAATGATCCAGCCACACTGATCGAGGCCGCACTCTTGCTTCTGGCGGTTGCGCTGCTGGCCAGTTATATTCCGGCGCGACGCGCGGCCAAAGTCGATCCCATGGTCGCATTGAGATACGAGTAACGAGAGAGGAGACGCTTCGCATGACCAGCCTGCTCCAGGACATTCGGTACGCGTTACGGCAACTGCAGAAGAACCCGGGCTTCACCGTGGTTGCCGTGCTCACGCTGGCCCTCGGGATCGGCGGCAATACGGCTGTCTTCAGTCTGGTGAACGGAATTCTCCTGCTCCCGCTTCCGTATCATCAGCCCGAACAGTTGGTCAGCGTAACCGGCACGTATCCGAAAGGCGCATTGGTTGCGATGCGTGAGCAAATGCGCACCATGGATGTCGCTGCTTACTCCGAAGGCCACGACATGAATTTGACGGGCATCGGCGAGCCGGTGCGACTGACTGGTGCATCCGTGTCAGCGGAGTTGCTCTCGATTCTGGGAACTCGTCCAGCGCTGGGGAGAACTTTCTTCGCAGGAGAGGATAGCGCCGGGCAGGACAACTTCGTAGTGTTGAGCCACGCTCTTTGGCAGCAGCGCTTCGGCAGCGACCCCAGTATTGTCGGCCGCTCCGTCGAACTGGAAGGCGAGAGCCGGCAGGTTTTGGGTGTAATGCCCGCCGACTTCCACTTTCCCTCGGCGAAGACCCAGCTGTGGATTCCCCTGCGTAACGATCCGCGAAATCCAGTCGCTTACTGGGCGGGAGACTTCATGCCGGTAGTCGGAAGACTTCGTCCGGGCTCGACCCTGCAACAGGCGCGCGCCGAAGTGCGAGTGTTTCAGTCGCATGTCGGGGCATTATTTCCCTGGAAGATGCCGGCGAGTTGGAATGCCGATGTCAGCGTGGTGTGGCTGCAGAATGGCATGGTGGCTGACGTCCGGACGCGGCTGCTCATGTTGCTGGCCGCAGTCGCGTTGGTTCTCCTGATCGCCTGCGCCAACGTAGCCAATCTGACGCTCTCGCGCGCCGCCAGTCGTGAAAAAGAAATCAGCATTCGTTCGGCGCTGGGTGCGGTCCCTCGGCGAATCGCCCGCCAGTTACTCACGGAGAGCGTGCTACTGGCGGCTCTGGGTGGCTTGCTTGGACTGGCTTTTGCCGCCGCGGGCTTGTCTTTGCTGAAAGTCACGCTGCCCGCGGATACGCCGAGGCTGGCGGGCGTCCAGATGGATGGGCGCGTCCTCCTCTTTACCGGCGGGCTCGCGATCCTGACTGGATTCATTTTCGGCATCGCCCCCGCTCTTCAAACTTCGCGCACCGCGGTCGCGCAATCTCTCAACTCCGGCGGGCGTGGCGCCACCGTCTCCGTCTCACGGCATTTGCGCAGCTCCCTTGCCGTCGCGGAAGTCGCGTTCGCCGTCCTTCTGGTTACCGCCGCGGCCCTGCTGATCCGAAGCTTCTGGACGCTCTCGCATGTGAATCCAGGATTCCAGTCCGAACATATTGTGACGGCCCGCATCACCCCCAACGAATCGTTCTGCAGTGACACTGCGCGTTGCCTGAGTTTCTACCGCAGTGTGCTCGACCAGGTGCAATCCGCTCCCGGAGTCAGCGGCGCGGCGCTGGTGAACACCCTTCCGCTGGGCGGACGCGTGAGCAAGAGGTCCCTGGAGATCGAGAACTTTGTTGTTCCTCCCGCGCAGACATCGCCTCTTTTCTGGCTCGACGTGGTTACGCCCGAATACTTTCACGTGATGGACATCCCCTTGCTCTCGGGCAGGTGGTTTACCCAATCCGACGCGTCCGGGAATCCTCCGGTTGCGGTGGTGGCGGCCGCGACCGCACGCCGATTCTGGGGCAGTGCAAATCCGGTGGGGAAGCATATTCGCTTCGTGGGAGAGAAGGAGTGGCGCACGGTCGTCGGAGTAGTTGCCGACGTGCGCGCTTACGACCTTCAGCACAGCGAGCCGGAATTCATGCAAGGCACGCTGTATGTGCCCCACAGTCCCAAAGGCACTTTGGAAGGGGGAACCCTGCCCGCCGAAATGACCATCGTTGTCCGGACAAGCTGGGACGAGGCCCAGGCCGGAGCGATGCTCAGTCGTGTTGTCACGGGGCTAAACCAGGAGGCCCCGGTCAGCGAAATCAGGACCATGCGCGCAGTCATGTCGGAGGCGGTCTCTACGCCGGCCTCCACAACTTCATTGTTCGTAACTTTTGCCGCTTTGGCGCTCGTGCTGGGCATGGTCGGCATCTATGGCGTTCTTGCCTTTCTGGTGTCGAAGCGCACCCGCGAGATTGGCATCCGCATCGCGATGGGGGCCCAGCGCCGCGACGTTTTGTGGCTGGTCATGAAGGAGGGGGCAAGATTCTCCCTGATCGGGATCGTCCTTGGTCTGGCGGCAGCAGTCGCACTCACTCGATTGCTGTCGAGCGAACTCTATGGCGTGAGCCCTATGGATCCGGTGACTTACGCGGGAGTGGCGGCGGCGATGGCCATGGTGACGCTGCTGGCGTCGTACGTTCCTACGCGTCGCGCCATGCGCGTGGACCCTTTGATTGCGCTGCGAGGCGAGTAAGGAAAACTATGCAGACTTTGATGCAGGACGTCCGCTATGGATTACGCATGTTGCGGAAGAGTCCCGGTCTGACCGTGATTATCCTGATCATGTTGACTTCGGGAATCGGCGCCACCACGGCGGTATTCACGGTCTTCGATGCCATCCTTCTGCGCCCGCTGGCGTATGAAAAGCCCGAACAGCTGGTGCAGCTATGGCAGACGCGTACCGAGGGTCCCTTCCAGCAGTTTGAGTTTTCCTACCCCGACTATCTGGATGTGAAACGCGAGAACAAAGTCTTCTCGAAGATCGGCGGCTATTCGAGAAACAGCGTGACCCTCACAGGCAAGGAGGGTGCCGAACAACTTCAGGTGGCCGTGGCGACTAGCGGTTTCTTTGAAACCCTGGGGATTCAGCCCATTCTCGGGCGAAGGTTCGAGGCGGGCGAAGATGAGTTGCAGAAGAACTTTCCGGTCTTGCTGACCTACGGCGCGTGGCAGCGGCGTTTTGGCGGTAACCAGGGCGTGGTAGGCACAACGCTGGTGCTTGATGGCAATCTGGCCACCGTGGTGGGAGTGCTTCCAAAGAATTTCGTTTTTGCTCCCACACAGCCAGCGGAATTGTGGATGTCGCCCCGCATCGCAGGGTTTCTGTTGCGGCGGAACCTCTATTGGCTGCATCCCGTGGCCCGTCTCAAGCCGGGCGTGAGTCTGGAGCAGGCACAAGCTGAGATACAGACCATTTCGCGCCAACTGGCGATCCAGTATCCGGACTCGAATGCCGGGATGAGTGCGGCGTTGGTTGACCTGCGACAGCAGATTGTCGGCCACGTAGAGCCCGTACTGCTGGTGCTGATGGCCGCCGTCGGATTCGTGCTGCTCATCACTTGCGCGAATATCGCGGGGCTGCTCCTGGCGCGCTCCTTGCCTCGCCGAAAGGAAGTTTCCATTCGCCTGGCGCTGGGCGCGCGAGGGATTCGCATTGCCCGGCAGTTGCTGACGGAAAGCATTCTGCTGGCGTTGATCGGCGGTAGTGTGGGAGTTCTCGCGGCCTATTGGGCGGTCCCGGCGGTCATCTCATTGCTTCCGCGGGACATTCTTCTGGCTACGCCCCAACTTCTGGGATTGACGGTGAATGCGAAAGTACTCTGGTTTGCGCTCGGAGTTTCTTTGCTGACGGGAATCCTGTTCGGATTTGCCCCGCTGCTCCAAACCTTCAATCCCAATGTGCAACAGGACCTTCAGGAAGCTGGCCGAGGTTCCGTTGGTTCCCCCCACCGTTTGCGCAGTGTGCTGGTTATTTCGGAAATGGCGTTGGCGGTAGTACTGCTAGTGGGCGCCGGACTGATGCTCAAGAGTCTGCACCGGGTGCTGGGGACGGATCCCGGCTTCAACCCTCGCAATCTGCTTACCGGCATGGTGGGGCTGCCGTCGGACAAGTATTCCGATGGTCCCAAACAGCTGGCTTTTCAGCAGCAACTGTTGAGCAGGCTCGGGAGTCTTCCTGGAGTTCAGGAAGTGGCGGCGGTGACGACTGTGCCCATGTCCGGCAACGGCAACACCTCGCGCTTTGACCTGGAAGGTCACCCCAAGCAGAGCGGCGGCCGGGAATACGAAGCCAATAGCCCCACGGTCTCACAAAACTACTTCACCGTGATGGGCATCCCCTTGCGCGCCGGACGGTTCTTCAATTCGCAGGACCATGAAAAATCAACTCATGTGGTGATCGTCAACCAGGCCCTGGTGGACATGGTTTTTCCCCACCAGGACCCGATTGGCAAGCGCATTAACTTCACCTATACGAATGAGCCCAACTACGTCCAGATCGTTGGCCTGGTGGGCAATGAAAATATCCACAGCCTGGATGCTCCACCGACACCCATCGTGTACAGCTGTTTCGAACAGGATCCGAACCCATATTTCAGCCTGGTGATCCGCACGAAGAAAGAGCCGGGCTCGCTGGTGGGCGCCGTGACGCGGGCCGTCCACGAACTCGACCCCCAGGCTCCCCTCTTTGAAGTGAGCAGCATGTCACAACTCATTTCGACCTCGCCCACCATGATGCTGCGGGCTTATCCCGCATACCTGGTGGGCGGATTCTCCGCTCTGGCGCTCCTGCTTGCGACATTGGGACTCTATGGCGTTCTGGCATACAGCGTGGCGCAGCGTTCGCGCGAACTGGGTCTGCGCATGGCCCTGGGCGCACAGCGCGGCGACTTGCTGCGGATGGTGGTCAGCGGCGGACTGAAACTCGCCGTCATCGGAATCGCGCTCGGAATCGCCGGTGGATTGGTCACGGCGCGGCTGATTGCCAGTTTGCTGTTTGGCGTCGCTCCCACGGATGCAGCGACCTTTGCTGTTGTATGCGTCGTACTTTTGGCCTCCGCGATGATGGCCAGTTACATTCCGGCCTACCGCGCGACCAAGGTCGATCCCATGGCGGCCTTGCGTAACGAGTGAGGATGAATGAGGACCACAATGATGCAGGATATCCGCTATGCGCTGCGACAGTTGTACCGGGACCCAGGGTTCACCGTGGTCGCGGTCTTAACGCTGGCGCTTGCCATCGGTGCGAATACTGCATTGTTTTCTATTGTGAGCGGCGTGCTTCTCAACCGGCTGCCGTATCCGCAGCCTGAGCGCCTGGTCACGCTCAGCGAAAGCAAGCCGAATTTTGACTATGGCTCCATTTCCTATCCCAATTTTCGTGACTGGCAGAAAGAGAGCCGGTCCTTCTCCGCCATGGCCATTTACCGCAGCTATGCCTTCAGCCTTACTGGCAGCGGCGAGCCGGTACAGATAAGCGGCGAGTTCGTTTCTGCGGAGTTGTTCCCACTGCTGGGCGTGAAGCCACAGATCGGCCGCACCTTCGCCCCCGGCGAGGACGAGGTAGGCGCCGGACCGGTCGCGCTGATCAGCGCCGGCTTATGGCAGCGCAAATTGAGTTCGGCAGGTGACATCGTGGGCAAGAGCATCACCCTGGACGGAAAAGCGTACACGGTTATCGGCGTAGTTCCGGCCAGCTTTCATTTCGTGGTGTCGTCTTTTCCTGCGCGGCGGGACGTATTTGTTCCCATCGGGCAGTGGAGCAATCCCCTGCTGCTGAAGCGCGGCGCCGGCCTGGGCATTCATGGAACCGCGAGGCTCAAGCCGGGAGTGACCTTGGAGCAGGCGCAAGCGGATATGGATCGCGTCACACGAGATCTCGCCGCCGCGTTTCCTGATGTCGACAAGGGAATTGGCGCGAAGCTCATGCCGCTGAAGCAGGCCATGACAGGTAAGGTCCAGCCTTTCCTGCTGGTGCTTTTGGCCGGGGTCGGGTTCGTGCTCTTGATCGCATGTGTCAATGTAGCCAACTTGCTGCTGGTGAGGTCCGCTGGCAGGACGCGCGAGTTTGCCATTCGCGCCTCGCTGGGAGCAAGCCAGGGGCGAGTAGTCCGGCAACTTCTGACCGAGAGCGTGTTGCTTGCGATTGCCGGCGGCACTCTGGGCTTGATCCTTGCCGCATTGTGCACCAGAGCGGCGCTCGGACTTCTACCCACTGCGTTGCCGCGGGCGGAAGAAATCGGGCTTGACGCCCGGGTGCTCGCGTTCGCAGGGTCGATTTCCCTGGTGACCGGGATCCTCTTTGGCCTGGCGCCGGCGCTCAGAACCTCGACACCCAGCCTGCACGAAAGTTTGAAAGAAGGCGGACGCGGTGCCAGCGGCGCCCGGCAGCGCACACAGGGATTGTTTATCGTTGTCGAAATGGCAATGGCGCTGGTATTGCTTGCCGGCGCGGGATTGATGATACGCAGCTTGACCCGGCTCTGGAACGTCGATCCAGGCTTCAATCCGCATAATGTGTTGAGTTTTGGCATCTCGCTGCCCCCGGCGATGACCACCGCAAGTCCGGATGCGATTCGTGCCGCCTTCCATGACCTTGACAATCGGCTGGCATCGCTTCCGGGTGTACGTGCGGTCTCGCAGACCTGGGGCGCGGTTCCCATCGGCGCGGATGATGAGCAGTTGTTCTGGCTCGAAGGCCAGCCAAAACCCGCAAGCGACAACGATATGAATTGGGCCATCGACTATATCGTCGAGCCCGACTATCTCAAAGCGATGGGAATCCCCCTGCAGCAGGGCCGTTTTTTTTCTTCGCAGGACAATGAACACTCGCCTCTGGTGGCAGTGATTGACGATGTTTTTGCGCGAAAGTATTTCCCCAATGAGAATCCGGTCGGCAAGCATATCCACGTGAACAACTTTGCCCGGCCTTCGGAGATCGTGGGCGTGGTCGGACACGTAAAGCAGTGGGGGCTTGGTGTGGACGATGTACAAACACCCCGGGCTCAGCTCTACCTGCCCTGTATGCAGATGCCGGATGAGTTCATTGCCATGACGCCTTCAGGATCAAGCGTAATAGTTCGTTCCTCCAACAATGTCTCAGGCCTGTTCGACTCCATCCGTCAGGTCAGCTCGCAGATGAGCAGCCAGCAGGTGGTGTTTGGCGCACAATCGATGGAAGGAATCATTTCCGGGTCTCTCGCCTCGCAACGCTTCTCCGTGATTGTCTTGGGCGTGTTCGCCGTGGTGGCGCTGCTGCTGGCGAGCATCGGGATCTACGGTGTGATTTCGTACCTGGTGGGGCAGAGAACTCGCGAGATCGGCATCCGCATGGCGCTGGGGGCCGAGCGCCGGGAAATTCTGCGGCTGATTCTGGCAAGTGGCGGCCGTCTTGCGCTGGCCGGCGCGGCTGTGGGCCTGGTGGCGGCGCTCGGTCTTACGCGCCTGATGGTGAGCCTGCTCTATGGGGTGAGCGCCACGGATCCGCTGACCTTGGCGTCGGTTTCTGCGCTTCTGATTCTTGTAGCTCTGATGGCCAGCTACATCCCGGCGCGGCGCGCGGCCAAGCTCGATCCCATGGTCGCGTTGCGCTACGAGTGAGGAAATTGAGGAAAAAACAATGACTGGTCTGCTACAGGATATTCGTTACGCGCTCCGCATGTCGTGGAAGCGTCCCGGTTTTACCGCGGTCGCGGTGATTACTCTCGCGTTGGGCATCGGCGCCAATACAACCATCTTCAACTCGATTGATGCCATGCTGCTGCGGCCGTTTCCATTCCCGCATCTGGATCGCATTGTCACGGTCTGGGAAACTGTGCCCAAGCGGAATCAGAACTACCTGAATCCGGCTCCTGCCAATTTTCGGGACTGGAGGGAGCAGAGCTCGCAATTCAGCCAGCTGGCGGCATTTCGCGGTTGGGACGCGAATCTGACTGGCGGCAACCTGGCCGAGCATGTCGAAGGCTCACAGGTAACGGAAGAATTTTTTCCATTGCTCGGCCTGTCCCCGCAACTGGGCCGCAATATCGGGAGCGCGGATTTCCAGGGCGGGGTTGCGCCCGTGGTGGTCATCAGCAACGGATTCTGGCAGCAGCATCTCGGTGGCGATCCTGGGCTTGTGGGCAGGCAGTTGCTCCTGAACGGTGAGAAGTTCACCGTGATTGGCATTGCCTCTCCAGATTTCGATTTTCCCACCGGGTCGAAAGTCTGGACCCCGCTCGACCTGAGCGGGCCGGCGAACGAAGACCGCGAGAACCACACTTTGACCGTGTTTGGACGGCTCAAGGACGGGGTGTCGATATCTCAGGCCCAGGCGAAGCTGGAGACGATTGCCGGTCGTCTGGCCCGGCAATACCCCACGACCAATGCCGGCCACGAGGTCAGTGTGAGGAATACGGTGGAGGATCTCACCCGTGGTTCGCACCAGTTTCTTATGATGCTGATGGGCGCGGCCATCTTCGTTCTCCTGCTGGCCTGTGCCAATGTAGCGAACCTGCAATTGGCGCGTGCTTCCGGGCGGCAAAAGGAAATCGCGCTGCGGGCCGCGCTCGGGGCCAGCCGTTGGCAGGTAGGACGGCAACTGCTGGTCGAGAGCCTGTTGCTCGCGCTGCTCGGCAGCGCAGCCGCCCTCGTGGTGTCGGGGTGGGGCATTAACCTTTTGCGCCGAAGCCTTCCCCCCTTTATCGTCGAACACGTGGCGGGGCTGAAACACTTGCAGCTTGATTTACGAGTGTTCCTGTTCACGCTGCTGCTGGCCGTTGTTACCGGCATCATCGCGGGGCTGGCGCCGGCCTGGCATTTTTCACGTCCTAATGTGAATGACACTCTGAAAGAGGGCGTGCGTGGCGGCAGTGCCAGCGTCGGCGGGCAGCGCCTTCGCACCCTGCTGGTAATCTCGGAAATTGCTCTTTCCTTGGTTCTGCTGGTGGGCGCAGGGCTGATGGTGAAGGGATTCCGTACTCTCACCAGCAGCAACATGGGTTTTGATCGCAACCACGTACTTACATTTCATGTCGTCCTGCCGAAGGCGAAGTATCGCGACCAGGATCGAATCCGCGGTTATTACGAACAGGTGCTGCGCAAGGTCCAGACACTGCCCGGCATCGAATCCGCGGCGGCAGTGACCAGTCTGCCTTCGGGATGGACGTGGAACTGGACAGAGTTCACCGCGGAGGGCAAACCTCCGGCCTCCGCCGGAGACCGAGCGTCCGTCATTTCGCAAGTGGTGAGCCCGGGCCTTTTCTCGGCGCTGCGGGTTCCGTTACGGCAAGGGCGGCTGCTTTCCGATCAGGATGGAGCTGATGCTCCTTCGGTCGCAGTCATCAGCGAAGACATGGCCCACCAAACCTGGCCCGACCAGAACCCGTTGGGCAAGCACATCCAGCTGGGACGGCCAGATTCCGGCCAGCCTCTTCGTACGATTGTCGGAGTCGTGGGCGATGTGAAACCGGATCCCCTGGATCGTGACCCCGCTCCGACCGCATACGTGCCCTTTGCGCAGCAACCCCAAAATGCTTCGGCGATCGTGGTGCGAACCTCGGGAGATCCTCTGGCGCTGGCCGCCCCTGTCGGCAAGCAATTGCGCGATGTGGATGCGGACCAGCCTCCGTATGACGTGCGCACTCTGGAACAGGTTGTTTCTGACGGACTCAGCGGCATCGAGTCGTCCGCTCAATTGATGCTGATCTTTGCAGCCTGCGCGCTTACCCTGGCGGCGGCCGGGATCTTTGCAGTCATGGCCTACTCGGTCACCCAGCGCACCCATGAAATCGGAGTGCGCGTAGCGCTGGGAGCGCGGCGTCTCGACGTGCTCAGGCTGGTGGTTGGAGCCGCGCTGAAAATGGCCGCGATTGGTCTGAGTATTGGGTTCGTGCTCGCCTTGCTGCTGACCCGCGCGCTTTCGAGCGCGCTCTTTGGCGTGGTGCAGATCGATATCGTGACCTTCGCGCTGCTCACGTCTCTGCTGGCCCTGGTCGCGGCCCTGGCAGCCTACATACCGGCACGTTGGGCGATGAATGTCGATCCCATGGTGGCGCTGCGCTACGAGTAGAAGGAGACTCATGACTGGAATTGTCCAAGACGCTCGCTATGCGCTTCGGCAGCTGGGCAAGGATCCGGGGCTTACTGCGGTCGTGGTCCTCACCCTTGCGCTGGGCATCGGTGTCAACGTCGGCATATTCAGCGTCTTGAATGGGTGGCTTTTTCGTCCCCTTCCGGTTCCTGCTCCGGAGCAGATCACCGTTCTGGCTGCGCCGCAGAGGGATGGCTCCAAGTTCTCATTTCTCGACTTCACCGATGTGCGCAAGCAGGCGGACGCATTCTCTGGCGTGTTCGCGTATGCCACCGGAATTGCAGGACTCAGTACCAATGGCATTCCTAGTGAATTCGCCTACAGCGCGGTGAGTGGCAACTACTTCTCCACGCTGGGAGTGAAACCGTTGCTCGGCCGATTTTTTCTGCCGGCCGAGGGCGAGAAGCCAGGAGATCCTGTTCAGGTAGTCCTGGGTTACGCCTACTGGCGGAAAACCTTCGGTGAGGACCGGGGAGTTGTCGGCCGAAAGGTGCAGGTCAACGGCAAACCAGCCACGGTCATCGGGGTCGCACCCGAGGAATTTCACGGCACCTTTTTCGCCTTCCAGATGGATGGCTATCTGCCGCTGAGCTTCCTGACCCAAAGCGAAAGCTCAAATGATTTCTGGTCCAACCGCGGTCATCGCGAATTGTTCGTGCTCGGCAGGTTGAAACCGGGCATCAGCCGGCACTATGCGCAAGCCTCGGCGGACGTGATCGCGAGGCGTCTGGCAGCGGAATACCCATCCACCGACGACAAGTTCGCCATCCGGATCATTCCCGAGTGGATGTCCCGGCCAGCCCCGTTTGTCTCCAGCTTCGTTCCCATAATCGCAGCCTTGTTTCTCGCACTGGCGGGAGGGGTCCTGGTCCTGGCCTGCATCAACGTGGCCAATATTCTTCTCGCCCGCGCGACCGCGCGGCAGCATGAAATGGGTATCCGGGCCGCGCTGGGCGCTGGGCGTGCGCGGCTGATACGCCAGGTGCTCATGGAGAGCCTTCTTCTCGCTCTGCTGGGTGGGGCAGCCGGCGTGATCCTGGGAAAGGGAGCCATCGCGGCCAGTGGTTTCTTTCTTCATTCGATCGTTACGACCTCCTCCAACCTGGGCTATAGCATGGATTGCAGCTTCGACTGGAGGGTCTTTGCCTACACGCTCGGAGCCGCGGTTCTCACCGGAGTGATCGCCGGCCTCTGGCCTGCCTTTCGCGCCGGGCGAACTGACATACTCACCACCTTGCACGAAGGCGCACGCGGCGCTTCCAGCGGGCTGGAGAGGCATCGTGTTCGCAGCGTGCTGATTGTCGTGCAGGTCGCGTGTTCGCTGATGCTGCTGGTGGTCGCCGGATTGTTCGTCCGCAGTCTCGGCCACGCCGAGCGGATGTATCTGGGCTTCGAGCCCGATCACGTCCTCAATGTCATGCTTGACCCGCGTCAAGTTGGGTACAGCGATGCGCGCAGCATCGAACTGTATCGGGAGCTGGTAGAGCGCGTGCGTGCGATGCCCGGCGTCGAATCCGCCAGTGTCGCCTTCTCCGTGCCGATGTCGTTTCCCGGACATTCGGATCCTCTCTACCTTGAAGGCCAGGCCGATGTTCCCAACCAACAGCCGCCCAAGGTTTCATCCAACAGCATCGACCCTGGATACCTGCGCACCATGCGCGTCCCCTTGCTGCGCGGCCGCGACTTCCGAGATTCCGATAATGAGAAAGCGCTGCCGGTCGCGATTGTGAACCAGGCCATGGCAAATCGCTATTGGCCAAACCAGGACCCTATCGGCAAGCGCTTCAGCCTGAAAGGCGCCGGCGGCCCCTTCATCGAGGTCGTTGGGGTTGCCCATGATGGGCAGTACTTTTTTCTGTCGCCTGATTCCTCTCCGTATTTCTACGTTCCCTTCGCGCAGAATCCGTCCGCGTTTGCGGCGCTCCAGCTCCGATCTTCGCTTCCGCCGGAGCAACTGATTCAGAGTGTGCAGCAGGAGATCAACAAACTGGCTCCCGACCTGCCCGCAATTGATATCCACACCATGGATCAAACCGTGCATGGACTTGCCGGGATGTTCATTTTTCGGCTTGCCGCGGCGCTGGCTGGGACCATGGGGATCCTTGGCATGGTTCTTGCGGTCGTGGGTGTCTATGGTGTGGTTTCGTTTTCAGTGACGCGCCGTACCCAGGAAATCGGAATTCGCATCGCCCTCGGGGCAGAGCGGGGTGACATTATCAAACTGGTTTCGCGGCATGGATTGCAGCTGGTAGTTGCCGGCGTTGGGGCAGGAGTGGTCGTCGCGCTGGTTCTCACACGCGCAATGGGCAAGTTGTTGATGGGAGTCAGCGCGGCCGACCCGGCAACTTACGCGGCAGTTGCAATTCTGCTGTCAGCCGTGGCCCTGCTCGCATGCTACATCCCTGCCCGCCGGGCGACCAGAGTCGATCCCATGGTGGCGCTACGGTACGAGTGAGAGAACCGTAATGAACGGGGCATGCAGGGCACTCGGTTCTAGAAAGCGATAAATGTTGGTCCTTCACGATCTCCGGTTTGCATGTCGTCTGCTTCGGCGGAATCTCTCGACCACTGCGATCGCCGTCTTATCGATTGCGCTTAGCGTTGGTGCAACCAGTGTGGTATTCGCGGCAATCAAATCTGTTCTTATCGATTTGCCGCCGTACGCGCATCCCGAAGAACTCGTGCAAATCAGGACTGAGTTTGGCAACTTCGAGCCATCGCAGACTGATTGGGCCTTCTGGAATGATGCGCAGGAGATTATCCGGCGAACTCGCACCCTCCAGTCCGTCGGCATATACGGCAACGCAATTTTTGATCTCGCGGGTGATGAATCGACTCCTCCCGAAGCTCTTTATGGGCTGCGGGTTTCGGCGAGTCTATTTCCAGCCCTGGGCGTCAAGCCGATGCTGGGGCGCAACATTCTTCCTGAAGAAGACCACCCTGGAAATACGAATGAAATGATCTTGAGTTACGGGCTGTGGGTCCGCCGGTTCAATGCCGACCAAAATATCGTCGGTCGCAGCGTCAATATCGATGGCCATGATTGCCTCGTCATAGGAGTCATGCCGCCAGGATTCAACTTCCCGCTGCGCAGGGCCGCGGCGCACACGCCTTCTCCGTATGTGGAATTTTGGGCACCTCTGCAAGAGAGCCCCCGTACTACCGCCGGCGCACTGGGAGTGGTAGCCAGGTTGCGTCAAGGTGTCTCTCTGTCGAATGCCCAGCAAGACCTCGTTTCGATCAGCGCTGCTCTAAGCCGCGAATTTCCCGCCACGAATCGTGATCACAACCTGCGCGTGGGTTTATTGCTGGATCGAGCGGTTGGGAGTGCAAGAAAGTCACTTTGGTTGCTCATGGCCGCCGCCTCGCTGTTTCTCCTGATCGGATGCGCGAACGTCGCTAATTTGCTGCTGGCTCGCGGCCTTGTCCGCCAACGTGAAATCTCCATCCGATTCGCTGTGGGCGCAGGGCGCGGACGTATTGTCGGGCAATTCCTCACTGAAAGCAGTGTGTTGGCGCTGCTGGGCGGTCTCGGCGGCTATGTTCTTACGGCCGCAGCTTGGAAAGTTTTGCCAGCCATCGCTCCCCTGAGCATTCCCAGGCTTGAGGCAGCGCGGGCGGACTGGTCAGTACTGGGTTTTGCTCTTGCCGTGGCTATCTTCAACGGACTCTTGTTCGGGATGGCGCCCGCGCTGCGTGCTGGACTAACGCCCGCGTCGGCCAACGGAGATTTCGGCGTACGCGGCATACTAACTGGAAGGCGCGACCGGCTTCTCGCCTCACTGGTCATTGCGGAGGTGGCAATCACCGTGGCCCTGGTAGTCGTGGGCGGGCAGATCATGGGACGCTTCATCGAGTTGCTTCGCACGGATCCTGGTTTCCAGGCAGACCATCTTCTGGCTTCGGTGGTACTGCCTTCCCCCGACCGGTATCGAACACCCGAACAACGAGGGTTGATTTATCGGCGATTTGTAGATGCGGTTCGTGCCCTGCCCGGGGTCGAAAGCGTTGGCACGGTCGATGCCTTGCCTTTCAGCGGGGAGAATCATGGCGGACTGATTGCCAGCACCGCAGCGCAAGTTATGCAGCCAAACACGCAAGTGCCCGCCGAAGTTGACATCGTCAGCGCTGACTATCTGCAAACCCTGGGAGTCCGATTGCTCGAAGGCCGCTGGTTGCGCGAAGACGAAATGAAAACGTCGAGCGAAACCGTCCTCATGAATGATATCGCCGCCGCAAAGTTTTGGCCGGGGACGAGCGCCATTGGCAAGCAGATCTGTATTTACTGCACCCCTGAGAATCCACGCAACTGGAAGCGAGTGGTGGGCGTTGTCACGAGTGTCCGCCACGCGGCGGTCGACGAGCACCGGCCATTTAGCCTTTATCTCGCAGAGGGAGCCATGGAGCACGCTCAATTCCTGGTCGTAAAGACGGCGCAGCCCGCCGATAGTTTGGAGAAGGCCGTCCGCATTGCCATTGCAGGGGTCGATCCCAACCAGCCAGTCTTTCTTAGCGTGTCCATGCGGTCGCTTATTGCGGATTCGCTTGCGGACCGCCGCTTTATCGCGAGTCTCCTTGCTGCTACAGCGTTACTCGCGCTGCTTATGTCTGCCGCCGGTGTCTACGGAGTTGTCTCGTACACCATCTCGCGCAGAACACTGGAGATCGGTGTTCGGATGGCGCTAGGCGCAACTCGCAACCACGTTCAGTTCCTGGTTTTTCGTCAAGGCTTCTTTGCTGTAGCGGTGGGCCTTACCATCGGATTGGCAGTGACCATGGGGCTGATGAGCGTGCTACGGAGGGTCGTAGCGGGGCTTGGATCGGCGCACTGGTCGCAGATTTTCGTTTCGGTGAGCATCGTGTCGTTTGCTGCAGCAATCGCCTGTTGGGTCCCCGCGCGTCGCGCGACGAAGATAGACCCGATGTCCGCATTGCGGTCTGAATGATATCTCCGGTCGACTAGAAGACCGGTAGGAGAAAAATGATCCAACTAAAAAATATCGAACGCAGCTACAAAACCGCGGCCGGACAAACCTGGGTCCTGCGCCGCATCAATCTGGAAATTCGCCAGGGTGAGTTCGTCACCTTCATGGGGCCGTCGGGAGCTGGGAAGTCTTCCTTGTTGAATGTGCTGGCCTTGCTTGACGATCAGTGGCTCGGCGAATACTGGTTTCGCGAGCAGGCTGTCCATGAGATGAAGCGCAAGCAGCGGGGCGAGTTGGCCAAACGCAATATCGGGATGGTCTTCCAGAGCTATCACTTGCTGGACGACCTGACCGTGCGCGAGAACATCGACCTGCCACTCTCTTATAAAGACGTCCCCAGCGGGCAGCGGCAGAGCCTGGTGGCGGATACGCTGGACCGCTTTCAAATCGTTGCCAAAAAAGACTTGTTTCCCAGCCAGCTTTCAGGCGGACAGCAGCAACTCGTAGGCGTGGCTCGCGCTGTCATTCACAAGCCTGCGCTCCTGCTGGCGGACGAGCCCACGGGAAACCTGCACTCCTCACAGGCCAAGGAAATCATGGAACTCTTTCGCGAACTCAACCAACAAGGGACGACCATCGTTCAGGTGACCCACTCGGAAGCAAACGCGGCCTACGGTTCTCGCACCATCCAGTTGCGCGATGGCTGGATGGTGGGCGACACGGCCAACCCGGACTTGCAGCCCTATGAGGCGGTGAAGCAATGAAGGACTTGGCTTCCCGGCCCAACTTTCTGGCGCGAGGTGTGGCATGGTTCCTGATTGCAGTAACCGCGACTGCAGCCGGACAGACCAACGCGTCCGTGCGTTATGACATGCCGGAATCGCACAATCCTCTCGGCGCGTACTCAGCGGACCGCGTTCCTCGTCCGGACCTCACGAATTCCCCGCTGCTCGACCAGTTGATCCGCGATGGCAAGCTGTACTTGTCACTGAAGGATGCCATCCGGCTGGCGCTTGAGAACAATCTCGACCTGGCCATCGCGCGCTACAACCTTCCCATCGCCAACATGGACATATTGCGCACACGCGCCGGCGGAATTTTTCGCGGTGTCAATGCCGGTGTGGTGCAAGGAACTCCCGGCGGCGGAGTTGGCGGCTTCGGCACTGGTG
>JBARIF010000722.1:0-2183 GCA_049799615.1 Terriglobales bacterium
GCGATGCCGCCCGCCAGTCCCCGAAGCAGTTCCCGCCGGGAGAGTAGCCGCGACCCCTTATTTTGCCGTGAGATCGGAGTGTTCAATTCAGCGATTGTTTCTCGACAACCATTGTATCGCCAGAGAAGCTTCCCCCCTGTCATCCTGAGCGGAGTGACTGCTTTGCGTCGCGAAGCAGTCGCGGAGTCGAAGGACCCCTATTGAGCCGATGAGTCTGCGGTCAGGGTAGGGGTTCCTCGACTTGCTCTCGCCGCTGACGCGGCTCGAGCCGCGCTCGGGATGACACTGGTGCGGAAACAGCAAATGGCCCGCGTGCTAGTTGGAATTTTCAGGCTGAGCGCCGGGCGGCGAACCGGGCTGAGCGCCACTCTTCTCCGTCATCTGGCGATGGATGGCAAATTCCCTGTCCGCATCCTGCTTGCGTCCCGCGCGATTGTAAGCCATGGCCAGGTTGTAGTGCGCCGCCGGATTTCTTGGCTCCAGCTTTACCGCAGTCTCGAGCGGCGGGACCGCCTCCGAAAACTGTTTGGTGGAAATCAGGGACACGCCGAGCCCCAGGTAAGCATCGCCGAAGGCCGCGTCCAGCTTGGTGGCACGGGTAAAGTGCGCAATGGCCTCGGGCCATTGGCTGTCCTGCCGCGCCAGTTCGCCCAACACGTACTCAGCCCCCGCATTCGAAGGATCAATCTCGATTTCCTGCTGCAGCTCTTTTTTCGCCTCCTCGGCCACCGTAGGATTGGGATCAGGTTTCGAAAGCAGCAGGCGCGCCAGCAGGAAATGGATCCCAGGCATGCGCGGGTCCTGTTGCAGGATGCGTTTGTATTCATTGGCCGCCTCATCCCACTTGCCCTGCAGTTCGAGCGCCTCGGCGTTCAATTTGTGGGCCTGGTAGGAGTTAGGCGCAGTCGCAGCCAGCTCCTGCGCCGCCCAGGTGGAAAGATCGGAATAAGTGTGCACCGACACGTAGAGCACATCGGGATCGTGCGGGAACTCGCGGTTCAGGAAGCGCAGAAAATCCACCGCCGCATCCGGCTGGTTCTCAGACATGGCACAGCGCAGGCCAGTGAAACCGACCTGCCGCTTAAGGTCTTTGTCTCCGGGCTGGGTTAGGGCCTTCCTCAAGATAGGGATGGCCTTCTCGCAATGGCCATCATTAGCCAGCTTCAACCCCTGCTGAGCGGTGGGCAACGGGGCGCTTGCAGCCGGTTTTAAGCCGCCCTGAGCGGCGGTCCAGGGGCACACCGTGACTATGAACGACAATCCAATCAGAACTCTGGAAAGAGGTCGAGGCATAAAAAAATAGGGCAGGCGTCGTGGACGCCTGCCCTCCCATCATACCTCGTCAATAATACAGCTTGAGAGCGAACTGTATATTGCGCGGGTCTTGTGAACTGCTGATCTGGCCCATCGTTCCTCCGCAACATCCTCCATTGGGTGTGTTGAGATTCACTCGATTGAAGGCGTTGAGGAAGTCAGCTCGGAACTGCAGCCGCACTCGTTCGGTCACAGGGAAGTTTTTCTGAATGCTCAGATCAACGCCGCCAAAACCTGGACCGCGCACCGGTCCCTGGGCAGGACAGTTTCCGAACTGCTCGGTGCCGGTAGCCGTATAGGGGCTGCTGTCAAACCACTGGTATCCGATGTATTTTCCGCTGACCGGATCAAACGCCGCCTGCCGGCCGAATACCCTTCCGGCGCCTGCGCCGCAATTCGGACGTTGGCCGCGGGAATTCACATCGTTGGGTGCGCTGCCCGAATCATACAGAGCGATCGGGAATCCAGAGTGTATAGAGATGATTGGGTTGACCGACCATCCCCCGGCAACCTGGTTCACTACCCCGCTCGCGTTCCCACCCCACTTCTTGCCGCGGCCAAAGGGCAGTTCGTAAACCGCGTAAGAACTGAGATTGTGTTTCGCATCGAAGTAGCAGGTCGCGTAGTCGCCATGTGGGTTATAGAGGTTCTGGTAATACGGACTGGCGGGGCCTCCCTGAGTGGAGCCCCAAGTCCCGTAGTACCCGCTGTTATCGGTCATGCACTTGGAGAAGGTGTACGCCACCTGATATTCCAAGCCATGCGAATAGCGCTTCTGGAAGACAGCCTGGAGGGCGTTGTATTTCATGCTGCCCACCGAAGCCGTTCCCGATATCTGCGAGATGTCGGACTGAAAGGCAGGATTGCCT
>JBARIF010000723.1:0-5765 GCA_049799615.1 Terriglobales bacterium
CTTTGCCATAACCCGTACGAGAGTAATGCGACCCTGGGCGAATCGGGGCGATCTTCTTCAGGGGTGAAATTCCGCCCCAGGATGGGTCGCACACCGAATGTAGGAAGGAAGGTGGACGCCACCGCCGCGCAGCTTGATCGGACGGGGCGGTCATCGGTGAGATCGCAATCGTTCACGCCGGTGGACGACGTGAAGTTCGCGAACGGCGTTTGATCGCGCCTCCACGCCAGGTAATTCGCTGCAAACAGAAACTCGCCGTCAATAATCGGAGCGATGACTCCGACGGATACCAACTGCTCGGCGTGCGGATAGCGCAAGCCGCGGAAGAGCGCGCCGTCCACCAAACTGAACATCGCTGTAGTTGCCCCGATCCCTAACGACAATGTGAGCACGGCGACCGACGTGAAGCCCGGGCTCTTCCGTAGTTGGCGCAGAGCGTAGCGAATGTCCTGGAACAGGCCGGTCATGCTGTGATCTCTCCTTTATTACTCGTAGCGCAGCGCCACCATGGGATCGACCTTGGCCGCACGCCGCGCCGGGATATAGCTGGCTGCGACCGCTACTGCGCTGAGCACCGACACCGCCGCAGCAAACGTCGCCGGGTCCGTAGGCCGTGTACCGTACAGCAGCCCCGCCATCAGGCGACTCAGAGCCAAAGCGCCGGCCAGTCCCACGGCGACTCCAGCCAGCGCCTGAACGATTCCCTGGAACACAACCAGCTTCAGTACATCTCGCCCTCGCGCTCCCAGCGCCATGCGAATGCCGATCTCGTGGGTCCGCCGCGACACCGAATAGCTCATCACACCGTAGATGCCCACGCCCGCCAGGGCCAGCGCCACTGTGGCAAACGCTCCCAGGAGGACCAGGTAGAAGCGCGACTGGCCATTGGCTTCAGAGACCACGTGGTCCATGGTCTGGATTTCGGAAAGTGGAATGTTCCGGTCGAGCGAGTGAATGGCTCCACGAATGGCCGGCGCCAGAGCGGCGGGATCAAGGTCAGTTCGCACCACCAGGGTCAAGTAGGCAAATGGCGGCGTTGGCGTCTCGAGATACGCGCGGTTCTGCAGGTAAGGCAGAAACACTTCTTCTTCAGGCGGGCTGACCCAGTTAGCGCGTGCGCTGTTCTTAGTCACCCCCACCACGGTGAGCCACGAGGGATTTTTCGCCGGATCGTCAAACGTGATTCTTTTGCCGATCGCATCTTCACCGGGCCAGTAGCGGCGGGCGAGGTAGTCGTTGATCACCACCACGCCCGGCGTGCGTAGATTGTCGGCATCGCTGACGTCTCGGCCGTGCAGGATCGGAATCCGCATGGTCCGGAAGTAGCCGGGAAAAACCGCCCGGTAGGTGGCAACAAGTTCTTTCCCGGGAGGCTCAGGCGGCCGGCCTTCGACGTGAAACGGGAAACCCCATTCGTCGCCCGCGAGCGGCAGATGGTTGATGCCGCCGACCGATTGAACCCCGGGCACGGCAGAGACTTTCTGCAGTACTTCCTGATAGAAATTTCCGGTGTGTCCGGCGGCCACTTGCTCCGTACCCGCGACACCAGCTACCAGCGACAGCACGCCGTGGGGATCAAAGCCTGGGTCTACATGCTGCAACGCAGAAAACGTGCGGACCATCAGCCCCGCGCCCGCCAGCAACATTACGGCCAAGGCAAATTCGGAGGCCACCAGCAGACCGCGCAGCCGGTCGCGGTGCACTCCCTGGCTCGATCCTCGTTTCCCCTCCTTCAATGCGTCACTGAGGTTGACCGCCGTCGCTCGCCAGGCGGGAGCCATGCCAAACGCCAGACCTGTCAGGAGTGAGATGGCGACCGCAAACAGCAGTACGTGACCATCCACGCCGACTGTCTCCACTCTCGGTATGGCCGCCGGACTGATCGCCAGAAGAACGCGAACGCCCCACACGGCAAGCAGCAAGCCGGCGCCTCCACCTAAAAGAGCGAGCACCATGCTTTCAGTCAGCAACTGGCGGAACACATCCCAACGCCCCGCTCCGAGCGCGGTGCGCAATGCAATCTCCTCGCGACGGGCGGCCGCCCGCGCCAGCAGCATGTGGCTGACATTGGCACAAGCGATCAGCAGGACAAAGCCCACGGCTCCGAGTAACACCAGCAGCGCGGGACGGATGTTTCCCACCACCTTCTCGCGCAGCGAAACTACCTGGATGTCCTGGTTGGTGCCGGGAAATTCGCGCTCTAGGCGGCCCGTAATGCCCGCCATCTCCGCCTGCGCCTGCTCCAGAGTGACGCCAGGCTTCAGCCGGGCAAACACACGGAGTGAACTGCCGCCCCGGTCCGCGAGCCGCGAACCCAGCGCCAGCGGCGCCCACAGTTGCGCCTTCGTCGCCCAGAAGGGCGCGAACTTGAAATCAAGAGGCATCACCCCGACCACGGTGTAGGTCTCACCGCTGAGCGCCACGGACCGTCCAACGATCTCGGGGTTGCCGGCAAAATGGCCTTGCCACAGGGAGTAGCTCAAGACCACTTCATGCTCTTTGCCCGCGTCCTGTTCTTCAGGCAGGAACACGCGTCCCAACAAGGGTTGGACTCCCAGCAATGGAAAAATGTCGGGAGTAACATGCAACGCCCACAATTTTTCGGGATTTTCGGTGCCAGTGAGGTTCGGGGTCCAGTATTCCGCCGCCCCCATTTGTGAGAAGGATTGACTCTGGTTCCGCCAGTCGATGAAATTCGCCGGAGCCACGGGGTTGCGCCCCTGGTTGAGAATGACCACCAGCCGGCTGTCATCTTTATATGGAAGCGGCCGCAGCAGGACCGCATTGACCACACTGAAAATGGCGGTGTTCGCTCCAATCCCCAGCGCCAATGTGATGACCGCCACCGCGGTAAACCCAGGGCTCTTGCGCAGCGCGCGCATTGTGTAGCGCAGGTTCTGAAGCAAAGTTTCCATAATATTTCACTCGTAGCGCAGCGCCACCATGGGACGGAAGCCCGCTCATGCATGCACGTCCGCCATCAGCTTCTTCAGTTCTTCTTCCGCCACGACCTTGCCGTCGAACAAATGCACTTCGCGTTCGGCATGCTTGGCGAAACGTGGATCGTGCGTGACCATGCAGATGGTTGCGCCCTCGCGGTGCAGGTTCTGGAGCAGTTCCATCACGGCTTCGCCGTTGCGGGAGTCCAGATTTCCCGTGGGCTCATCGGCCAGCAGAATGGAGGGCTTTCCGCCCAGTGCGCGGGCCACCGCGACGCGCTGCTGCTGGCCGCCGGAGAGTTGCGAGGGATAATGCCGCACCCGGTGCGCCATGCCCACGCGTTCCAGCGCCTCCATCACGCGCTTCTTGCGCTCGACTGCGGGCATCTTCTGCCGGTAGGTCAGCGGCAGTTCGACATTTTCGTAGACCGTGAGATCGCCAATCAGGTTGAAGCTCTGAAAGATGAATCCGATCTCCTGATTGCGGATGCGCGAGCGCTCCGCGAAGCCGAGGTTCTCCACCGGCTGGCTGTTCAGCTGGTAGCGTCCACCGGTCGGCGTATCGAGCAGGCCGATGATCGATAGCAGGGTTGACTTGCCGCATCCCGAAGGACCCGACATGGCGACGTACTCTCCCTTACGGATCGACAGGTGCACGCCCGAAAGCGCATGGGTTTCAACTTCGTCGGTGTAGAACACTTTGGTGAGATCTTCAATCTGGATCAGCGCTTGTCCTGCTTCAGTCATGGCGTGTGCCTCAGTCGGTTGGTTGGTCGAGCCTGTCTTGTTCCAGCCCTGTTTTAGTCAAGTCTGATACGGTCGGTGTTATCGGAGCGCGACATGTCGGAAAGGATTACCGTGTCGCCTTCGTGCAAGCCTTCAATGATCTGGATAGAATTCACGGACGCGCGCCCTACCTTGACTGGAACGCGTACCGCTCCCTTACCGTCTGGATCCAGTTTGAACAGGCTGATGGTGCTGTTCTCCTGTCCAAACGCGGGGCGTCCGACGTAGAGCACGTTCTCCAGCCGCTCCAGGTCGATGGTGCCGTCAACGCTCAGATCGGGCCGCGCTCCCTTGGGGAGTTCGCCGGTGAGTTGCACATCGACCGTGACCGTCCCGTTCTGCACGGCGGGATCGACCCGCATTACGGTGCCCGCGACCGTGCCATTGTGGGTATCCACCATTGACGGCTGGCCGATCTGGATGTCTCGCGCCTGGGTCTCCGCAATCTTCAATTCCGCAATCAGATGGTTGGGCTGGACCACCTTGGCCAGCATCGCGCCCGGCAAAACGTGCTGTCCCACCTGCAGCGGCAGGTCAACCAGAACGCCGTCAATGCCGGCGCGAACCTTGAGCGCATCCAGTTGCTTCTGCTTCAGTTCCGCGAGCGCGCGCATCTGGTCCACCTTCGCCTGTTGTTCTGCCATCTGCGATTCGATCGCCTTCTGGTTGATCGCCAGCCTTTCGTCTTCAATATTGTTTCGCGTAGTAAGTTCGTCGGCTTTGCCCTTTGACGCCTTGTATGCCAGGCCTGAGATGACGCCGAGATCGTAGAGCGCTTTGTCAGTCTCCGACTGCAGCTTGGCCTGGCTGTAGTCCGCGGTCACCGTGGCGGCGCCGGCTTTCTGGTTCATCAGGTCGCTCTGCAGCTTGACCCGCAGGCTCTGGTATTCGGCCTCGGCCGCCTTCAGTTGAAGCCTGGCGTCGAGCGCCGCTTGCTCGACTTGCGGATTGCTCATCTCAAGCAGGATGCTGTCAGCTTTCACCTGCGAACCCGGCAGCATGCGAATGCGGACCACGGTAGCTTCCGTCTCGGCCGGTATTTGACGCGTGAACTCCTGGCTGGGAATCAGCGACCCCAGGCCTCTGACCTGGCGCAGCATGGGACCGCGCTTGACCGTGTCGGTCCACACCGTGCTGCGTTCCACTTCCTGGGCCGCCGGTTTCAGCCGGGAAACGCCGATGGTGACGATTCCCAGAAGCACGACTCCGATCACCGCTCCGACAATTTGCCGGCGTCGCTTCTGGCGCTTGATGTCTGGGCGTGCGATATCCATCAGAGTCCTAGTTCGCAACTGTCGAGCCATTCGCGATGTTGCGGTAAGTGTATGCGAGAGCAGGAAGATGTCGTCACATTCGCACCACTGATTGGCCTAACTTTGTCCGCTATCGAACTTGAGTGTCCATTTGCGAACACTGCAACAAAGGCTTTCAGTCGGTCAGCCTTCAGCGATCAGGATCGCCCAGCCAATCGCGCTGCGGAAAGCTGCAAGGTTGTCTGGGGTGCCGGCGGGCTCAAGGGGCTAGTCAACCTGAGGATCTCTACTTCTCTCCCGGCAGCAAGCTGATCGGTGCGAAGCTCTGACCCTCAAAATGTGCGAGTCATCCTGAGCGTAGCAGGTGCTTCGCCAAGCGAAGCACCTGCGAAGTCGAAAGACCGCCGTCGCGGTGAAGCCGGGGGCATGGGCAAACTGCCGCATCGCATAGCGGACATCATCTATGAATTGCATAGCGTCTCTGATCGTCTATACGGATGGGCCTTATTCATGGTTCCAGGCCGAACCCAGTCGAGGGAGCATCCTCCTCACCCGGTGGAGGCTGGACGCCCTCAATAGTCCTTCGTAAGCAACCTCGAGAGGTCCTTGCCATTCCGGTCACGCCTTCTCGGTTTTGCCTGGATCTCGGCGCACCAGACAACTTCTTCCGGACGAGCCATTAAACACCGTCATAGGAACTGGGCGCCATTGTCGGCGCAGACGAGCGCAGCCCGCCAGGGCGTCAGTGCGACCCTTGCCTCCGCAGTGTCCACAAGCGAACACCGCT
>JBARIF010000724.1:0-1791 GCA_049799615.1 Terriglobales bacterium
GTGCTGCAGCCCGCGATTGTCGGATTGCCGGATTTTAGGATCTAGGAATTTCGAAGCCAAAAGATCCAAAAATCCGGCAATTCGAAAATTCGTCAATTCCAAGCAGTCGCCATTTCCATCTGATGCAACTCATCTCGGTTGACGATGTGTGCAGCCAGTTGCTATATTTATAGGGTTCCGCGAGTTAGGTCTGGCTGGTCTGTAGGCGGTGGGTTTTCCGTGCGCGCTGATGTGTGTGGAAAGCCCGAAACGCAGCTGAGCTTTAGCAACAAACGTCTCCCGTGAAATACGAAGGGAGGCGCCCTCGCTGAAACGTCCTGCGCACACCTTTCACCCGTTGAAGGGCTATGTGGGGCGGTGCTGACGAAACGGAGCAGCTCCCGGAAGAGTCCGGGCTTGGTGCCACCGTCGGCGGCTTTTAGTTCTGAACGGGAAATCAAAATCTCCCGCGCGCTTGCGCTGCGGGAATTATGGTTGGCGGGTCCGCCATCCAGCCCGCGAAATCGGGGAAAAGCAGATGCGGAGTGGGTCCGCGCGGGTGTGCCTGTAGAACGTCCGGTTGGAAGGGCGTGGCTTGGGGCACAGGGAAGTAGCACCAGAACAGGAGCGCCAGAAACCGTATGCCTACTTTCAATCAATTGGTGCGCAGCGGGCGCAAACGGCCGCGGTACAAGACCGCGAGCCCGGCTTTGCAGGCATGTCCGCAAAAGCGCGGTGTTTGCACCCGGGTTTACACCCAGACCCCGAAGAAGCCGAACTCAGCCCTGCGTAAAGTTGCCCGCGTCCGCTTGACCAACGGGATCGAGGTTACAACTTATATTCCCGGCGTCGGTCACAACTTGCAGGAGCATTCCATCGTCCTGATTCGCGGCGGCCGCGTGAAGGACCTTCCCGGCGTGCGCTATCACGTGATTCGCGGCACCCTGGACGCGGTAGGCGTCGCCGGCCGCAAACAGAGCCGTTCGAAGTACGGAGCCAAACGGCCGAAGGCGTAAACGTAGTCGTTAGTCTTCAGTCGGCGGCAGGAAAAGAATTTAGGGGGCGAGCGGCAACGTTTCGCCCGGCAGCTCAAAGCTGGAAGCTAAGAGCCAGGAGCTAGAAGCTTAAATGCCTCGAAAAGGATACATCGCCAAGCGGAAAGTGGAGCCGGATCCGGTTTACGGATCTGATCTGGTGACGAAGTTCGTCAACTCCATGATGTGGCAGGGCAAGAAGAGCACTGCGGAAGGCATCTTTTACGAGGCGCTGACCCGCCTGCAGGAAAAGGGCGGCGACGAGCCTTTGAAACTGTTCAAGAAGGCGGTGGAGAACGCCAAGCCGCTGCTTGAAGTGAAGAGCCGCCGCGTGGGCGGCGCCAACTATCAGGTCCCGGTCGAAGTGAACGCCGACCGGCGCACTTCGCTGGCCATCCGCTGGCTCATTACTTACTCCCGCGGACGCGCCGAGAAGGGCATGATCGACAAACTGAGCAATGAATTGCTCGACGCCAGCAACAACCGCGGCGCAGCCATCAAGAAGAAGGAAGACGTGCACCGCATGGCGGAAGCGAATAAGGCCTTCGCCCACTATCGCTGGTAGAAGAGCAGCTTCTAGCCGTTAGCTCTTAGCCTTTAGCCAGGGCGAAAGGGTTCAAGCTGAAAGCTAATGGCTAAGAGCTGGAAGCTGAGTTCCATGAGTACTGGTACCAACATCGCCGGCGAACAAGAGTCTCGCAAGGAAGAGAAGAAAAAAGCTGTGTCCAGAACAGTCCCATTAGAACGGTGCAGGAATATCGGCATCATGGCCCACATC
>JBARIF010000725.1:0-5665 GCA_049799615.1 Terriglobales bacterium
CTCCAGTACCGATCCGCAACTCGCCGCCCAGGTAGCCAACGCCGCGGTAGAAGAGTTCATCGACCAGAGTTTTCGCAACCGCCACGACGCGGTGATGAAGTCTTCGGAATGGCTCTCTCGCCAGCTCGATGATATTCGCAAGAAGATGGACGATTCCAGTCAGGCCCTGGCGCAGTTTCAACAGTCCATCGGGATCACCGATATTGACAGCAACAAGAGCACCTTCACCGAGCACATGGGTGAACTCAGCCGGCAGCAAACCATGGCGCAGTCGGAGAGGATCCAGCTGCAGGCCCTGCTGAAGAACGTGGACAATCCGGATTCTCTGCCTGAGGTCCGCACCAACTCGGTGGTGCAGGCGCTCAGCCAGAAACTGGCCGAGTCGCGCGCGGCTCTTTCTCAGGCCATGGTGGTGTACGGCGCCAACCATCCCGCCGCCAAGAAGCTGCAAAGTGAAGTGGATGAGTTACAGACTCAAATCGATATTCAGAAAAAGGCGATTGTCAATTCCCTGCGCGCAAGCTATGCCGCGGCCCAGGCACGCGAAAGCATGATGGGAGCGGAAATGAAGGGGACCAGCCAGGAATTGGACAAGATGGCCAAGTACTCGGCCCTGAAGAAGGAAGTCGAAGCCGACGTGGCGCTTTACAATTCCTTATACGGTCGCATCAAGGAAGCGGGAATCGCGGCCGCTTCGCGGTCCGCGGATATTCAAGTCGTCGATGCGGCGCGGGTTCCCGAGACGCCGATTCGTCCGCGTCCCTTGCTGAACCTGGGAGTGGGCCTGCTGGCGGCGCTGGTGGGTGGCATCGCCCTGGCCTTCATCTCCGAGGAATTAGACAACAAGCTGCGCTCGCCGGAAGACATCCGCAGATGGATTGGCAGCGCCAATGTATCGGTAATTCCCGCCATCACCGAAGGCGGAAACGACGGAGCCCGACTGGGTTGGCCCAAGCGAATTGTAGGAACCTTGCCCAGTCCAACTCGCGACAGCAAGACGGATACGTTCTTCCTCGAAAGACCCAACTCGCCTGAGGGTGAAGCGGTGCAGGCGTTGTACGCATCCATCATGTTGTCATGGCCCAACAATCCGCCGCAGACCCTGCTGATCGTTTCTGCGCTGCCCGGAGAAGGCAAGACGACGGTGGCTCTGAATCTGTCCTATGCTCTGGCCCAGCACGCCAACACCTGTCTGGTAGATGCCGACCTGCGCAAGGGCAGGGTAGCGGGCGCCTTCAGCCTGGCGACCGGCCAGGGCCTGGGGGATGTGCTGACCGGGGATGCGATGCTGGAGAATTCTCTGCTGGAAATTCCCGGAATGAGCAATCTCTCTGTACTGCCGGCGGGCCGTTCGAAAGGCAACTTTGGCCAGCTCATCTGCTCCGAGAAGATGGAGCAAACGCTGGCCGCCCTGCGGGAGCGCTTCGGCTTCGTGATCATCGACTCCGCTCCCATCCTTCCTTTTGTGGATGGCCGCGCCCTCTCCACCCTGGTGGATGCCGTGGTCCTGGTGGGAAGAGCCGGCGTGACCACACGCCAAGCCATGCGGCGCAGCGTGGAGTTGATCTCTGAAGTCCACGGCGCGCCGATTCTTCAAGTGGTGCTGAATGGCGCCGACATGGGCCTGGTTGATTACAAGCATTATCACTACGGCTACACCAACGATTACACGGCGAAATAGTTCACCGCCCGGAAAGCTACTCCCAGTCCTCCCCCCGAAAACTTAAAGTTGCCGGCGTCGCCCACGGGCGCCGGCCAGGCAGATACCAGTCCAGGAGGACGCAACCACTACTCATGTCACAATCAATGACCATCGAAAAAAAACCTGTTTCCTCGGCCCCCAAGTCCGGCCCAGCAGCTCCAGCCCTGCTGTTTCCGTTTCTGGATCTCAAGGCGCAACACGCTCACATTCGCGAAGAAGTGTATGAAGCCGTGCACCGCATTCTGGAGTCTCAGCACTTCATCCTGGGCAGCGAAGTCGAGGCCCTGGAGAGCGAAGTCGCGAAATTGGCGAACAGCAAGTTTGCCGTGGGCTGCGCTTCCGGCTCGGACGCGCTCTTGTTGTCGCTGATGGCCCTGGACGTCGATCAAGATGATGAAGTCGTTACCGTTCCCTTTACCTTCAGCGCTACCGCCGGCATGATTGCCCGGCAGAAGGCGCGGCCGGTGTTCGTGGATATTGATCCCCGCACCTACAACCTCGACGTCACCAAACTGTCGGCGGCAGTGACTTCCCGCACCCGCGCCATCATGCCGGTCCACCTGTTCGGTCTGGCGGCGGACCTGCGGGAGATCATGGCCATTGCGGGCGAGCACAAGTTGCCGGTCATCGAGGATGCCGCGCAAGCCATTGGCGCAACCTATGCCGGACGTCCGGTAGGAAGTTTTGGCAGCACCGGTTGTTTCAGTTTCTTCCCTTCCAAGAACCTCGGGGGCGCGGGTGATGGCGGCATGATTACCACCCAAGATGCGGCCCTGGCGGAGCGTTTGAAGATTCTGCGCGGGCACGGCACGCGCACCAAATACAACTGCGAACAGATCGGCATTAACAGCCGCCTGGATGCTCTGCAGGCGGCCATCCTGCGGGTCAAGATGAAGCACCTCTCCGACTGGTCGGACAGCCGGCGCAATAACGCCGACCGTTACCGCGCCCGGTTTCAGGACCGCGGATTGGACCAGATTCTCGGGCTGCCCTTCTGTCCAGACCAGAGCGGCCACGTTTACAACCAGTTCGTCATCCGCGTACCTGAGCGGGACGAGTTGCGGCAACACCTGCGCAGCGCGGGTATCCCCACGGAAGTCTATTATCCGTACCCCTTACACATGCAGCCGGCCTTTGCCTACCTGGGTTACCGGGAAGGTGATTTTCCGGAAACCGAACGGGCCTGCCGGGAAGTCTTGGCTCTGCCTGTTTTCCCAGAATTGACCGAGTCGCAGCAGAACATGGTGGTCGACACCATCGCCAAGTTTTACGCCTAAGGGGTAAGGAGAATTAAGGGTTATGGACAATCCAACAGGAAAAGTCGCAGTTATCGGATCCGGCTACTGGGGCAAGAACCTGGTGCGCAACTTTCACGAACTGGGCGCGCTGCGCTGGGTGTGCGATGCCAACGAGGCGGCGCTCGAGGAAGTGCGTACCAAGTACAACGTGCTCACTACGCGCGACCTGGAGACCGTGCTTAACGATCCCGAAGTGCAGGGAGTCGTGATCGCGGTCCCGGCCGCGCAGCACTACGACGTGGCGCGTCGGTGCCTGCTCCGGGACAAGGATGTTTATGTCGAGAAGCCGCTGGCCCTGCACGCCAGCGAAGGCCAGAAGCTGGTGGATCTGGCCGCCGAACGCAAGCGCATTCTGATGGTCGGCCACATTCTCGAGTACCACCCGGCCGTGCTCGCCTTGAACCGGATGATCCACGCCGGGGAGCTGGGCCGCATCCAGTACATTCACTCTTCGCGGCTGAACATGGGCAAGTTGCGCACCGAGGAAAACATTCTGTGGAGCTTTGCTCCGCATGATATCTCGGCCATTCTGTTTCTGCTCAACGAGCTGCCTTCCACGGTTTCGAGTCACGGGGGCAGTTACCTGGATTCGCGCAGCGTGGACACGACCTTGACCACCTGCGAGTTCAAGAGCGGAGTCAAGGCCCACTTCTTCGTCAGCTGGCTGCATCCCCTGAAAGAACAGAAGCTGACCATCGTCGGCGGCCGCAAGATGGCGGTGTTCGATGACACCGAGACCGAACGCAAGCTGGTTCTCTATACCCACCGCATTGACTGGGTAAACCGGGTCCCGATCGCGCACAAGCTCGAAGGCGAGGTCGTGCCCCTGCCCGCGGAGGAGCCACTGCGCCGCGAAAGCCAGCACTTTCTCGAGTGCATGGCGAGCCGGCAGAAAGCGCGTACCGATGGCCAGAGCGGGGTGCGAGTGCTGCAGGTGCTGGAGGCCTGCGAACTCTCGCTGCGCGACAACGGCAAGCCGGTCGATGTGAGTACGCCGGCGGCAAGAAACTTTTTCGCCTACCCCACCGCGGTGGTCGACGAGGGCTGTCAGGTCGGCGATGGAACCAAGATCTGGCACTTCTCTCACGTCATGAGCGGATCCAAGCTGGGGACGAATTGCAATCTGGGCCAGAATGTCGTCATCAGTCCCGGAGTGAAGATCGGCAACAACGTGAAAATTCAAAACAACGTCTCCATCTACACCGGAGTCGAGCTCGAGGACAACGTTTTCTGCGGGCCCTCGATGGTATTCACCAACGTGATCAATCCGCGCAGCCACATCGCCCGTAAACATGAGTACAGGCGCACCCTGGTGAAGGAAGGAGCTTCGATTGGAGCCAACGCCACCGTGGTGTGCGGCACCACCTTGGGACGCTACAGCTTTGTCGCGGCCGGCGCGGTGGTCACCCGCGATGTCCCCGACTATGCCCTGGTCATGGGAGTTCCCGCGACCCAGGCCGGTTGGGTGTGCTATTGCGGCTGCCGGCTTCCGGCGCAACAGGGTGAAGTCAGCTGTTCGGAGTGCGATCGGGAATATGTGGTCGATTGCACCTCGTGTCAACCCAAGGCCCAGGAAACCAAGGTCGTTACTGAACTCCAGGTTAATTCGCCCGTGGTTGTCTAAATCGCAGAGCTGTCTCTTTGATCCCCCCTGTGATCCCACTGTCGCCGTCAGCACCAAGGAGGACCAAATTCATGCCCCAAACCGCCCTGTCGCCCATTCGGTACGACGAGCCCAGGTTGACCCCGATCCCCGCCTTCAGACCAAGTGCCTGGAGCCGCTCGAGCGGAAAGCGCTGCTTCGATATTGCAGCGGCCACCGCCCTGCTTCTTCCGGTCGCCCCGCTTATTCCTTTGATCATGTTGTTGATCAAGCTGGATTCTCCGGGGCCGGCTTTTTACATTCATCACCGTTGCGGTATCGGCGGCGCCGACTTCCATATGTTCAAGTTCCGTACCATGCAGACGGAAAAGAACGGCTTCAACGTGTCCCTTACCCGGGCCGGGGATGCGCGCATTACCCGGGTAGGACGCCTGCTGCGTAAATGGAAGCTGGACGAAATCCCACAACTGTGGAATGTGCTGCGGGGCGATATGAGCATCGTCGGACCTCGTCCGCACCTGCGCCGCCTGCTCGGGCAAGGCAGCGAAGTGCGCCAGTTTCTTTCCATCCGTCCGGGTGTGACCGGAGCGGCCACAGTGTTTTTCCGTCATGAAGAGGAGATTCTGCCCAAGAACATCCGCGAGGAGGAACTGGAAAGCTACTACATCGAGACCATTCTGCCCAAGAAGATGAAACTGGACGTCGATTATGCCGCCCGGGCCACCTTCCGCAGCGATATGGTCCTGTTGTTTTCCACCGCCATCGAAGTCATCTTTCGACATGGCTCCTGGACCCGTCCGGTTCATCCCACCAGCCATCAGGCGATTCCGATCAATTCGGCAATCCTGGCCAACGAAAATCTGGCCCGGCAACAAGACACGCTTGCCGGATAAGTCAGAACGACCCGATCCGCAGCCCTCAAATCTGGGATCATGAATACGAATCCTCAACCCGGCAAGCGGCTCAAGGTGCTGTTTTTGACCGCTTACTACCCACCCGAGGTAGGAGCGGCACAAACCCGCACCCATGAACTGGCGTTACGCCTGTCCAACACCGGATACG
>JBARIF010000726.1:0-7523 GCA_049799615.1 Terriglobales bacterium
GTTCCCTGCCAGGCTGACGCAACCTGCAAGATCCGCTCCACCGCCTCTTTCAGGACGGCGCTCGACGACGCGTAAGAAAATCGCACAAACCCGGCCCCGGCCGGCCCGAACGCCGCACCCGGAATCGCGGCCACACCCGCCTCCTCCAGCATGACGCGGCAAATCTCCTCGGCGCTCTGTCCCGCTTCGGAAACATCCACCCAGGCGTAGAAGGCGCCTTCGGGCGGCGAGCACCGAAACCCGGGCACCCGATTCAGGTCGCGGATAAACTGCTCGCGGCGTTTGGCAAACTCACCTACCATGCGTGGTGTGGCGCCTTCGCGATCTCGCAAGGCTTCGATCGCTCCGTACTGGCTGAATTCGGCAGTACAAGTGTAGGTGTTGACGGCCAGCATATCGAGCGCGGGCACGATACGTGCCGGCGCCGTGGCGTATCCCAGGCGCCATCCCGTCATGGCAAAGCTCTTGGAGAAGCCGTCGATAATCAGCGTCCGCTCTTCCATGCCAGGGTAGCTCATCATGGACTTATAAGTACCGCCGTAAATGATGCGGGCGTAAATTTCATCGGAGAGAACCAGCAAGTCATGCCTGACGGCCAACTCCGCCATGCGACGCTGCACTTCGTCGGTGTAAACCGTCCCGGTTGGATTGCCGGGCGAATTTGTAATCAGGATCTTGGTGCGAGGCGTGATCTTGTTTTCAATTTCATCCGGATCGGGCTGCAGGCGATTTTTGGAGGCCAGCACAAATGGCACCGGCACTCCGCCCAGCCCCAGCGTGATGGAGGCATAGCCGGGAAATCCGGGATCGGGGTACAACACTTCGTCTCCGGGATCGATCAGCGCCATCATTGCCATGAACAGGGCAATCTTGCAGCCGGGAGCGATGACGATATTTTGAGGTGGGATGTTGAGATTGCGCGTGTCGCGCAGGTAAGCCGACAACGCCTCGCGCAGGGCCGGCAATCCAATCACGGGACAATAGCGGTCTTTGCCCTCGTCAACGGCCCGTTTCAACGCATCGTTCACCGGCTTCGCGGGATGAAAGTCAGGCTCTCCCAGTTCCAGGTGGATGATGGAACGCCCCGCCCGTTCCAGTTCCTTGGCGCGGGCGAAAATGGTGAGCGCGCCTTCGCCGCTCATCACCGACATGCGTGACGCTAGAGGTCGCATTCAGACTTTGCCTGCCTGGTTGTTTTTTGGGGCCGGGGTAACTGGAATACGCAGCCCGTCCACAAAGCGCGGAAAGAATTCGAACACCGAGGCGGTAGCGATCAGCTCCACAATCTGGGGACTGTTGTACACAGCTTTTAGCCTGGCGTAAAGGTCGTCGTCAATGTCGCGGGGAGAATGATGCAATCGGTCGGCACAACGCAAGCCCAGTTTCTCCGCCTCGGTGAAGGGCCCGCTTTCGAAGTCGGATTTTACCGCGGCCACGTGCTCTTCCGTCGCCCCCTTCTGCCGTGCCGACAAAGAGTGCGCCGTCACCGCGTAGAGCGAGTCTTGTAATACCGACATGCGGGTCGCCACCAACTCTTTATACCAGCCGGGCAGAGCGCCGTCACTCAGCAGCGGTTTGAGCAGGGCGGCAAAGCCCATGGCCAGGGCTGGAGCCTGGGCCACGGTCTTGAACATGTTGGGCACGACGCCGCGTTGCTGTAACAGCGCGTCGTACAAAACAGCCAGCTCGGGCGGGACCTGGTCCCGCTCGAGCATCGGAATACGGCCCTGGGCTTCCTTTTCCGCCACGTTAAAACGCCCAGCGCAGGGAGAACTGGATGAGGCGTGGCGTTCCCACGGTGGAAAAGATCTTGCCGAACGAATTGTTAGGATCGCCCGGATTGGCAAGATAGGCTTCGATGTCAGTAATCGACGGATTACCGAAGTTCGCGTGGTTCCAGATGTTGAAGAAGTCGGCGGTGAAACGAAGCGACTGCCGCTCCGTCACGCGGAAGTCTTTCAACAGCGAAAAATCCCAGTTCTGCTGGAACGGCCCGCGATAAATGTTCCGCCCCAGATTGCCGAAGTTCGTGGTGCAGAAGTTGTCATCGCCGGCGCATTGAGCGGGATAAAGTAAAGGCGCACTAGTGAAGTTGGCCGGATTCAAATATCCATCAATGCGCTGGTGAATGTCCCCGCTGGTGTTGCCGGCGGCGATGGAGCCACCCGGAGCCAGGCTGGCGCCCAGTGTGGCGGACGCCAATCCGGGCCCCAGAAATCCGGTGCCCGCGCCTGAATCGGTAACGGAAAACGGCGTGCCGGACTGAAACACCGTGATGCCGCTGATGGCCCAGTTGGCCAGCAGTGCGCCTTTGGCCCCCGTGGCTCCCTTGAAGATTGGCAGATCGTAGCGATAGCTCACCACGAAGCGGTGAGTGCGGTCGAAGTCGGAAAGGCCGCGCGACCCATCCAGCGTGGTCTCATCATTAAAAGCCGTGTTCAGCGCGGTGTTGCCGCTTGAGGTCGCATCCGTCGAACGCGAGAAAGTGTACGCGGCCTGAAAATATCCCGCGCCCCAGCGCCGCGAGAGCGTGGCTTGCAGGGAGTTGTAATGAGAATATGCATCGTCGGCGAAGAGCTGCATTCCGCTATAGCCGTTGATGCCTTGCGCGCTCGATCGCGCCGGGCCGTTGGCAAAGGTGTTGGCCTCGATGGAAAACGGGTTCCCGCTGGTATCGGTCAGCACCAGCGGATGCGTTGGGCTCACATTCACCGAAAGGTTGGTGCGGGTCTCGCGAAGATGAATGGAATGCGTGCCCACATATCCAACTTCCAGCACCCAGTCCTTGCCAAACTCCCGCTGCAGGGTAAGGTTCCACTGCTGGGTATTGGGCGAAACAAATTTGCGCGGCACCACCAGGCCGAAAATGTTGGTGGACGGAATCCCCGCGCCGTTGCATGCATAATCCGGCGCCCCGTTGGGGTCGTTGCCCGCGAAGCCTTGCAGCCGCGCCAGGCAGGGAACAAAAGTTGGATCAATCACGCCCGCCTTAGGCAACGCATTGGGATTCGGATCCGGGCAACCCGGCAACACGGTGGCGGAGAAAAACGATCCCAGGCAACCGGCCTGGCCGGGGCCGAAGGCAACCGGCAGGAACGGCGCCTGGAAGCTGAGCTGGTCCACCGAGCCCACGTCTTCGCGCACGTAGTAGATGCCGTAGCCGCCGCGCAGGGCCGTGCTGTGATGCCCGAATATGTCCCACGCAAAACCGACCCGCGGCCCCCATCCGGTGGCGTAATCATTCTTGTAAGTGGTGTTGCTGCCGGTTGGATTGAGTCCCGCTACATTCAAATCCTTCACGCAACTGCCGTAGATAAACGGATATTGACCTTTAGCAGCCAGGTCGGGATCGAGATTGCCGATGTGACAGAGGTTGTCATAAAACGCGCCCAGCGCCTCCACCCGCAACCCCAGATTAATGGTCAGATCGCGACGCACCTTCCAGTCGTCCTGCGCGAACACCGCGAAGTCGTTGGTGCGGTACTGATGCGTAGCCACGCCGCCCCCGCCGAAGCTAAAGTCGGGCGCGCCCATCAGAAACTTTTGAAAGTCGGTGAAGCCGCCCCCGTTGACATAGAACAGTTGCCCGTTGAACACCTGGGGGAAAAGTTTGTCCAGGTTGACGCGGGTGTATTCCCCGCCAAAGCGCAGGACGTGCGCCCCCTTCACCCAGCTGAATGTGTCCACGAAGTTGTAGTTGTTCTGGGTCTGCGCCTGGTCGGCAGGGGGCGTGGGTCCAATCTGGAAACCCGAACCGCCGAACAAGGAAAACTTGTAGATGGACTTGGTGACTTCATTGGTAGGACGGTCAAGGCCCAGGTCGGACGCCGTAACCGGCGGGATATTGCCCAGCGTGTTGTTGATCCGGACATATCCGAAGCGGAAGTCATTCACCAGGGCGGGTGAAAGCACGTGGGTCTCGTTGATGCTGAAAAATCGCCCATTCACCGGCAGGTCATAAGGAAAATTCAGGTCGGTGGAGCTGATGCTGCTCTGTAACGTACCACCCAGCGAAAGGGGCAAGCCGCCGGCGCCGAAGGGCAACAGCGATTCCGCATTCGAAAAGAAAAAGCGCGCCGAAAGCTTGTCGTTGCCGCCCCGGAACTCTCGGTCCCAGTTGGCCGTGAACTGGTCATCGGTAAAGCTGCCGGGCTTGCTGACAATGAACTGTCCGGTTGCACCCACCGTTCCTGGAATCGAAGGGATCAGATATCCGCCGGCCGTATTGCCGAACTGGTTGCTCTTGAACAGCAGGAGTTTGTGGATCACGGGATCGATGCTGGGTACTGCAAATGCCGACTCCAGCGTGGCGTCCAGGGTCGCTTCGTCACGCACCGACGGCAGCACTGGAAGCGTGGTGCTGATGAACGTTCCCGGAGAAAGACCGCTGCGTTGCCGCGTGCCCTGATAGTTCACGAAGAAATATCCCAGTTTGGCTTCTTTCCCAATGGGACCGCCGAAGCTGCCCCCGAAGATGTTCTGCTTCACGGACGGACGGGTCTGGCCGGCGCGATTCAAAAAGTACTCATTGGCATTCAAAACATCGTTGCGGAAAAACTCGTAAACATCTCCATGAAAATTCCTGGTTCCGGATTTCAGGATGGCATTCACATTGCCGCCGCCGTTGCGCCCCTGGCTGGCATCGTAGAGCGAAGTCTGCACTTTGAACTCGCCGACCACGTCGGGATTGGGCAAGGGCACGTTGGTGGCCTGGGCCACGTTGTAGTCGGTCGCGCTGATGCCTTCGATCAGATAGTTGTTGTTGTCTTCCCGCTGGCCGTTCACAAAAATGCGGGCGTTGCCCCGGCCCAGTTGCGCCGACGCATTCAGTTCGCTCTGCGCGCCGCTCGACAGCGAAAGCAGTTGCTGAAAGTTCTGCGTGGCCAGGGGCAGGTCGCGGATGGTTTGCGCCTCGATCGCCTGTCCCGTGGTGGCAGCGCTGGTCTCCACCGCCTGCACCAGTGCCTGCACTTCGATCTTCTGCTGCACTGCCTGGGTGCGCAATTGGGCGGTCATGCGCGTAGTTTCAGTGACCCGGACCGCAATGTTGGAAAAACTGCCTTCGGCAAAACCCGGAGCCTGAACGGTGACCGTGTAGTTCGCGACCGGCAGCAGTTGCGCGGTGAACGACCCGTTAGCGTCGGTCTTGGCCGTGCGGGTCAGGGCCCCGGTGTCCTGGTTAACGATACGAACGTCCGCGCCCGCTACCACCGCTCCGCTGGGATCAAGCACAGTCCCACCGATGGCGCCGGTTGCGCCGCCCTGGGCCAAGGTCTGCGCCACCCAGACAAGGACCACCAAACTGATAGAAAGCAGCCTGCTGATTGATCTCGGCATACACCCCTCCCCGACGCAATGTCTGTCTTTATGTTTGAGTGCCATGAAGGCGTTCGGTCAGAATGTGAGCGAACAAGCGCCGCAACCGCCGTGGCTGGTCGAGAGCCAGCGCTTACCAAAAGCCTCAGCGAACCCGGCCGCGGATGACGTGTGTCCTGCTCTGATGACGAGATGCATGGTCCCCCCTCCCACAACTACAGCTGGATTTCTGGTAATGAATCCGCACAGATTACTAAAACTTCACTGGCGTTGGCAACCACCAAGTAAGCCAAAGCGGGTCCGTTTGAAACATTTGTTACAGACCCTTATACATGCCGCCGTCAACCAGCACTGTCTGTCCGGTAACGTACGATGCGCGGTCTGAGGCCAGCCAAACAATGGTGTCGGCAACTTCCCGCGGTTCCCCCAGGCGGCGCAATGGAGCGTCCGCCGCCCAGCCGTCAAAGATCACCTTTTCGGCCGTGCCCGAGGCAGCGGAACGGCTTTTCGCCAGCTCCTTGAGCCGGTCCGTGGCGGTAAAGCCCGGACCTACGTTATTCACCAGAATGCCGTCTTTGCCGAATTCGTTGGCCAGGCTTTTGACCAGCCCGACTACCGCCGCCCGTACCGCGTTTGACAGCACCAGGTCCGCGACCGGCTGTTTCGTGGTGATGGAGGTAATGGTGATGATCCGGCCCCAGCGCCGGCGCTGCATGTGCGGAATCACCTCGCGGGCAAAGTGCACCGTGCTCATGAAGTTGGACTCGACCGCTTTATGCCACTCCTCCACACTGGCCGCCAGAAAGCCCTTGGCGGGCGGCCCTCCGGCATTGGTTATGCAAATGTCCGCAGCGCCGAATTTCATCACCACGGCTTCCACAAACTGGCGCACGGCGGGCGCGTCGGTCACGTCCAGTACACGCTCAAACACTTCAGCGCTGTACTGTTTCCTTATTGTTTCTGCCGCCACCATCAGCGTTCGCTCATTGCGGGCGCACATGGCAACTTTGCACCCCTCGGCCGCGAAAGCTTCGGCCGTCGCCCGGCCAATGCCCTGGCTGGACGCAGCCACAATTGCAACTTTACCCTTCAGACCCAGTTCCATAGGAATCGAATTATAGATGGATCAAATCGGTTGAGCGCACTTTTGGAAATGCCTCCCAGATTTTCTTTGCGGCTAAGGTAGAGCAACCCCTTGCTCAACTGGCTGGTGAACGCTACCCTTGAGGGGTCGGTTTCAGTCCAACGTTTGTTTCATTTCCGACCGAGGTCTCCATGGCAAATCCCGCGAAGTACATATGGCTTGACGATGAGTTGAAGGATGCCGCCCGCAGCGGAGTTCCGGTGGTCAACGCCGGTTTGCATTATGGCTTCACCGTCTTCGAAGGCATCCGTTGCTACGCTACCGATAATGGTCCGGCCGTCTTCCGCCTGGACGAACACGTTGACCGTTTGCTGGACTCCGCCCGCATCGTCGGCTTCCGCGATCTGCCCTGGACACGTGCCACTCTGATCGATGCCATTCACAAGACGGTCGCCGCCAATAAATTTTCCTCCTGCTACATCCGCCCGGTGATTTACCTGGATGGCGCCATGGACCTGGTGGTGGACAGTGGCAAGCCCCGCTTGATCATCGCGGTCTGGGAGTGGAGCGCGTTCCTGGGCGTCGAGGCTAAGGAGCGCGGCATCCGGGCCAACATTTCGTCCTTCACGCGGCTGCACCCGAACATCATGATGACCAAGGCCAAGGTGGCGGGAAATTACGTCAGTTCGATTCTGGCCAAGACCGAATCGCAGCGCGCCGGCTTCGATGAAGCCATCATGCTCGACCCGCAAGGCTACGTGGCCGAGTGTACGGGCGAAAACATCTTTGTGGTGCGTAACAACGTGATTTACACCCCAGGTCGGGGAGCGATACTCGAGGGCATCACGCGCGACAGTTTGATCACGCTGGCGCAAGACCTCGGACACAGGGTGGTCGAGGAGCCCATCTCCCGCGACCAGTTGTATATCGCCGACGAAGTGTTTGTCTGCGGAACCGCCGCCGAAGTTGTGGGTCTACGGGAGATCGACTTCCGCACCATCGGCAATGGAAAAACCGGCCCGGTGACTCGCGCCCTGCAGGCTGAATTCGAAAAGCTCACCAGCGGGCGCCACGCGCGCTCCGCCGCGTGGTTTTCGCCGGTACCGGCATTTGAGGCTGCATT
>JBARIF010000727.1:0-3317 GCA_049799615.1 Terriglobales bacterium
AATGTGGGCACCGGCCAGGAGCGCAGCACGCAGACCAGTGCGGACGGCAGCTACAGCGTGCCCGAATTGCCGATAGGCAGCTATACCGTCACCATCTCGCAAAGCGGCTTTCAGACCTCTGTGACCACCAACGTGGTGGTGGACGTGGCCAGCGAGCGTCGGGTGGATGCCGTGCTCCAGGCGGGCCAAGTCTCGCAGACGGTGGAAGTCTCAGGCGAGGCTTTATCCCAGGTCGATACGACTTCGGCCCAGCTGGGAGGAACCCTGACCCAGGAGACGATCTCCAATCTGCCGGTGAACGGGCGCGACTACACTAAGCTGATCTATCTGAACCCTGGCGTTGCCGGGTCGCCTGATCAGATTTCGGATTCTCCGGGATCGTACGGCACCTTTTCGATGAACGGTTCGCGCGGGCGGTCGAACAATTTCCTGCTCGACGGCACAGACATGAACGATGGCTACCGCAACGATCCTGCCATCAACGAAGCGGGAGTATTCGGCGATCCGGCCACCATTCTTCCCATCGATGCCGTGGCGGAACTGCGGACCATCTCAAATTACGAAGCGGAATACGGCCGCAACAGCGGCGCCGTGGTCAATATTGTGACCAAGAGCGGCACCAACCAGTGGCACGGCTCGGGTCTGGAGTACCTGCGCACCGGGCAGTTCGGGGCGCGCAACTACTTCAACAACGAGGGTCCCAAGAATCCGTTCCACAATAACCAGTTCGGAGCTTCGCTGGGTGGACCGATTATCAAGGACAAGACGTTTTTCTACTTCAACTATGAAGGCCAGCGCGAAACCGGTGCGCAGGCGGGCCAGAGCTGTGTCCCCGACCCGGCTCAGATCGCGCAGGCCCGGGCGAACATTACATCCTGGGGCGAAACCCTGAATCCGGTGACTGCGGCGTTGCTGGGGCGAAACCCCTGGCCGAGTCCGAATATCTCCGGTGCCGTAAGCGACGGAAACGGCTGCGATACCAACAACGTTTCAACTGCGATCAACTTCTCGAATCGTATCGACAGCCTGATTGGAAAGATTGATCACAATTTCAATCCCAGCAACCTGCTGACCGGGCGCTACTACTTCGGAGATAGTACACAATCCTTTCCTCTGTCTTTGACGGGCAGCGGCGGCCAGGTGCCGGGATTCAACACCCATACTCCGACCCGGGTGCAGCTGGTTTCGATTTCCTACGTGAAGGTGGTCAACTCCAACCAACTGAATGAAGCACGCCTGGGATGGAACCGCTTCGCCGAAGGCTTCTTCCCGGAAGACCAGAATTTCAACCCCAATTCGATTGGTCTGGATACCGGAGTATCAGGGTATGACGGCGGTCTTCCCGTAATCAGCGTGGGAGGCTTCTCGGGCCTGGGCGCGAGTTCTTCCGTGCCCCGCAGCCGGGTGGACGCCAATTGGCACTTCATTGACAACTATTCGTGGAAGTCGGGCAAGCACGACATCAAGTTCGGATACGAGTTCCGCCGCACCACGATCACGCAGCTCATCGACCACAATTTCCGGGGCACGCTGAGCTTTGACTCGATTGCGGATGCGAACCCGCTGAATACAACTGGATCCCTGACGCCGCTGGAAGCGTTTCTGGAGGGTATCCCGGACGGTGGAGGCCAAATTACCGGCAACACCCTGCGGCATACTTCGGAGAACAGCCACGGCATTTACCTGCAGGACAGCTTCCGCTGGACGCCGCGCCTGACCCTCAACTTCGGTCTGCGCTGGGATTATTTTGGCGTGGTCAAAGAAAAGAACAATTTGCTGTACCGGTTCGATCCCGCGAACGGCGGTTCCACGGTGCAGGTGGGAAGCGGCGGGCCCTCCGGCCTTTACAATCCTGATTACAACAATTTCGCGCCCCGCGTCGCTTTCTCCTACGACCTGACCGGCAAAGGTCGGACCGTGCTCCGCGGCGGGTGGGGCCTTTTTTATGACGCTTTCTCGCAGGATATTTTCCTGGGACACTTGCCCTGGAACTGTATCTTTTGTCCCGGGCCGGCATATCCTGGCACGGGTCCGGCCGGACTCCAGTTCGGAAGCGCGAGCGGCGCAGCCCTCGATCCGAACCAGCCGGTTTACTCCGGTTTCGGCCCGAACAGCGATTTCCTGGCGGCCGACCCGAACCTGCGCACGCCCTATACCCAGAACTTCAATCTCAACGTCCAGCAGCAGGTAGGCAGCAAAGCGGTGCTCCAGATTGGATATGCGGGATCGAAGGGGACCAAGCTGTTTCAGTTCCTGGATATCAATCAGCCCAGCCAACAACAAATCACGGCGTCCGACCTGGCTAGCGGTGTCAGCGGATATGGCGTCCCTCGTCCGTTTTCGAATTTCTTCTATCTGAACCAGGAGCGGTCGTCGGCCAACTCTATTTATCACTCGCTGCAGACCAGTCTGCACATCAGCAGCTGGCATGGGCTCTCCACTCAGGCGAATTTTGTCTGGTCGCACGGGATTGACACCGCCAGCGACCTCGAGGATTTCACTCCAAATCAGGCTCAGCCCCAGAACAGCACCAACCCGGCCGGAGATCGCGGAAACTCCAGCTTCGACATTCGCCGCCGCTTTACCTGGAACTTCAACTATGAGTTTCCCCAGATGAGTGGATCGTTGGCCCGGCTGAAGAATGGCTGGGGCGTCGATGGAGTGGTTAACCTACAGGACGGCCAGCCCTGGCAACTCAACTACGAATTTGAAGGCGACTATTCCGGCGCGGGAGAGGGATTCGACCGGCCCGATGTGATTGGTCCGCTCCACTACTCGACCAACCCGTCCACGTTCCTCGACTTGACTTCTTTCGCCGCGCCCTGCACCTGGAGCCCGGTGGCCGATCCGACTGACAGCACTGAGGCCAATTGCGTGGCGGGCACGCGGCACTTCGGCAACCTGGGACGCAATTCGCTGCGGGGTCCCAGCTTCAAGGAGTTCAACTTCTCGGTTTACAAGAACACCGCGTTGACCGAACGAGTGAACCTGCAGATCCGGGCGGAGTTTTTTAATCTGCTCAACCACCCCAACTTCTCCAATCCGGAGCTGCCGAATTTTATCGCTGACGTAGGTTCGCCGGACCACTTCACCGGGCAGCACACCGGCTTCTACCAGATCACCGCTACGGGGGATACCGGCATCGGCAATCCCTTCCTGGGCGGGGGCGGGCCGCGGGGCATTCAGCTGGCGGCTAAGATTACGTTCTAAGTTGCGCGGCCTCGTTTGTCCACGAGGGTGCCCCGTCCAAGCTTCGCTTGGGCGGGGTTTTTCGTTGGACCTCGAGTCACGCGCGAATGCGGAATCAAGATAGTTTG
>JBARIF010000728.1:0-2358 GCA_049799615.1 Terriglobales bacterium
CGACCATCCGGACGGTATCCCGCCAACCTACCTCAAGAACGGCGCTTTTATTGAAAATTCGCGAGGCACGGCGGCGCACTCCTAGACGTTCGCGGCGCCCACAAGCGGCGCACCGGGACACGAGTCGGGTGAACCGGGCCAACTCGATCCGCGGTATTTGCCCAGGACGCGTCCGATAAAAAGAATGACAGGGAAAACGATGCGCTGAATGGCTTGGGGCGGAGTTGCGATCAACTGTGTGTTGCGATGCCGCAGCACGTGCGCTATATAGAAGATCGATGGCCTACCGTTCGGGCTGGCGTTGAGAACTGCAAACACCCCCTGAAGGAAGCGATCCAGGTCAACCGCCGGATTTGCGTGTCCGCTAAACTCCAAGAGGTCGTCGCCCGCGTTCCACCACTTATGGCGACTGCCGGCGGCAAAAACTGCGGTCCCCCCGGCTGGCACTACTATCTTCTCTTTTCCGACTTGGGCGCCGAGTGTTCCGGCTTTCACCTGGCCCTCCTCCCGTTGATGGAAATGCACGTGAAGAGGCGGGCCGCTCGCTCGTGGCGGCAGGGACCCATCGAGGTTCAAAACGACTTGGACCCTGGGCGTCGCACACTCGGCTCAGCCGCAGGATCTCTCCGGTGTGCCGGTTCCGGATTGTCACGGAGGTATCCACGATTGTCCTCCGTTGGCGAATCAGCTCCGAAAAAAAATCTTGCTATTTTATCATTGGGCCTCCAGTCGGCGACGAACCGTCCGCGGAAGGTGATCCATGCTGGCCGTTAGCCAGTCCTGAATCATGAGCAAACCTGCAGTAACCCCATCACGGGGAAAGCCAGGCTGAGGGGTCTGGATGGTTTACGAGAACAGGCGATTACACTCGCAACCCGGTTAATGAGTGTAATTAGAGACGTCTGACCTCATAGCTCGGCTGCCAGGCGCAAACGGGAAGTGTCTTGAGAGGGCAACTCTAGACAGCACTCTAGACAACACTCTGGACAGCACTCTAGACAGCACTCACAGAGTCTTCTTGAATCCCGATTCTCTTCGTGGAATCAGCAGCATCTATGAATGCGGTAACAGGGATGAGACGAAATCACGAGGACGGAGTCAAAAGAAAAATGATCTGACAACTTCCTAGTATTGAACACAAACGGCGTCGGCAGGGCTGACACCCAAACCGACGCCTGACCCCCGGGAGCAACCGTGAAGAAGTCCCTAAGGCTGTTGTGTATTTTATCAGTGCTGACGCCCTGCAGGATTGCACATGCGTCAGTCAAAGTCGTCTCGGTCGGCGTGAAGACACCCACGGAATGCCCGGCTTTGGCACCGTTGGTCGCTGACCTGAAAGAGGTCCAGTTCCCTGACGGCTGGACGGTCTACGTCACTTGCACGGCGAACGCATGGGACGATGCTGGAAGACAGTTGGACACCAAGGGAAGGACGAATGTGGCGATGACCAGCCAAGCCAAACACTTCACCGTCATCAACGGTGCGCTCTACTTATCTTCGTTCGACTGGACGGGAACACGTCAGCGTACAGGCAAGCAAGTCCTGAGGCACGAACGCGGACACATTCTCTGCCGGTGCAACGACGAAGACAAGGCTGACAAGGCTGCCGGACTGTGAACTAACTTAGAATTGGTGGATCAGGGTCCTTTAGATGTGTGAACGATTTCAACTGTTGTAAACAGGTGTTAGCACGAGCTTGCGCCGTCTCTTCGCCCCTTACAGGGGTCAATGAGTGTAATGGCGATTTTTCACCAACTACTGCCCGAATGGCTAGAATGTCATTGCACATATGGGCCGCAACGACTGGTTTTGCAATAAGAAATGGGATGCCGCGACTGAGGCTCACTTCAATGAGAAACTGCGTCGTGCCCGAGATAAGGCCCAGCCTTTAAGGATTCAGGCATACCATCTGCAAAACACCCACCCAAAAGCTGCCTTGGCCCTTCTGGACAGATATTTTGCGCTCGGAAACCATTTCGACATGGCCTCAGCCTTTCTGAGCCAAGCCGAAGCTCACCTCACGTTAGGAGAACAAGAAGAGGCCCTTCGTTCGCTGGAGAAGGCATTGCGGCGCGAACGCGATTTTCCGAACGTAAAGACTCAGGCGTGGAGCCGCTTTACCCTACTTGTGGCCGAGAGAAAGTTAGGCCACCTGTATGACACGGCGTTGCGAGTGCTCCAAGACAACCCACTATCATCGCTTTCGTTTCCCATCGATGGCTTTCTATGGAATGCGGCCTTCGCTCTAATAGCAGATGCAACAGGGCAACGTAAACACGCGGCGGAAACGGCTGCCAAGGCTCTGGAGTTTGCGGCGCTGACTGGATCTGGGTTTCGTTACCATGCCGATGTCGGTCT
>JBARIF010000729.1:0-11171 GCA_049799615.1 Terriglobales bacterium
CGGGCCGCTGACCAACATTGCCCTGGCCGTGCTCAAGGATCCCTCCATCGTTCCCCTGGTCAAAGAAGTGATCATTATGGGAGGCGCGATTGGCGGCGGCAATGTAAACGCCGCGGCTGAAGCCAACCTCTACAACGATCCCGAAGCCGCCCAGATTGTTTTCCAGGCGGGTTGGCCCCTGACCATGGTGGGATTGGATGTCGGTGACAAAACTCTATTTTCTAAGAAGTATCTCGATCAATTGGGCCAGACCCACGGTCCGGTCAACGACTTCATCTATGGAGTCGGAAAATACCTGGTCGATCTTTCAGCGCAGTTCGGCTCGCCGGGATCGCCGATGTATGATCCTCTCGCGGTTGGCGTGGCCATCGATGCCACTCTCGTCAAGGCCCCGGAGATGCACGTGGACGTCGAAACCCGGGGCGAGTTTACCCGGGGCGAAACCGTCGCCAATCGCCATGGCATGGTGGAGCGCAACGTTCTGCACGGCGATCGCTATGTGATCGAGGGGATCGATAAAGTCGCGCCCAACGCCAAAGTTTGCGTGGACGTTGACGCCGATCGGTTCCTGCAGCTCTTTGTTTCCAGAATCAAAGGCAAATAGCAGGCAAGCGCCAAGGAGAACCTATGTACACGCCACACAGTCTGGAAATTGCGCTGTTGATGATGATTACCAGCGCCATCTGCTGGGGCTCCTGGGCCAACACCTTCAAGGGTGTGAAGAACTACCGCTTTGAGCTCTTCTACTGGGATTACGCTCTGGGAATATTTCTCGTCTCCCTCATTCTCGCGTTCACCATGGGGAACACGTCCGCCAGCGATCCTGCGAGCTTTCTGAATAATGTTCACTCTGCAGATGGCTCAAACATTGTTTACATGCTGATCGCGGGTGCCATCTTCAACCTGGCCAACCTGCTGCTGGTCGCGGGCATTGACATGGCTGGACTCGCGGTGGCCTTTCCGGTTTCGATCGGCATCGCTTTGGTGGTTGGAGTCGTTTCCAGCTACGCCTTGCAGCCCAGGGGCAACCTGGGCCTGCTGGCGGCAGGCGTCACTTGCGCGGTGGTGGCTGTAATCCTCGACGGCAAGGCTTACGGCAGTCTGGCCAGCGCGGGCCGCTCGGTCTCAAAGAAAAGCATTGTTACTTGTATCGTCTCCGGCGTGCTCATGGGACTCTGGGCGCCCTTCGTGACTCGAGCAATGACTCACGGAAATCCGTTGGGCCCCTATAGCGTGGCCGTATTCCTGACCCTGGGCGCGCTGCTCTCCTGCCTGATCTGGAACGTTTACTTCATGAAGAAGCCACTGGTCGGCGAGCCCGTCAGCTTCAGCGGCTACTTCAGCGGGCCCCCTTCCGGGCACATCCTCGGTCTGCTCGGCGGATTTATTTGGGGACTAGGCATGGTATTCAATCTGGTGGCCGCCAGCTTTACTGGGGTGGCGATTTCCTACGCTATCGGCCAATCCGCACCCATGGTCGCGGCGCTGTGGGGCGTCCTGGCGTGGAGGGAGTTCAAGGGTTCGGGTAGCCAGGCAAAAATCTATCTGTTGTTCATGTTCGTTTTCTATGCCCTGGCGATTCTGCTGGTAGCACATGCGAACGGCTAATGCTCAAGCTCTGACTCGGTTCGAATCGTAACGAGGATGCCTTTGTGGGAGTTCCCGATCGACGTCAATTTCTGGAAGTGATGGCAACACTGGGTGCGATGACCACCTTGTCTGAAACCCTCGGCGCAACCTCCGGCGCGCGCGCCGTACGCTGGCCCAAACTCACGGGCAGTCCCGTGCTGGACAGTCTTCATCCGGTGATTGAACACTCCCGCGACGTGCGCACTCACGTCGACAAGATCGTTGAAGTCGCCCACTGGATGGCCTACGAAGAGCTTCCCATGCCGGATTATCAGATGCCCTTCGACGTGGGCAAAGGCAGCGTCGATGATGTGATCGATTTCGTCCTGACCGCCGATTGCGTGGATACAGCCTTTACCGATTTTTCCACGCACGTGAAATTCCAGGTGGACTACGCCGGGCGGCACTGGTCCGATTCCGATGCGCTCTTCGCCTGCATGAAGCGGGCGATGGACGATGGAATTCCCATTCTCGATGGCAAGTTTCTCGCCCATGTGACCCGTCCTGAACTCGAGCGCATTTTCGCCGCCAACATCGAAATGCCTATGCTGGACGAAAAGATGCAAGTCTGGCACGACGTAGGCGCGGTGCTGGCCGACAAATACCGCGGGTGCTTTCACAATTTTGTGAAGTCCTGTCCACCCCGCTTATATGACAACGGCGCCGGAATCATCGAGCGCATGGTCAAGGAGTTCCCACGCTTCAACGACGTGAGCTCCTACGACGGCGCGACCATCAAGTTCTACAAGCTGCCCCAGCTGGGAATCTGGTTCGTTTATTCCAACCTGAGAAAGAACAACCAGTTCCCCCTCGAAGACCTGGGCAAGATGACCGCGTTTGCCGATTACATCGTTCCGGTTGCACTGCGGCTGCTGGGAATCGTGAGTTACTCGCCCGAACTGGAGCATGCCATCAACACCTACCAGATGATCCCGCGTGACAGCCGGCAGGAAGTGGAAATCCGGGCGCACTGCATCTACGCCACTGCGCTGCTCTGCGAAGAGGTCAATAACATCCGCCCCAAGGACCTGCAGATCATCATCCCGCAGATCGATGCCCGCCTGTGGACGCACTATCACACCACCTGGTGGCCACATCACTTGACCCGAACCATCATGTACTGATTTTGTAGCGCCGATTTTTGTAGCGCCGCCGTCCCCGGCGGCTGTCATGGGGGCGTCCCGCCCCCACAGGCGAGGGCGAGACGCCGGCTCTACAAATTCGTCACCCTTTCCGAGCCCTGTACAAAGCCAGACCGTTCGTATAGAAATTGACCCCAAGACCTGGCTCGATGGTCGCTTTTGCGAAGTGCGGTGGGGAGCCGATAGCTTGTATTCCAGGCCCAGAACGCTCGACGAAGCAGTTCATGTGTTGACCCTTGAAGGGGGCCAAATTCTGTCGGGAGGCACCGATTTTTTCCCCGCGCTGGGTGATCGCCCGGCCCCTGATCGTGTGGTTGACATCTCCGGCCTCACTGAAATCAGAGGCATCACAGAAGAAGAAAACTACATCCGCATCGGGGGACTCACCACGTGGAGTAAAGTTGTGGCCACTCCGCTGCCCCGATGCTTTGACGCTCTGAAGGGTGCGGCCCGCGAAATCGGCGGCATTCAGATACAGAATCGCGGCACCGTGGCCGGCAACCTCTGCAATGCGTCTCCTGCCGCCGACGGCGTTCCGCCGTTGCTGGCGCTCGATGCGGAAGTGGAACTTGTCTCCAGCGCCGGGAAGCGTCGCCTGCCCCTGGCCGACTTCATCGTGGGAAATCGGAAGACCCTTCGACGCCCCGATGAGATTCTGGCCAACGTAATCGTCCCCCGCGGGCTCGACGATGCCGCCTCCGCCTTCCTCAAGCTGGGCGCCCGGCGTTACCTGGTGATCTCAATCGCCATGGTAGCGACCATAGTAAAGACGGATCACACCGGCCGCGTGGCCGAGGCCCGTGTAGCAGTTGGATCATGTTCCGTCGCCGCCCAACGCCTCACCGCTCTCGAACGCGCACTGGTCGGCGCGCCGGCACGCCCCGGATTGGGCGCAGTTGCTTTGGCGGAGCATCTGGCCGGACTTTCACCCATCGATGACGTCCGTGCCACCGCCATCTACCGCAACCAGGCAGCCCTGACTCTGGTGGGACGTGCCCTCGACGCCTGCGTGGGGAGTTGCTGAATGGCCACGACTACTTCTCCCCGTCTCAGTTCTCAGAGTTCCATTTCATTTTCGGTCAATGGAAAAAGCGTGAACGCGGCAGTTTCGCCGGTAGAGCGTTTGTCCAACGTGCTGCGTGACCATCTCCGACTTACGGGAACCAAAGTCGGGTGTGACGCTGGCGACTGCGGCGCATGCACCGTCCTGCTTGACGGTAAACCTGTCTGCTCCTGTCTGATTGCCGCCGGACAGGTCGAAGGGCATGAAGTCACCACGGTAGAGGGACTCGCCACCCGCGCGCCGATTTATGACCAGTTGCAGAAATCGTTCCTGCGCCACGGGGCTGCGCAGTGCGGCGCCTGCACCCCTGGCATGCTGGTTTCCGCAACCGTCCTTCTGGAGCGCAACTCGACCCCCGACGAGAAAGCAGCCATGGACGCGATTGGCGGTGTGCTGTGCCGTTGCACCGGCTATCGCAAGATCATTTCCGCTATACAGGATGCCTGCTCCGGTGCGGTCGCGGAACCCTCCCCCCTTGCCGGTAATGCGGTGGGTGCGAGGCTAGTCCGGCTCGATGGCCAGAGCAAGGTCAATGGCGCGGAGATCTTTGGCGCGGACGAAATTCCGTCCGCAGCGCTGCTGATTCGCGCCATCCGCAGCCCTCACCAACATGCCCGCTTCCGTTTCGGCGATCTCGATGCCTTCGTCGCCGCGCATCCCGGAATCTGCCGCGTCCTGACCGCCACAGACATTCCGGGAGAGAATCTCTACGGCGTGATTCCGCGTTTCGCGGACCAACCGGTGTTTGCCGAGGTTGAAGCCCGATTCCGCGGCGAGGCCATCGCCGCCGTGGTGGGTGAGGCCGAGGCCATACAGGCTCTCGACCTCGCAAGTTTCCCGGTCACATGGGAACCCTTGCCCGCGCTGACTACGATTGCAGCCGCGCTCGCTCCTGATGCCGAACGCATCCATCCCAGCCGGGAAAATAACGTGCTGGTCCGGGGCCGCGTGGTCCGCGGCGACGTGGAAAAGGCCCTGGCGGAATCCGATGTCGTAGTCGAAGACGAATATGAGACTGGCTTTATCGAGCACGCCTACATTGAGCCCGAAGCCGGCTTTGCCCGACGCGTCAACGATCAGATCGAGGTTCAGGCCTGCACCCAGGCCCCGTACATGGATCGTGCCGACATTGCCCGAATTCTTGGCATCGCGCCAGAGGCCGTGCGCATCATTCCAACCGCTGTTGGCGGCGGCTTCGGCGCCAAGCTTGATCTTTCGGTGCAGCCCTTCGTTGCGCTGGCCGCATGGCATCTCCGCCAGCCCGTGCGCATGGTTTATTCGCGCTCGGAATCGATTATTTCGACCACCAAGCGTCACCCGGCGCTCATCCGCCTCCGTGCAGGTGCGACCCGTGACGGCAAGTTGAAGGCCATGGACTTCACAGCCGACTTCAACACGGGCGCCTACTCTTCCTGGGGACCGACGGTGGCGGCGCGGGTACCGGTTCATGCCTCGGGACCGTATCACGTCCCGCATTACCGCGCGCTCACTCGTGCGGTGCACACTCATCTGGTGCCGGCGGGAGCTTTCCGCGGCTTCGGAGTCCCGCAAACCGCGATCGCCCAGGAACAGCTTTACGACGACCTCGCGGACCGACTCGCGATTGATCGCCTCGAATTTCGAATCATGAATGCGCTGGACAACGGAACTCCTACCGTCACGGGCCAGGTTCTCGGAGCAGGAGTGGGGATCCGCGCCTGCTTCGAAGCGCTGCGGCCCAGATGGTCGGCGGCGCGTGCCGAGGCTGCAGTCTTCAACACCAGGGCCACTGGTCCCCTTCGGCGGGGCGTGGGCGTGGCCGGCATGTGGTACGGATGCGGCAACACTTCCCTGCCCAACCCTTCCACCATTCGCGTGGGCTTGAAAGCAGACGGCCGCATCGCGCTTCACCAGGGCGCGGTGGATATCGGACAGGGCTCCAACACCATCGTGACCCAAATTTGCGCCGACGCCCTCGGCGCTCCCATCGATCGCTTCGATCTGGTCTCCGGCGATACTTCGATCACGCCGGATTGCGGTAAGACGTCCGCATCCCGCCAGACTTTTGTCACCGGCAAAGCTGCACAAATGGCTGCCGCGGAATTGCGCTGCGCCATTCTGCGACTGGCTGATGCGGGGGAACAGGCCGCCATCCATTTCGACCATGGCGGGGTCACGGTTAAAGAAGAGGAGAAGCAACGCGCCATCAGCCTGCGCGATCTGCCTCGCGACAAGCACGGCTACGTGCTGACCGGCGAAGCCACTTTTGATCCGCCCACCAGCCCGCTGGACGAAAACGGCCAGGGCGTTCCGTATGCTGTGTTTGGCTTCGGCGCCCACCTGGCCGAGATTGCAGTCGATACCGAACTCGGCACCGTACGGGTGTTGAAGATTACCGCGGCGCACGACGTGGGACGGGCCATCAATCCAACGCTCATCGAGGGCCAGATTGAAGGCGGCGCCGCACAGGGTTTAGGGATGGCGCTGGTGGAAGAATTTTTCCCCGGCAAAGGCGAGAACCTTCATGACTACCTGATTCCCTCTGCTGGTGACATGCCGCCGGTCGAGTCGATTCTAATCGAGGACCCATCGCCCGTTGGCCCGTTCGGCGCCAAGGGGATCGGAGAGCAGGCGGTGATCCCGACCGCTCCTGCGATTCTGAACTCCATTCATGATGCAATTGGGGTGCGCATTCGCCGCCTGCCGGCAACGCCCGACCGCATCCGCGCCGCGATGGTAGCGCCGGCGTCCCCCCGGCCCGATGGGCGGGCAGGATGCCCGGCCGACAGCCGGCGAGATGCCGGCGCTACTCCAGACTTATGAAGATAACGACCATTGACGAGTTTTTAGAACACAAGGTTCTGCCGGAACACCGGCCCATCGTGGCGCTGCTGCGGAAAATGATGCGCGAGCATGCACCAGAGGCGAAAGAACAAATAAGTTACGGCATACTGATGTGGAAGCAGAAGCGTGGGCTGGCAGTAATCAGCCCCACAAAAAAAGACATCACGTTTGCCTTTTCGCGTGGCGCGAAATTTGAAGATAAGTTCGACTTGTTACAGGGTGTGGGGAAATTATCGAAGCACATCAAAATCAAGTCCCTGAAGGACGCGCCTAAGGCCATGCTCAAGTATTACATCAGACAAGCTGTGCAGCTCGATGTGAAATAGAGTGTCCAGCGGGTACGACATTCTGGATTCCGATGCTCTGTGCCGGGCGTCATGCTGAGCTTACGAAGCATCCGGCGCGCGGGGCAAATGCGGCCGGCTCGCGGTTGTGTAGCCGCACGCCAAATCCTTCGGGACCGAAGTCGCTCAGGATGACTTCTGGGAGCCTTGTTCTACACAACCGCAAATCGTGGTCTGGTCTATGGACATCGCCAATAAGCCGCCTGACGCCATCCGCTGCGATGCCTGCCCCGTGCTGTGCTACATCAATCCGGGAAGGACGGGCGCGTGCGATCGTTACGCCAACAACAACGGACAGTTGGTCCGCATCGATCCCCACCTCGTCCTCGATCGCGCCGTTTCGCGCGGCGAATCCGTGGTTCCGTTCCTGGATCGCGACCGCGAATGGGACGGCAGCATCGTAACTGGCCCGGAGAATTTCGTCACTGCCATTGGCGCCGGCACTACCTATCCTGATTACAAGCCCGCGCCCTTCATCATCTCGTCCTCCGTCCAAGGCGTGGACATGGTTACGGTCGTCACCGAAGGGATCTTCAGCTACTGCGGCGTCAAAGTGAAGATCGACACCGACCGCCATCTGGGGCCGGAAACAAATCTGGTTCGGGCCCAGGGGGAGCCGGTCGGACACGTCACCACCAGTGAATATGGTTCGCAGATGCTTTCGCTCGGCGGTGTGCGCCACCTGACCGGAGGCAGCCGCAAGGAAGGCACGGTGACCTGCGAAACTCTGCTCAACCTGTGCGAGCGCAAGCCGGTGGAACTTACCATCGATGACGGCGCCACCGTGATTGTGCAAGCGGGCCGGCCGCCGGTGGTTGGCGGCGTACAGGAAAAGCGCATGCGGGTAGGCTGCGGCTCGGCCACGATCGGCATGTTCGCCAAACAGTGGTTGGGCAAGGTGGACGAGGTAGTCGTGGTCGATGACCACATCACCGGAGTGCTGTCGGAGCATCAGGCAGGAAAATTGCTGGGTGTGCCCCCAACCGGTATCAAGATGAAGGGCCACCGCTCCACGCCCGGCCGATATTTTCGAGTGGCCGAACCCGGCACCGCGTGGGGTGGAACGAATATCGACGATCCTCTTTCGATCCTGCAGGATTTCAATCCCAAATTTGCCTGGCCGAAACTGCGGTTGCTCATGGTAAGCACCACAGGTGAGCACCACGCCTACTTCGAACTGGATGAAGCCCTGCGCCCCGCGGAAAAAGAATTGCCCGCTTCGCTCAGCGAGTCGGTCGCGCGCATCAAGGAGAATTGCGAGCCCGCGCTTTGCACCGTCCTCTTCATGGGTGGCGCTGGAGGATCGCTGCGGGCGGGAGTTACGGAAAATCCCGTGCGGCTCACTCACTCCGTGCGCGACGCGCTGACCCGCGTCACCTGCGGCGGCGCGCCAGTTTACGTCTGGCCTGGGGGAGGCATCACATTCATGGTGGATGTTAGCCGCATGCCGGAGCACGCGTTTGGTTATGTGCCCACCCCAGCGCTGGTTGCGCCCATCGAGTTCACTTTGAAGATTGCGGACTATGCCGCCCTGGGCGGTTATATGGATCACGTTCGCTCGCTCGATTCCATCATGGACGAAAAAGGCCGCCGCCGGGTATCAGCCAATCCGGAAAACCCCTGGCCTCTGGCGCCGGGAAAAGCGTCGAGCTCCGGCCCGAGGTCGGATCAATGAATACGAGGGCTCAAGTTGGATTGCTAAAGGACGGCCGCCTCCATCTCAATGACGGCCCCATTGACCTGATCATTGAAGCCTACGGCGATGCTGATGAGGTCAGCGCTGCCTATCACGCGGCTGCACGGCGTTTTGTCACTGTGCTCGACGAACTGTGCGGTGAACTCGCGCTTCTGAGGCAGGCTGCGCAAACAGGCGGCCCACTGCCGTCGGGTGCAATCGCGAGACGCATGGCGGCGGCGGTTGCGCCCTACTGCCAGCGGACTTTCATCACGCCCATGGCGGCCGTGGCAGGCGCAGTCGCGGAGGAAATTCTGGACTTCATGACAGCTGCGGCCAGACCTTCACGGGCATACGTAAACAATGGAGGAGACATCGCGCTGCATCTCGCGCCCGGAGAGCATTTTGTTGCCGGCATGGTGGAGCGGCCAGATCGTCCATCACTCTTCGGGAGTGCAACCCTCGACTGGGCGCAGCCGGTGCGCGGAATAGCGACCAGCGGTTGGCGTGGACGCAGTTTCTCACTTGGCATCGCCGATGCGGTCACTGTCCTTGCCGACCGCGCGGCGATGGCGGATGCCGCAGCGACCATCATCGCCAACGCAGTGGACCTGCCGGGGCATCCCGCCATCGTTCGCGTACCCGCCCGCACTCTCGCGCCCGATAGCGATCTGGTCGATCGGCTGGTGACTCAGGGAGTTGGCGAACTTATCCCGGCCGAGATTGCTGCCGCACTCGATGCCGGTGTCGTCGTTGCCCGTTCGCTTCTTACCCGCGGACTGATACGCTCAGCGGCACTCCACCTGCGCGGAGATACTCGGGTCGTGGGCTTAGACTTGGAATCGACAACCATTGCCATACCAGGAAGCAGGAGTCTCGTTCATGCCTGAGGTCCAGGTTCGCAAGAAGTTCACAGTAGTGGAAGAAGTCTTCCACGAGGGCGGCCCGGCCTCGTCCCGCCCGCTGCGGCGCGCCGCCGTGCTGGCGGTCATCCGCAATCCCTTTGCCGGCGGCTACGTGAAAGAGATCGCAGGCTTCATGGATGATCTCAAACCGCTGGGCCTGGAGATGGCGCACTCGCTGGTGCAAGCGCTCGGCGGAGACCCAAAAGTTGTCGAGGGATATGGCAAGGGAGCCATCATCGGCTCGGCCGGCGAGCTCGAGCACGGTGCCCTGTGGCACGTACCCGGCGGCTATGCCATGCGCGAAACTTTGGGCAACGCGAAAGCCATCGTGGCGTCTACTAAAAAGGTAGGCGGCCCCGGCACCCGGCTCGATGTGCCCATCACCCACATCAACGCCTCTTATGTGAGAAGTCATTTCGACGCCATGGAAGTCGGCCTGGCCGATTCGCCACGCGCCGACGAGATTCTGCTCGCCCTGGTCATGACCACAGGGCCGCGCGTTCATGCGCGCGTCGGCGGCCTCAAAGCCTCCGAGGTAAAAGGAGAGGACGGATTGCGCTGATGGCCGAAAAAATGAAAGCCAGCATTCGCAAGATTGCGACGTTTCTGGAAGAAACGCGGACTGAGATGGGGCGGGTGGTTGATCCTCCCACTCGGCGCGCCGCGGCGGTTGCAGTCATCGAAAATCCCTGTGCCGGAAAGTATGTGGAAGACTTGTCCGAACTCATGCTGATCGGCGAGGAACTCGGCGAACTGCTGACGCAGCGCGCCGTCGCGGCCCTGGGCATTCCCGCAACCGCCGTCGAGAGCTATGGCAAGGCAGCCGCTGTTGGCGAAAACGGGGAACTCGAACACGCTGCCGCGATTCTCCATCCCAAGCTGGGCGCTCCGGTACGGAAAGTTCTAGGCAAGGGCGCGGCGCTCATTCCGTCGTCGAAGAAGCGAGGCGGACTAGGGGTTGCCCTCGACATTCCCCTGGGCCATAAAGATGCAGCTTTCGTGCGTAGTCACTTCGACGGCATGGAAGTCCGAATCAATGATGCTCCCCGGGCCAACGAGATCATGGTCGCTGTCGCAGTGACCGATAGCGGACGGCCCCTGCCCCGCGTCGGAGGCTTGACCAAGGCCGAGATTAAAGGCGAAGACGGCCTGCGGTAACCAGGGGTTTGTAGCGCCAGCATCTTGCCAGCTGTCGCGAGGGCATCCTGCCCTCGGCGGTGCTACAAACCCCGGGTAGAATACTCGTGGCCATCGCCGCAGGGGTAACTGATGATCGTTCGCCGCTCTGTCATTTTCATTCTCACATTCCAACTTCTCTTTTCAACTTTCCTCGCGTCCCAAACAAAAGAAAGAGCTGATCTGCTCGTTACCGGCGGCACCGTGGTCACCATGGACGGCTCCCGCCACATCCTCGAGGACGGTGCCCTGGCTGTGAAAGGCGACACCATCATCGCCGTCGGCCCGCGCAGCGAACTCGAAGCCAGGTACGACGCTTCTCAGAGGCTTGACGCCAAAGGGAAACTGGTCCTGCCCGGATTCATCAATGGCCACACGCACGTTCCCATGACCCTGTTTCGCGGCCTGCACGAT
>JBARIF010000730.1:0-10232 GCA_049799615.1 Terriglobales bacterium
GCCGAAGTGGGTCGAGATTGGACTCTTGCGGTCGCCATTTTTTAGTTCTTCTTCTTGTCTGCTTGACGGACTGCCTCTATAAAGGCACGGACCTTTTCCGGGTCTTTTTTCCCCGGCCTTGCTTCGACGCCGGATGCAACATCCACTCCCCACGGCTTCAGTATACGGATTGCTTCACCGACGTTCGCAGGAGTAAGGCCGCCAGCCACGACCACGTTCGCGTCCTTACTAATTGCTTCTATCGCGGGCGCGGCGGAGCTCCAATCAAATGCTTTTCCCGTCCCACCCGGCAGTTGGGGCGTGCCGGAATCAAAGAACACAGCGTTGACCCCGAGGCCTTTACCCTTCAGCCAATCGGTGCTACTGAGGTTCTTGGCCGGCACAACCAGAAAGACCTTCAAATCCCGAGCGCTCTTCAGTTGCTGAAAGGACTTTGGCTCGAGGTATCGGTCACCGTGCAATTGCGCGGCGGTTAGACCTGCCTCTGCTACAGTGAGGAGAATCCCCTCGACCGGTTCCTCTACGAAGACGCCGACTTTCTCGATGCTTGCGGGCAACTTTGCTGCAATCTTGCCGGCTGTTTCCGGATTGATCTGGCGCGGACTCTTCTCGTAAAAGACAAATCCCAGCGCATCGGCGCCGCCTTCGACCGCGACTCTTGCGTCTTCGAGATTTGTGGTGCCGCAAATCTTGATCCAAGTCATGATCCCCAGTCATGGACCCCAATCATGAACTCCAGTTCTCGGTTGCCGGTTGGGAGTTCTCAGAAAGACGAGCCTTAGTCTTTCGTGCTGAGGGCAGAGTCCTCCCGTTCCGCTTCTGCCAGTAGGGTCTTCAGCGCTTCGCCGGGAGACTCCGCCTTCATCAGGGACTCGCCGATCAGGAAGGCCCGATATCCCGCCGCGCGCAGACGGAAAATATCCGCGCCGCTGTCGATTCCACTTTCCGCAACAGAGACAACATTCTTCGGGATCATTTCCCCCAGCCGGAGGGCGGTGTTCACATCCACCTTGAAGGTCCGTAGATCGCGATTGTTCACTCCAACCAGTTCGCAGCCGGTCTCGAGCGCGTGGCGCAACTCCTCTTCACTGTGGGCTTCGCAGAGTACATCCAGGCCTAGTTGGCGGCCCTTCTTGCTCAGGGCAATCAATTCCGACGGTGACAGCACCGCGACAATGAGCAGGACCGCGTCGGCGCCGTGTGCCCGCGCTTGCAGGAGTTGGAACTCGTCCACAACGAAATCTTTCTGCAGACAAGGGAGCTTGGTACGGGCGGAGGCGCGCTGCAGATTTACAAGTGAACCCTGAAAAAACTCTTCATCGGTCAGCACGGACAATGCTGCCGCTCCTGCGGCTTCCAATTCCCCGGCTAGGCCTTCGGGATCGAAGTTGGCGCGAATCAGTCCTCGGGAAGGCGAAGCCTTCTTCAGTTCGGCGATGATAGCCGGGCCAGTCTGGCTTGCCAGGGCCCGCCGAAATCCGCGCGGGGTGTGGTGCTCGGCCTCTCGCTCCAGCCGGCGCGAATCGGTCGAGCGCTTTGCGGCAGCGACCCGGCGGCGCGTGGCAGCGACGATCTGATCAAGAGTGGCAGCCATAGGGAATCTGAAGATTATACGGGAAGACGCGCGGAGGGCGCAGGAAGCCGACACGGAATGCCCTTGGTGGTTCAGGCTTTAAACCCTTAAACCACCAAGGACAGGAAGGTGCACTAAGGAATGCCCGTTAGCACGGACTGTGGACGCGACTTCATTCGGTCGAGAACTTAAACACGGTCTGCGACTGAAATTTCTTTCCTGGTTTCAGGATGGTTGAAGGAAAATCCGGATGGTTGGGCGAGTCGGGAAAATGCTGCGTCTCCAGGCAGAAGCCATAGCGCTGCTTGTAGACGTGGCCGTTTTTCCCGGTAATCGTTCCATCCAGAAAATTGCCCGAGTAGAACTGCACTCCAGGCTGGGTGGTCAGGACTTCCAGCACCCGTCCGCTGGTGGGTTCGTGCACCAGGGCGGCACGGGTCAGGCTGCCGTCCTTGCGGTTGATTACCCAGTTGTGATCGTAGCCGTGTCCCAGCACCAGTTGCTCGTAGTCCTGGTTGATCCGTTCGCCGATGGTAGTTGGCTTGGTAAAGTCCATGGGCGTGCCCTGGACTGGGCGCAACTCGCCGGTCGGGATCAGGGTTTTGTCCACCGGCGTAAACCGATCGGCATTGAGTTCGAGATGGTGCCCCAGAATGTCGCCGTTGCCCTCTCCGGCCAGGTTGAAATACGTGTGTTGGGAAAGATTCAGCGGCGTCGCCTTGTCGGTGGTGGCTTCGTAATCCACAATCAGCTGGTTGTCGTCGGTCAGGGTATACGTGACTTTGACTTTGAGGTTGCCCGGATACCCCTCCTCGCCATCTTTGCTCAGATAGCTGTAAGCGACACCGACGCCTTTTCCATTCTTGAACTCCTTGGCCTCCCAGAGCTGTTTGTTGAAACCGTTGACTCCGCCATGAAGGGAGTTCGGACCGTCATTCTTGGCCAGCGTATATTTCACGCCGTCGAGGGTGAATGTGGCGTTGGCGATCCGATTGGCGTACCGCCCGACGATGGCGCCGAAATAGGTGGGATTCTGCAGATACCCGTCAACTTTGTCGTAGCCCAGGACAATGTCGCCCAGGTTGCCGTTCTTGTCCGGCACTCGCAGCGACACAATAATGCCGCCGTAGTTGATGGTGCGTACTTCGAGGCCCTTTGAGTTGGTTAATGTAAACAGATCGACCGGCCTCCCGTCCCCGGTTTTTCCAAATGATTCCTTACGAACCTGGTGTTTACCTTTTGCCGGCGCAGCCTCCCGTCCCATCACGCTTGAGACAAAGAGTGTTAGTAGCAGAGTGGAAAGAATTGTCGCTTTATGGTTCATCATAGCTGGTTGCCGACGCCATCATGGGCGTTCGCGCGCCGATAAGGTTAGCACGCTCCGCGCCCCTCGCGCATGATTTCTGGCGGATGGGCAATTGCCATTTTGAGTTGCCTCCGAAATCACTCAAGCGGCGCTTACTTTAGTGTGGCCTTGAACTCATTTCTGCCCTTCTGGCGCTCCATCATTCTTCAGAACCTCTTACAATAATGGAATGTTTGGTCGAGTCCACTTTTTGCAGCTGGCTTTCATATTGCTCACAGTGAGTTTGCTCCGGGCGGACAGTCCGGGCTTTGATCTGGCCGGGCCAAGAATAGAAGTGCGAGTGACCCGGGCGGGAAAGACGCTGCCCATTTCGCTTGTGCCCAACCTGCAAGCCGGCGATCGCCTCTGGATCCATCCCGACATGCCGGAGGAAGAATCCGTGCGTTTCCTGATGATTCCGGCGTTTCTGCGGGGCTCGACCAATCCCCCGCCCGAGAACTGGTTTACGAAAGTGGAAACCTGGAACAAACACGTACGCGAAGAAGGAGTTGTGATCACAGTGCCTTCGGGCGCCCAACAGGCGCTGATCTTCCTCGCTCCCCAAACCGGTGGCGATTTCGGAACTCTGCGGTCTGCGGTGCGGGGCAAGCCCGGGGCATTTGTGCGCGCCTCGCAGGACTTGAACCAGGCTGGCCTGGACCGCTCGCGGCTGGACAAGTATCTGAACGCGGTCAAGGGAATGTCGGGTGGCGAGGCCAGCGCGCTGCATGACCGGTCGGTGCTGCTGGCCCGCAGTCTCAACATCAAGATAGATAACGAATGCTTCCAGAAGCCCCGGCAGCAGCAGGAATCGTGCCTCACCCGGAATCCCGATCAACTGGTGCTCGATGATGGTCACAGTCAATCCATGGTAGCGGCGCTCACGTCCGGAAGCGGGCCTGATCTAATCGGGCAGCTGAGCACCACCCGATTAGCTGGTGGCGGCCTCTACAGTGCATACGTGGGCGCAGTGGTGGACCTGGCGAAGATGATGGAAAGCTTTCATACGCCGGAGTACCGCTACATTCCGGCGCTGGCTTTGCCTCACCTGGGTGAACTGAATTTGAAGCTCAACAATCCGCCGTCGTTTCGCAAACCCATGTCGGTGATGGTCGTGAGTCTGCCGGCGGTCGAGGCAGCGCAACTGCCTCCACTCCGGCCCGTGGACCCGAACCAGGTATCGTGTCTGGAGAAGTCGGACCTGCTGCTGGCGGCGGAAGGCGCTCCCGTAGTTTTTTCCACTGACTACGCCCACAGCATGGTTTTGCACGTCACCGACAAGGCCGGGCGTGCGATCGATCTGCCCGCCACGGCGGACGCGGCGCATGGCGGTTTTCTGATCGCCAACCGTTCTGTCGCGGCGGACAGACTGGAGAACGAATTGAAGGGGACGCTGCGCGGCAACTGGGGTTTCGACGCCTTCGAGGGGCCAGCCTTTCGCCTGCAAAATTCCCATCCGGCGAAGTGGGTCCTGGCCTCGGCCGACGAAAGCGCGCTGGTCGTGGGCCGCGAGGACACGCTGCATTTCAAATCGGATGCCGTCGCTTGTGTCGAAAGCGTGACCTTGAAGAATGAAAAGGGAAAATTGCTGAAACCCACCTGGGCATCGCCGAAGGCCGATGAACTGGAAGTGAAAGTTCCGCTCAAAGAAGAGGCCCCGGGAAAGATCATGATGCTGGTAAGACAGTACGGTGCCGGCAGGACGGACGAAGTTGCGCTGCGCAGCTATTCCGAAGCCGCCAGCCTGAATACATTCTCACTCAACGCCGGCGATACTCAGGCCACACTGACCGGGGCCCGCCTGGACGAGGTGGCTGGCGCGGAAGTGAACGGTATCCGCTTCGCTCCCGCCGGACTCTCGCGGGCGGACAATAAGGACGAACTGCACCTGGCTACCGATGCCAAAGATATTTCCGCGGTGCATGCCGGCGACAAAATTGTCGCTCACATCACTCTCAACGATGGCCGGGTATTAAATGTCGAGGCGGTCGTCGGTCCGCCGCGCCCCAGAGTCACACTTCTCAACAAAACTATCCAACCGGGCCCGACGCCCTCAGCCATTCGGCTGGGCTCTCAGGACGAATTGCCCCAGGACGGGAAGCTCTCCTTCTTCCTGCACACGGAGATCCCGGAAACATTTCCACGCGCGGAAAAGATCGAAGTGGCGACTGCGGACGCGTCGTACAGCGTATCCTTGAGCCTGGACGATGGCACCCTGGTGCCGCAGGATGCGCAAACCGTCATGGCGGTTTTCGACCCGCTGAAGAGTCTGGGCGCCTCTGCCTTCGGGCCGCTGCGATTCCGTGCCGTGAGCGCGAGTGCCAAGGGGGATTGGCAAGCGCTGGCGACTCTGGTGCGGTTGCCCGTTCTGAAGGAAGTGCGTTGTCCTGAGAGTCCAGACCAGCAATGCACCCTCTACGGGACCAACCTCTTTCTGATCGGCGCGGTGGCTTCAGATTCCGAGTTCAAACGCTCGGTCCCGGTTCCGGTGGGATTTGCCCAGTCAACTCTGAGCGTGCCGCGTCCTGACGGCACCTTGCTCTACCTCAAGCTGCGGGACGATCCTTCGGTGGTAAATCCGGCGTCTTTACCGGTCTTGCCTGTCCAGCCATGACCCGCTCTGGACCTGGACATTGGCGCGGGCAGGGGACTTCCGCGCCGATCTAAAAGAGCCCGGGACGGGTTTCAACCGGTCTGGTAATGAGTTAGACTTGAAGCGTTCGATTTCCTCTGATCATGAAAAGAAAGCTTCTACGAACTCTGGTTGTGATGCTCGCCGCATTTGCGGCGATGTTCCTGGCATTCAACCACGATGATCTCAGGGAATTTGATTCGGCGTACATCCAGAGGGAAGTGTTGAGGGAGTCCGAGGAAGGCCTTCAGGCTCAATCAGACGGGCAAGCAGTTTATTTTCCGCGGTTTGCTGCCACGGGCAAGAACAGATCCAGCGCGAGGTCTGCGCCCATCACACCCTCTCCGACGCTGTCCGCATTCTCCACCTGCGTTCTGCTTTGCTGAGACCTACCTCCTCCTTGTGAGCCCCGGAATCCTGCCCAGCCTGGCGGCGCAGGGTTCTCCTATAACACGCTCGCCAGCCGAACCTTGATTTCAAGGAGAATTTTTCCTATGCAAATACTCTCGAACGCTAATAATCAAATCGAATGGAAGCAGGCCTTTCAGGATGCCGTCTTTGAGCTGGATCCGACGCGCCTTCTGCCCAAACTGGAAAGAGCGCAGAAGGCCATCGAAGACCGGCTTGCTGAAGTACATTCGGGCGATCGTACCGTTCCACGGGAATTGATGGAACTCGAAGACGCCCAACGCACGATTCGATACTTGGCCAAGCACGAGCTGCAGGTCTGAAAACGATGTGCGTTGGCTGGGGCGGAGCCGAACCATCCCCTTCCAGCCAACGCTTTCTCCAGCCCGCCTGCCGTTGTGAGCCAACAGTGGACTGCCAGCTCTTGCATGCAAGAGTCGTTCGAGGCAAGGGACGAAACCAATATTGGCAGGATGCGGCTGTCAGAAACCGCATTAGCGAGCAGTTATAGCAAACCAGAACCGTGGTGCCATCGAAGGGACTCGAACCCCCACACCCTTGCGAGTACATGGACCTGAACCATGCGCGTCTGCCAATTCCGCCACGATGGCACAAAAAAACTGGGATGCGGCATTTTTTTCTCGAGGCCGCCTTCCAGGAGGGACTACGAGTAATATTCTACAGGGGGAGAGCAGACTGTTCAAACTCCAGACCGCCATGGAAAATTCTGCCAAGCGGGTCGATGTTGCCGCCAACCTCCGTGCCCTGGCCCACGATCTCAGCAACTCGCTGGAGACGGTTCTGCAGGCCGCCTATCTTTTGCAAGAGGCGAAGCTCGACGGCCAGTACCAAAAATGGGCGAAGATGATTGACGCCGCGGCGCGCGATGCCGCCCGCATCAATCGTGAGATCAGGAAGATATTGAACTCGGACAGCTAGGTTTGGTCGTTGATGTCATCCTGAGCGCAACCGGCCCATTCACTTGCGAATGGACTGGTGAAGTCGAAGGACCCCTATCATCGCGACGACCGCGGCCAGAGCTGGGGATGAATCGACCCGCAAGGGAGCACAATCAATGAAGCAGGTAGGGGTCCTTCGACCGCGTGGCTGCTTCGCGTTGCGAAGCAGCCCTTCCGCTCAGGGTGACAACCAATAGCCAACGACCGCTCTTCACCCTTCCAGTTTCGCCGTCATCGTAATATTTGCCTTCAGAAGCTTGGACACCGGGCATCCGCTCTTGGCATTTTCCGCCGCTTTTTGAAACGCCACCTCGTCGGCGCCCGGCACGCGCCCCACCACGTCGAGATGCACCGTGGTGATGGTCCAACCGGAGTCAAGCTTTTCCAGGGTCAGCGTAGCGGTAGTCTCGATGCTCGATGCGGTGAGATTTGCGGCACCCAATTGCCCGGAAAGCGCCATGGAAAAGCATCCCGCGTGCGCCGCCGCGATTAACTCTTCGGGGTTGGTTCCAGGCGTGTTTTCGAAACGGGTTGCAAAAGAGTACGGCGTATTAGACAACACACCACTGCTGGACGAAACCACTCCTTTGCCGTCTTTGAGACCGCCCTTCCATATTGCGCTTGCCTTGCGTTGCATGCGAACTCTCCTGATCTTTTTGAAATGGATTGCGTCCATTCATTGTAGCCGCAGGCAAGCCCGGCTGTCAGGGCAGGGTCAAGCCTGTGTGGTTGTCTGGCTGTGTGGTCGCGGGTGACACGCGCGCGGCCTGTGACTTTAAGGATCGAACCTTGGGTCAAATGGCGCCGCCGCAGTTTTTGAGGTTGGAGATAGACTCAGCAGGGGAAGAAGGTATCCACGGCCTTGGAGCTTGACCTCGCCTTTCGCGGGCGAGGTCGCCGGCGACCACACCGGCATTGTCATTCTACTGCGGCCAGGTCGCTGTTCCAGCAGTTCGATGTCATCCGCCAGATTCCCAGGCGGCGCCACACCTGCACAAACTTGCCCCGATCAGCGACCGTCGTACCATTCGCCTGCTGTACGGCAGCCGTGTAGCGGCCTATTTCCACCGCCATGTCGCCCGACTCTTCCACGCGGACCGTTTCCAGGCGAAGGTTCTGGTATCCGGCTTCGCCGAGCTTGCCAAGCATCAACTCAATCGGCTTCTGTCCCTGTACCAATTCGCGTTGCGGCGGCATCAGAAAGCCATCCGATGTAAACAGGGCTGCCGCCTGGTCATAGTTCCCGGTATTGAAAGCTGTGGCGAAGTCCTGCGTGAGCCCGCGGACGGCGGACTGCGCATCCAGCCATGAGTTGGCGCTTGCGGCACTACTGGACGAAGAGCGGTACATCAGCTACCTCCGGGAGAGGACGGCGCACTGCGTTTCCAGGCTGCGACGTCGGTTGCCCGCGATTCTAACTCAATGCTGTGTGGAAAAGTTTCCACGTTCACGTCGGGGCAGATGTCCTCATCTGCCCAGGGGAGCGAAGCTTCGCAAGGAGCTCGGCGAGCTGCGCTCGCCTGCCCGGACGAGGGCGTCCGGGCCAACGCATGTCCCGGTACTGCCTCCGGCGGGTTCGGAGTTATCATGAACGCATGTATTTCGAACAGTTCTATCTCGGTTGCCTGGCTCACGCCTCTTACATGCTCGGGTCTGAGGGCGAAGCAGTGGTGGTCGATCCTCAGCGCGACGTAGACCTTTATCTAAAGGCCGCACAGGAAAACGGCCTTACCATCCGTCACATTGTCGAGACTCACCTGCACGCCGATTTTGTCTCCGGCCACAAGGAACTCGCCGCCCGTACCGGGGCCCAGATTTATTTCGGCGCACAGGCCGGCGCCACATTTCCGCACGTCGCCGTTCAGGATGGCTTCGAGTTGGTTTTCGGCAAGGCGCACATCAAGGTCCTCGAAACCCCGGGCCACACCCTGGAGAGCATCTGCCTGGTGGTCACCAGTGACGATGAGAGGGCGCCGAAACCGTGGGCCGTATTGACCGGGGACACGCTTTTTATCGGCGATGTGGGCCGTCCCGATCTGTCCCGGACGCTGACGCCCCCGCAATTGGCGGGCATGCTCTTCGACAGCCTGCATGACAAACTGCTGAAGCTGCCGGACCAGGTCCTGGTGTATCCCGCCCATGGCGCTGGCTCGCTCTGCGGCCGCAATATGCGCGCCGAGCGTTCGTCCACGATTGGTACGGAACGCCTCACCAACTACGCTCTGCAAATCCCGACCCGCGAAGAGTTCATCCAGCAGTTGACCAGCAATCTGCCGGAACGTCCCGAATATTTCCTGCAGGATGCGGAGATCAATCGCGGAGGAGCGCCCGCGCTCTCCGACCTGCCGGAACTGAAAGCAGTCGCGCCCGCCGAACTGAAATCCATGCTGGACGAGGGCGTGATCGCGCTGGATATACGTCCCGGAGAGCAGTTTGCCGCCGGGCACGTGCCCGGCTCCGTCAACATTCCATTGTCTGGACAATTTGCTTCCTGGGCGGGAACGATTCTCGGTTTGTCGTCGCGACCCGTGCTCATCGCCGATACCCCGGAGCAGTTGACTGAAGCCCGCCTTCGCCTGGCCCGGGTTGGCATCGAAGCCGAACGCGGATACCTGGAAGGCGGCGTTTCCGGCTGGAAGGGCGCGGGACTCGACCTGGCGACCTTGCGGGAGATCACGGTGCAGGAGTTGCAGCGGCAACTGCCAAAAAACGGAATGCAGGTGCTCGACGTGCGCCGCGAAGCGGAATTTATGGCCGGTCACATTGAAGAAGCTGCCTGGTGGCCGCTGGACCGCTTCCGGATTTCTCCGCCGGAAGTTGACCCCAATGTTCCGCTGGCGGTCCACTGCCAGAGCGGCTATCGCAGCATGATTGCCTGCAGCCTGTTGCAGCGCGCGGGCTTTCAGAACGTGGTCAACGTCAGCGGCGGATTTGGCGCCTGGCAGGAAGCAAAGTTGCCCGTTGCAACCGGTGCGCCCGTAGAAGCCTAGGCGAACCGCCTGTGTAGCGCGGGCGCCCGCCCGCGGCTCGTGACTTTGGCTTTTTTGACTTTGACTGGCGGCAGTCGCGTGCGAGGGCGCCCGCGCCACACCAACGTCTCTCCCTGTAGAATGCTGCTACCAAGTCCATGATCACTCTCGCCGACGTTCAAGCTGCCCTGGAGCGCATTCGCCCTTCGATCTATCTTTCGCCCTGCACTCTCTCCGCCACTTTTTCGCATCTCACCGGCAATTCCATTTACTTGAAACTGGACAACCTGCAGCGGACCGGCGCCTTTAAAGAGCGTGGCGCACTCAACAAACTGCTGACCATGAG
>JBARIF010000731.1:0-4954 GCA_049799615.1 Terriglobales bacterium
TCCATCCAGGGGTACCACTCTTTGCTCAAGTCCAGCCAGTGCGGGTTGATGGACTGATCAGACCAATTTTCTTCGCCCGGCGCCAACCCTTGAGCTGTTTCTCACGCCCAATCGCTTTGTGAACGTCATCGTAAGATTCCCAGTAGAGAAGGCGGTCAACATCGTAATCGTCGGTGAAACCCTCAATCCGGTGAAACCGGTGCTCGAAGGCCCGCTTGTGGAGGTTGCCTGTCATCCCGATATAGAGAGTTCCGGATAGGCTGCCCATGATGTAAACGCAATATGTTCGTCGAGCGCGCATGAGGGTATTAGAGGTCCTTCGCAGTCGAAGCACCCCTATACCACCGCGAGCCTACACCCGCAGTTCCACTACCGTCGCCCCGCCACCACCTTCATTCTGCGGAGGCTCCGTCACCGATTCCACGTGGGGATGCTTCTGCAAATACTGCCGTAACGCCTTCCGCAAAATACCCATGCCGCTGCCGTGCACCACGCGCACCCGCGGCAAACCGGCCAGGAATGCGCGATCGACGAACTTCTCCACCTCGCGGGTGGCGTCGTCCACGGTGCGCCCGATGACATTGATCTCTGACGGCACGCTGGCACCTTCCTGCTCCAAAGACACCGAGATTCCGCGCGCCCGGGCGGCTTTGACCGGCGAATCCGCTGCCCGCGAGAGCACTTCCGCAATGTCGTCGCGCGCGATCTTCATCTTCATGGCGCCGACTTCGACTTCAAAATGATTCTCGTCGATGCGGCGGCTCACCACGGCAGGCCGGCCTACCGACTTGAGCTTGACCGTGTCGCCCTGGGAAACATGCTTCACCAGCTGCGGTTGCGCATTGGGATCTCCCCGGTCGGCGCCGGTGCTGTGCGCCACCACGGTGGAATCGAACTGTTCACCGAATTCCCGCCTCAGCTTCGAAATCCGCCGCTCGGCATCTTTCGACAGCTTTTGCGATGCGGCCCGGTCCTGGACGGCGTTCACCATCTCCCGTGCCTGGTACTCGAAATCCCGCAGTAGGGTCTCGAGTTTTTTCTCCATCTCCCTGATTTTCGCCTGCTGCTCTTTCCGTCCCTCGGCGGCAAGATTCGCCTTTTCGCGCTCCAGTTCGTGCTCGCGGGCCTTCAGGCGAAGGCGTTCCGTTTCGGCCTCGCGTAAATTGGCATGCAGGCTGTCGAGAAACTGACCCACATCGCGAGCCTGCGTCCCCAGCTTCGAACGCGCCGCCTCGATGATGGACGGATTCAGCCCCAGGCGCTGCGCGATGTTGATGCCCGCTGACGCTCCCGGCACACCGATCTTCAATTCGTAAGTCGGTTGCAGCGTGGCTTCATCGAATCCGACTGAAGAATTCACCACGCCCGGGGTATTCGCGCCGAAGACTTTCAGCGAGGTGTGATGCGTGGAAATCACCGTCACGCAGCCGATGCGGCGGAAGTGCTGGGCAATCGCGACCGCCAGCGCCGCTCCTTCCTCTGGATCGGTGGCTGAGCCCAGTTCATCCAGCAAGACCAGCGAGTTCCCGGTCGCAGTGCGGGAGATGAAGTCGATGTTGGTGACGTGGGCGGAGAATGTCGAAAGGTTCTGTTCGATGGACTGGTAGTCCCCGATGTCGGCCAGCACGGCATCGAACACCGGCAACTCGGCGCGATCCGCGGGGATGGGAATGCCCGCCTGCGCCATCAGCGCCATCAGGCCAACCGTTTTCAAGGCCACAGTTTTTCCGCCGGTGTTGGGACCGGTGATGACCAGCTCCAGTCGCTCACCCTCGAGCTCGATGCTTACGGGAACGACGTGCCCGCCCTTTGCCTTCAGGTTGCGTTCCAGCAGCGGGTGGCGGGCGCCGCGCAGGACCAGTCCTCGTGCAGGTTCCCCAGGGGCTGGGGCTCCGGAAGTCTCGCCCCCCGAATTTGCCGGGTAGATCCTCGCTGGCACACAGCCGTACTCTTCGGCGAAGCGGGCCTTGGCGAATTGCAACTCCAGTTCACCCAACACCTCCACCGCCTTCAGGATCGGCTCGGAGTTTTCGCCGATGCGGCGCGTCATCTCCAACAGGATGCGGTGAATCTCCGCCATTTCTTCATCGAGCAAGCGCACCAGTTCATTGTTCTGGTCAATGGTTTCCAGAGGCTCGACGAAGACGGTCTGCCCGCTGGAACTGGCTCCGTGAATCACGCCCTGCACGCGGCGCTTCTGCTCGATCTTGATCGGGATCACGAAGCGCTCGCCGCGGATCGTGATCAGTTCGTCCTGGACCGCGCCGCCTTCGGAGAGCCGTCGTAGATAGCCGCGCAGTGACTCCTGGATCGTCCTCTTTTGCCGTTCGATCTCGCGCCGGATTCGCGCCAGCTCGGGCGAGGCCCGGTCTTCAAGCGTGCCGTCGGGCTGGATCTTGTTGCGAAAGCTGCGCAGGAATTCGGTGAAGTCGATAATGCCGGATGAAAGCTCCGCCACCGCGGTCCACACCACTTTCATTGCCGCCGGCGGATTCAGAGCGATCTCCCGCCACTCGGCCGCGCGGTCTATCACCAGCACCACATCGCGAATCTCCGTGGTTTCGAGGACTGCGCCGTGAATGCGCGCCTTCTCGACCTGAGTTGAGATATTCAGCAGCCCGGAGAACTCAAAGCGTCCTCCCACGCGCCGGAATTCCCGAATTTCGCTGGTGAGCTGGTGCTGATTTTCAATCCACCGGCGATCGATGGAGGGAGCCAGCGCAGCCGCCCGCTCCCGCCCCAGCGGCGAAGATCCGTATCCACGGACCAACTCGAGCAGAGACTCGAACTCCAACACCCGGGCGCTGCTGTGGATGAGAGCGGACGGCATCGCCTTCATGTTACAAGAAGCCGCCATACGTAGGGGCGGACGCCCCCGTCCGCCCAGTCGAGCGCAGCTCGACAGGTTCCTACCGTGGAAGAGTTCTGATCCATTTTGTGGGTCGCGAAGCGGTGAGAAGTGAAATCTGAAATCTAGAATCTGAAATCTAGAACCAGAAACCAGAAATCAGAAATCAGAAATCAGAAATCAGGCCATACACCTGGGCGGCCTCGGCCATCTTCGGTGCCGCCTGCTTTGCCGCGGGAAAACGAAGTACGAAAACCGCTCCGCCTTCAGGACGGTTCTCACAGCTGATCTGTCCCTGGTGGTCCTGGACGACACCATAAGTGACGCTCAGCCCCAGTCCCATGCCTTTCCCGACAGCTTTGGTGGTATAGAAGGGATCGAAGATACGCTGCGGGTCCCGGATGCCCGGGCCGGAATCGGAAAACTCCATCACCAGTTCGTCACCTTCCTCGATCACGCTGACAGAAAGAGTCCCGCCGCCCACCTCTTCCAGAGCGTCAGTCGCATTCCCGATAATTTCCACGCAGCACTGGAAAAGTTGATTGACATTGCCCCAGATTTGCGGGAGCCCGGGCGCAATCCGGCTCTCCACATGAATGTTCTTGTTTTCCGTGCGCAGCATTCTCATCTGCAGAGCTCGTTGCACGACCGAGCCCATATCCAGCAGCGCCTTTTCTCCGGGCGACTGCTGGGCAAAGCTGAGCAGGCTGGACAAGAGTTCCCGGGTTCGCCTGGCCTGCTGGCCGATTTTGCGCGCCATGTTGGCCTGGTCCGAATCCAGACCTGCCTGCGCCGCCAGCAACTCGGAATATCCCAGGATCGCAGCCAGGGGGTTGTTGATCTCGTGCGCTGCTCCCGACACCAGTTGAGCCAGCGACGCCAGTTTCTCCCGCTGCACCAGTTCGCTCTGCAGACGTTTCATATTTTCCAGGCTGGAGCGCGACTCTTCCAGCAGTCGTACCAGTTCCCGGTCCATCAGGAATTGGCGAAGAAATACGAAGAGCCCCAGGACCACCATGGCTGCCAGCGTGACCAGCAGGCGGAACTGTCGCAGGTTGGGCGCCCCCGGTTCGCGAAACCATGCCCAGTAACCCATCACGGGAAGGGAAAGCATCGCCAGCATCGCCAGTCGGGGAGCGAGCATTTGCCAGCGCGAGCGCTCTGACGGCGCCGGTTGCGAAGGCGGCTTGGTTTCGCGCGCCAGCCACGTGGCCCAGATCATCCAGCATACCGAGGCAATGAATGGGATGTCATAGATGCTGCCCGTGTGATATTGACCGCGAGCAATGGCCGCATTCAGCGCCAGTGAACTCACCGCGTAGAGTCCCGAAGCCACAAACAAGTTCCAGTAGATCTCCCGCCATGCGCCACGGGCGTTCCACGCCAGCATGCCGAGCACGACCAGGAATGCCAGATTTTCCACCAGATAAAGCAGATCGTAGTGCGGACTGTAAACGGAAACATTGAGCACCACGTACTCGTCCGGAAACACGATGTAGGCGTAGAGGAAGACCCACCACGCCAGCAGCGTCAGGAAGTTCAAAGTGCTGAAGTAAAGCTTCTTTTCCTCTGATAGGTGAGGACGCAGCGCCACCGCCGCCATGAACGGCACGACGTGAACAAAAAGGATTGCGTCTCCGATGAACGGATCAGGAATGGGGCGCCGCCAAATCACTTCGTACAGCGTCCACAAGGCCAGATTTGTCGACCACAACAGGCAGCCCAGCGCCATCAGGCCCCAAAACAGCCGGACTTGGCCGCGGTTCGAAACCGCGTTCCCTACCATGAGCAGGAAGGCTACAAACAGCAACGAAAACTGGGCAATATCACCGAAGGCGAGTAACCCGAACCCGGCCGACATGCTCAGCGATACGCTGGCATAGATCAGGATTACGCCGACGATGTAAGCGATCCGCCATTGACGCCTTGAGATCATTGATATTCCGCATTTTAGTGGCTGAGCTTGCTGCGGATCAGTTCCCAGGTAGACAAAGAGTTACTTTAGTACCACCAAGAGCAGTCGTCGGTCGTCAGTCGTCAGCTTTCCGCTGTCGGTGTTGCCCTGGCTGGCTGACGACCGACAACTGACGACCGACAACTGACGAC
>JBARIF010000732.1:0-11304 GCA_049799615.1 Terriglobales bacterium
AAGGCGGGAGCGCGGCAGTGGCCTGGGATTGGAAGAGTGGTTTTGTTAACCACTTTGCGGTGATCGCCATCGGGAGTCCAATGTTTGAAGTGGGTGGCGGTCCCGATACTTACATGGAAGGTGGCCAGGTCCAGGCCGGTTTGACCCTCCTACCCAGAGTTAAATTGGGGGCCAACGTTGCGTACTATGATTTTCATAACGCCGATACCATCGCACAGAACCAGTTTGGTGGTAACGGATTCGCCACCAACGGCATAGCGACCGCGGGCGGCGGCACTTTTAGCTTCGGCGGCTCCACCGACACCAACAATTTCGGAGTCATCGCCGGCAAGCGCGTTTTCGCCTCGCAATACGGCATCGTGGACGCGATCGCTCGCCTGGACTTCGACACGGGCGTCAAACGATGGCCTGTTTACGCCCTGTTTGACTATGTCCAAAACACCAAAGCCTGCGGCAATCTCTCGGCTTTCACCGCTGCCGCAGTGGCACCTCCCACCTGCGATTCACGTCAGCGTCATGGCTACTGGGGAGAGTTTAAGGTCGGCCAGACTAAGAACAAGGGTGACCTTATGCTGGGCTACACTTTCGCGCGCATCGAGCGGGATGCGGTGCTCTCCGCGTTCAACTTCAGCGACTTGAGGCAGCCGACCAACGTGATCGAGCACCGCGTGGAAGGCCTCTATCAGGCCTATCCCCACGTGCAACTCGGAGTCACTGGCCTGATTGGGCGCCAGATCGTGACCGCCCAGAGTCCGACGGAGGAGCGCTGGCTCAAACGCTGGCAGTTCGACACCATCTTCAGCTTCTAGCATGCAAGAGCAGTAGGTTGGTTTGGGCCGGAGCAACCATTGCTCTGGCCTTTTTTATGAAGCGGGGCCAGAACTCACGTAGGTGCCTCCACCGCCCAAGCTGTCAGAAGCAGAATTTCCGGATCTCCGCCAACCTCGAGGATTCTTTCCCGGGAGAATTTCAAATTCACTCCGAGCTCAGCCTCATCGCCAACCTGCCAGCGTGCTATTATTTCGCCCCAGTGTGCCGCTGGGGATATTCCATTTCCATCCGTAATGATCGCCTCCGAGCCGCTTTCTGAGCCTGGTTGGGAGACGAGTCAGGGCATCGAATGAACAACATAGATCTAACCAATCGCCATGCGATCGTTACTGGGGGAGCGCAGGGCATAGGCCTCGCCGTGGCGCGGCGTTTTCTAGTCTCGGGCGCTTCGGTCACGCTCTGGGACCGCGACGGAGAACTGCTCTCTTCCGCCGTGAGAGAACTCAGTGGCCTTGGCACGGTCGACGCCGTGACTGCAGACGTAACCGAGGCTGAGAGTGTTGGCGCCGCTGCTGCTTCGACCGCGGAAAAGTTTGGCAGGATCGATATTCTGGTGGCCAACGCGGGGATTTCAGGTCCCAACCTGAAGTGCTGGGAATATCCGGTGGAGGTCTGGAAGCAGATTGTTGACGTGGATTTGACCGGCGTATTTCTATGCTGCCGCGCGGTCGTACCTTTCATGCTGCAGCGGAAATATGGGCGGATCGTGAATGTGGCATCCATTGCGGGTAAGGAAGGAAATCCCAACGCCTCCGCCTACAGTGCGGCCAAGGCCGGCGTGATCGCTCTGACCAAGTCATTAGGCAAGGAATTGGCCGAGCAGAACATTGCCGTCAACTGCATTACGCCAGCGGCGGCCCGCACCCGAATTTTCGAACAGATATCGCAGGAGCATATCGACTACATGCTGTCCAAAATTCCGCGGGGACGCTTTCTTAAGGTCGATGAGATCGCGGCCATGGTGGCCTGGCTGGTATCGGAAGAGAACTCTTTCACCACCGGGGCGGTATTTGACCTGAGCGGCGGCCGCGCGACTTACTAGCGACTCCCAGAGAGAAGCGGATGACAGAAGACCGGCAAGTGGAATGCGCCTCCTACCCCAGCCTGCGCGGACGAGTGGTGGTGGTGACCGGCGGCGCCAGTGGCATTGGCGAAAAGATCGTAGAGCAGTTTGCCCGCCAGGGCGCGAGAGTGACGTTTCTGGACCTCCAGAAGGATGCCGGAATACAACTGGCAAAAAGGATTCGCACGGGTAGCGATCCGGAGCCCTGTTTTTTGCGGTGCGATCTCACCGACACCGACGCCCTGCGGAAATGCATAGAGAAGACCATCGCGAAATTCAAAACGGTGGACGTGCTAGTCAACAATGCGGCCAACGACGCTCGCCATGCCGTGGAGGCCGTGACCCCGGAGTATTGGGACCAATCGATCTCTGTCAATCTCAAGCACCAGTTCTTCGCCAGCCAGGCGGTGATTCCGGTGATGAAGAAAGCGGGTCGAGGGTCCATCATCAACATGAGCTCCATCAGTTGGATAGTCCCGTCGGTTGGGATGCCGGTATATATCGCCGCGAAGGCCGCGATTGTTGGACTCACGCGCACCCTGGCCCATGAACTCGGGGCGGACAACATTCGCGTAAACTGCGTTCTTCCCGGCGCAATTTTTACCGAGCGCCAGAAGCAGTTGTGGTTTACCGAAGCCTACAAAGCCGAGATTTTGAGCCGCCAGGCGCTCAAGCGGATGATATCGCCGGAAGAGGTTGCCCGGCTGGTGCTTTTTCTGGCGGCCGATGACAGCGGCGCGATCACGAATCAGAGTTATGTGATCGATGGCGGGTGGGTGTAAGGTTCTTCCGTCCAAGTCCGCGGCCGTTGTCGCTGCCCGCAGGACGGCGTGAGCAATTTGTCGGATATCCTCAGGAGCGGAGGGCGGATATGAAAGAGAAAGAAGGAGAAGGGACGGTTGCCGAATCGACATCGAGATCGATAAGCCGGCGCAGCCTGTTGCGAGGCGCCTCTGCGGCCACGGTCGTGGGAATGATAGGAAGGAACGCCCTCGCCCAGGCGGGTCAGCGCGAAAAATCCGCGTCAGCGGCCTCCGGCCCGGCTGGGAAAGGCAAGGCCTTTCCCGAAAAGTTTCTCTGGGGTTGCGCGACCGCGGGGCATCAGGTGGAGGGCAACAACACCAGCAGTGACCTGTGGCTGGTCGAGCACCTGCCGGGAAGCATTTTTAAAGAACCTTCGGGCGACGCTTGCGACCACTACCACCTCTATCCTCAGGACATAAGCATGTTGGCCGATCTTGGGTTTAACACCTATCGTTTTTCCCTGGAATGGGCGCGCATTGAACCCGAGGAAGGATTCTTTTCCAACGCCGAGTTGGAACACTACCGGCGCATGCTGGCCACCTGCCACGAGCATCACCTGACCACGCTGCTGACTTATTCGCACTTCAGCATGCCGCGCTGGTTCGCCTACAAGGGAGGGTGGCAGAATCCCGCTGCCCCGGACCTTTATGCCCGCTTTTGCGAGAAAGCCACCAGGCACCTGGGCGATCTGGTGGGATATGCGTCCACCTTCAATGAACCTGATGTTCCCCAACTGCTGAACTGGATCAGTCTGGCGGGAATGTCGAACCTGGTTGAAGGGCTCAAAGCGAGTCTGATTACGGTAAGGCAGCAACTGAATGCCCCGGAATTCGCGAGCTTCTTTATCGGGGACCAAAAGAGGATTCGGGATGGGGTGATGGCGGCGCATCACAAAGGCAAGGCGGCGATGAAATCGGTGAGGGGCGACATGCCGGTGGGCTTCAACCTGGCGATGTCGGCCGACCAGCCGGCGCCCGAGGACAGTCACCTGGCCGAAAAGCGCGCCGATGTCTACGGCCCCTGGCTTGAGGTTGCGAAACAGTGCGACTATCTGGGCGTGCAGACTTATTCGCGGTCGATCGTCGGGAAAAAGGACTTGCCTCCTCCTAAAGGCGCTGAAGTTACGCAGGTGGGCTGGGAGTTCTATCCGGAATGTGTTGAGGAAGTGGTTCGCTACGCGAGTAAGGAGGCCGGCGTGCCGCTCATGGTGACGGAAAACGGCATTGCCACCACCGACGACCGCCGCCGCGTGGAATATGTTCAGCGCGCTCTGGCGGGACTGAAGCGCGCCATTGACGATGGCGTGGATGTGCGCGGCTATGTGGCCTGGTCGCTGCTCGATAACTTCGAGTGGATGTCCGGGTTCGAGCCCAAGTTCGGGATTGTGGCAGTCGATAGGTCCACGCAACGGAGAACCATCAAGCCCAGCGCGGCCATGCTGGGCAACATCGCGCGCACCAATTCACTGTAATTGGATTTTGCGCAGTCGAATTGCGTAACGCCAACATTGAACCCAGATGGCGGAGCTGCGCTTGGCCAGGGCGGGTCAGGGGACCAGCCCTGCGTGGTTTTGTCGTCTCAGCGAGAGCCGTGGTTCCGGGCAGAGGTTTCCTGCATCTAAAAACCGTTCAGGTATCCAGAACTCTAGAAATACCTCCATCATTAAAGTTGGATTTGAATCATGGCGAAGCCAATTCTGTTGAGTGTGGATGATGACTCCGACGTCTTGCGTTCGATCGAGCGGGATTTGCGGTCGAAATATGGCGCGGAATACCGGGTGATTGGAAGCGATTCTCCGGAGGGCGCACTGGACTTGCTGAAGCAGTTGAAGGTGCGCAATGACAGCGTGGCCCTGCTGCTGGCCGACCAGCGCATGCCGCGCATGGACGGCGTGGAATTTCTGCAGCAAGGAATGCGGATCTTTCCCAAGGCGAAGCGGGCATTGCTGACCGCTTATGCTGATATGAACGCCGCCATCAGCGCCATCAACCAGGCCAACATCAATTATTTTTTTCTGAAACCCTGGGATCCCCCGACGGAGCACTTGTATCCGCAGCTCGACGACATGCTGGATGACTGGCAGGCTTCCTATCGTCCTACTTACGAAGGCATCCGGGTGCTGGGCACGCGCTGGTCGCCGCGGTCGTATGACTTGCGCGACTTCCTGGCACGGAACCACGTTCCCTACCAGTGGATCGACGTAGAGATTTCCGCCAACGATCCGGAGACCAAACGACTGCTGGAAGCGCTCGGGCCGGAGGCGTCTGAGCTCCCGGTTGTGCTTTTTCCGGATGGGACCAAACTTCTGGAGAGCCTTCCCGCCGATGTTGCCAAGAAGGTGGGATTGCGGACCCGGGCGCAGACAAATTTTTATGATCTGGCGATTGTGGGAGGAGGACCGGCGGGCCTGGCGGCCGCAGTTTATGGCGCATCCGAGGGTCTACATACGGTGATAATCGAGCGGGAAGCGCCCGGCGGCCAGGCGGGGATGAGTTCACGCATTGAGAACTACCTGGGATTTCCAGCGGGACTGAGCGGGAATGATCTGGCGCGCCGCGCAGTGGTGCAGGCGCAGCGTTTTGGAGTGGAAATCCTGTCGCCGCTCGAAGCAGTCAGCGCCCGCACGGAAGGGTCATACCGGATCATCAAGCTGGCGGACGGGAACGAAATTTCGTGTCACGCTCTGATGATTTCGACCGGAGTGCAGTGGCGCAAGCTTGAGGCGGAGGGCATCGCCCGCCTGCAGGGTGCGGGAATTTATTATGGCGGCGGCGCCACCGAAGCTTTGTCCTGCGAGGGGGAGATTGTTTACGTGGTGGGCGGCGCGAATTCGGCGGGCCAGGCGGCCATGAACTTCGCCAAGTACGCGGAGCGCGTGGTCATTCTGGTGCGCGGGGATTCGCTGGCCAGCACCATGTCGCAGTATCTCATCGACCAGATCAAGGAGACTCCCAACATACAGATCTGGGCACACGCCAGCGTGGTCGAGGGCCACGGCGCTACTCACCTGGAAGAGATTTCGGTGTTATGCTCCGACACCAACAAGATCGAGCGCGTTCCGGCCTCCTCGATGTTCATCTTTATTGGCGCGCTGCCGAGAACTGACTGGCTGGCGGGCCTGATCGAACGCGACGAACGCGGTTTCATCCTGACCGGTCCGGACCTCATACGCGACGGGCAACGCCCCAAGGGCTGGGGGCTGGAGCGGGACCCTTTTTTGCTGGAGACCAATGTGCCCGGAATTTTTGCGGTGGGTGATGTGCGCCACGGTTCGGTCAAGCGCGTGGCCTCCGGAGTGGGCGAAGGATCGGTGGCGGTGCAGTTCATTCATCAGTACTTGAGCAAGGTGTAGAGCGAATGGTCGAAAAATCAGAACTGCTGCGCATCCCGGCGTTTGAGGGTTTGCCTGACGATCAACTGGATTGGTTCATCAGCCATGCCCAGGAGATAAAGCTGAAGCTGGGAGATGTGTATTTGCAACTGGGAGATCCGGCGGACTCGATGGTGGTGGTCCTTGAAGGGCAACTGCAGGCGCGCGGCGACATCAACGGCGAAACTTTCGTAATTCCGTTCGCGGCCGGCGCCGTCACCGGAGTGCTGCCTTTCTCCAGAATGAAGAAATCGGTAGTAACCGGGCGGGCGCTCACGGATTCCCGCATCCTGAAGTTTCCCTCGGCACGTTTTCCGGAACTGATACAGAAAATGCCGGAGCTCACCCAGAGGTTGGTGGGCGTCATGGCCGACCGGATCCGCGAGGTTACCCGGGTAGAGCAACAACGCGACCGGTTGGCCGGCTTGGGCAAGCTATCCGCAGGCCTGGCTCATGAACTCAACAATCCCGCCTCGGCCGCCAAGCGCGCGGCCAGCCTGCTACGCGAAGCCCTGCACCGAATCAAAAGCGCAGTCCAGGAACTGGGAAAGCATGAGCTTACGGCTGCCCAGAAATCAGAAATCGAAAAGCTGGAAGCTTCGTTCATGCAGCCGAACGAAAATCCGCTCGACACGCTGGCCACCAGTGACCTGGAAGATCAGATCGATTCCTTGTTACGCAGTCATGGGCAAAGCGACCTTTGGCAACTGGCGTCCGATCTGGCGCGCAGGGGTGTTAAGCCGGAGGTGCTGGAGTCACTGTTCGCCACTCTGGACGCGGACGTGGCTCGGGCTGCCCTGGTCCGGATCGCGGCCTCGGTCGAGATTGCAAATCTGTTGAACGAAATCGAAAGCAGCACGGCGCGTATCTCCGACCTGGTGCGGGCAGTCAAGGAATACACGTACATGGACCAGACGCCGGCGCAAAATGTGGATATCGTCAAAGGCCTGGAGAATACGCTTACCATTCTGCATCACAAGCTCAAGCGCGGGGTGACGGTGCGGCGCGAGTATAACAAGGTCCCACTGCTGGTGAACTCATTCGGCAGCGAGCTCAATCAGATCTGGACCAACCTCATCGACAACGCGATTGATGCCATGGGCGGAAAAGGTGAGCTGACGGTTCGCACCTACCGTGATGACACCTGCGTGGTAGTCGAGATTGGCGACAATGGCCCGGGAATTTCGCCGGAAGTAAAGGCACACATTTTCGAACCTTTTTTTACCACCAAGGCAGTTGGAGAGGGAACCGGTCTGGGTCTGGACACGGTATTGCGAATCGTAAAGAAGCATCGAGGCACGATCCAGGTCACTTCAAAGCCTGGAGACACGCGTTTTCAGGTATTTCTCCCCCTAGTCGAAGCTCCAGTCTAGAGCACAGTCCTCAGGCATCACCGGGGCCGGCCTCGCGCAAGTCAAGCTCATGCTCCAGTTGGCGCAGAGTCTCGTCGTTGATGCGGCCTTGGTTGCGCAGACGGACCGCGGTTTGGCGTTCCAGCCGAAGCAGATCGCGGGAAATACGCGTCAAACGTTCGTGGTGTTCGGGGCTGACGCTGTTCGCGGTATCTTCTCTTCCCATGACGTCGGAAAGACGGTGGCGATAGTGGCCGGTAAGGTCCTCGTAGATGGCACCGAATTCCCCCGCATCTTTCTGGCGCGATTCATCCAGGTAAGCGAGCGCGGCCTCGAGTATTTCCCGGCGTGCGTTTTCCTCCTCCAGGTTGGAGCCCGGGGCATCGGCGATGCCCAGAATGCGGACCAGCCAGGGCAGGGTCAGCCCCTGCAGCACCAGGGTCACCAGAATCACAGAGAAAGCCAGAAAGACGATCAGGTTGCGCTGCGGAAACGGGCTGCCATCCGCCAGGGTTTGAGGCAGTGCAATGGCGGCCGCGAGCGCAATCACACCGCGCATGCCGGTCCAACCCAAGACCAGAATTCCCCGCACAGTGGGGCAAGTCAGCTTCTGGTGAAGCAGACGGGTTCGAGTCCAGTAGGCGACATACGCCCCGGGAAAGACCCACACTACTCGCAAGGCGATGACCAAGGCGCTGAACAGGGCGCCGTAAAGAAAGAGTGTACCGCGGCTGTAGTCGTGAATTCCGGCCAAGACGTAAGGCAGTTGCAGTCCGATCAGCACAAAGACCAGACCATTGAGAATGAAATCGAGGGCCTCCCAGACCGCCCAGGCCTGGAGCCGCACCTGGGGTGAGAAGAACCCGGAGCTCCTGCGACTGAGATAAAGTCCGCAGACCACTACCGCAAGCACGCCGGAGGCGTGGAGTCGGTCCGCCGTCAGGTAGGCGGCGTAGGGAACTAAAATACTGATGGCGATCTCGATCGGACCATCATCAATACGGCGTTCGATCCAGTTCACGATCCAACCCGTCGCCAGGCCAACAGCGATGCCGGTCAGGATCAGGTAAACCAGCCGCGTGATGGCGCCGGCGGGCGTTGGAGTTTCGTTCCGCAGCACGATGGCGATGCCGAATTCCAGGGCCAACAGACCAGACGCGTCGTTTACCAGGCTCTCGCCTTCGATGAGGTCCGTGACTCTCCTGGGGATGCCAACGCGTTCCGCAATCGAGGTGGCTGCGATTGCATCCGTGGGTGCGATGACGGCGCCCAACACCAGTCCGAGTTTCCAGTCGAACCCGGAGAAAAGCCAGTGCGCGCTCTCCGCGACCCCGATCACAGTGAAAATCACCAGGCCAAAGGCCAACAGCAGAATGCTGACCAGGTTGTAGGAGAATTCGCGCCAGGAAGTAACCCAGGCCGCGGAATAAAGCAGCGGCGGAAGAATCACGAAGAAGATGAGGTCAGGGTTGAGCGCGATTCTCGGAATTCCGGGAACGAAGCCGAGCAGCCCTCCCGCGATTACGAGCACGATGGGGTACGGGACCTGAAGCTTTCGCGCCAGCGCTCCGAACGCGACCACGAAAAGCAGCAACAACAGGAAGACCAGCTCCACTGCCTGGACGTTGCCAGTCACCATCGTCCGGGAATCTCCGTAGCGGGCCGGTTGCCCCAGGTGTTGGGGCAAGTATAAGTCAAAGGGCAGGTGTGGCGCGGGCGCCCTCGCCCACGGCATTTGACCTTGGATGTAAAGGAGAAGTGATCTCATCCGCCAATTCGTGGACGCGCTGGACGACCTGTTGCTGGTAGCTTGCCAGGGTTTCCCGTTACGTGACTGATTGCGTAGTTTCTGGTCAGAAGCAAGTCAGATAAAGCCAGTTGTTAGTTTCCAGCTCCTGGTTCCCAGTTGTTCGCCGCCGGACTGGCCTCAGTGGTCAGACTCTGCTAGCCTGAATTTTACCCTCAATGATGCTGCCATGAAGCGACCAGGCAAGGAGAAGTCCAAGGCGAGCCAGCAGGCGATCGACACCGCTCTGCGCGCCTGCCTGATCGCCAAGGATGCCGCCTTTAATGCCCGGGATTATATCGTGAGCGGCTCGCGCATCGCCTTTCTGGCGGTGCGACAGTGCGAGAAAGAACTGGACCAGATCGAGCGACAGGTCGATGATGCCACGCCCGCCGCGGTCACCCAGGTGCCCGAAGCCGAGGCCCGCGAACTTCTCGCCTGCCTGAAATTTACCATCGATCTCGAGCGCATTGGCGACTTGATCTGGTCGGTGGTGCAGCGGATTCACGGCTTGCCGGCGCCGCTAAACTCGAAAGAATCCGCATTTCTGATTGAGATGGCGCAGGTTTTGCAGGAAATGCTGGTTCGGGTTCACCAGGGATTCGTGAGCCGCGATCTGGGACTGGCTGAATCGGTCATCAAGATGGACTACGACATGGACCAGGTCTGTCATTCTGTATTCCGGCAGTACCTGGAGAAGGGAGCCGGCCGCAGGAGCTACGAGGTGACCAACCTGCTTTTCATGGCGCAGGCATTTGAGCGTGCTGGCGACCACACCAAGAATCTGGCGGAAGAACTCTTCCATCTGGTCCAGGGTCATAGTGTGCGCCACATCAAGAAGTCCCGCTAGCACGGCGGCCGGGGGCCGCGTCCTCGGGCGGTGGTGCACGCTCTCTCCCATCGGGCACGGGGTTTTGTTAAGATCACTTCCCGAGGGGGGATTCATGGCAAAATTGAAGGGACTGGTGTCGGTAGTCTCGCAACTCAGAATGGAACGAACGAGTCTGGTCAACCAGCTACGACATGTTGACGCAGCTCTTTCGGTTCTAGGCAAGCTGGACAACGGACGTTCCTACACCCAACCGCGGCGAAGAACGCTTTCCGTCGCGGCGCGCAGGAAGATCGCCGCCGCTCAGAGGGCGCGTTGGGCCAAGGTGAGACAAATGAAAAAAACGGCTTAGAATAGAAATTCGCAGTCTAAATCGACCGGGCCCGCCAGGCAAAAGTCTGGCGGGTTTTGTTCATGGAGCTCTCATCGGCTCCAAGAGTTCCAGAGCTGTGGTAAGGTTCCTACCGCAACTAGCGGGAGGAAGCATCATGATCCGGTCAGTTGTAGTTTTTGCCTGCCTCTCGGCCTTTGTGGCCGGGCAACAGAGCAGTCCTCTCGATGGACTGGCCAACTTTAGTGATGCGGTCTCCCGGCGGGTATCGAGCGCCGACCGCTCCGGCGGCAACGCCGATTGGATAGAAGTGAAGGCCAAGTCCACCGTCACCCTGGCGGACATAGCGGGCGCGGGTTCCATCCGGCATATCTGGTTCACCATCAACTCGCCTAGCCCCTTTCATTTGCGTGAATTGGTGATCGGTATGTACTGGGACGGCGAAAGCGAAGCGAGCGTGGAAGTCCCTATAGGCGACTTTTTCGGAACCGGATTCGAGTACGAAGATCGCGGCCAGAAATATCAATCGTGGTGGTCTCTACCCATCACCGTGCAGGATCGCGCCATGAACTGCTACTTCGAGATGCCATTCGCGAAGGAGGCACGACTGACGCTGAGCAACGACGGAACCCAGGACGTGCCCAATCTTTACTTCCACATCGACTACCAGGAGTACTCCGATGCGCGGAGGGTTGCCGACAAAGGCCGTTTTCATGCGCAGTGGCGGCATGAACTCACCCGGGCCGTTCCTGAGTCCGAATCAGGCGGAAAAAATATCGATGGAAAGAATAACTACGTTTTCATGGAGGCCAAGGGCAAGGGCCAATACGTGGGGACAATCCTGAACGTCTTCGGGCGTTCGACGGGGTGGTGGGGCGAAGGCGACGATATGTTCTTCATTGACGGAGAAACCGCGCGCGCAACCATTAACGGGACAG
>JBARIF010000733.1:0-7737 GCA_049799615.1 Terriglobales bacterium
GTGGGACAATCGCCTCCGGCCACCGGATCTGGCGCGGCACCGCCGGCGCAGCCGGCCCAGGAACCAGCTTCGCCCGTGCCGATGGTTGGCGGAATGGCCGCCTACGAGGGTCTGATCGTTCAGAAAATTGACTTTGCCGACCTGCCCCCGGCCAACACGGCCGGACTGCTTGACTTAATTCCGCAACAGGCCGGTGCCCCTTTGGAACGCGAGAAGGTGCGGCAAAGCATTCAGGCGCTGCACGCCACCGGGCGTTTTGCCGATATTCAAGCCGAAGCCGAGCGCACCTCGGACGGCCAAGTCGGGTTGACATTCCGCATGCGGGCGAATTTCTTTGTAGGCCAACTCTTTGCGGATGGGGCTCCCAATCCCCCGGCTGCCAACCAGATCGTGAATGCCTCCAAGCTCCAGTTGGGAGAATTGTTCACCCGGGAAAAGCTGGAGCGCGGACTGGGCGGCATCAAAGAACTAATGGAGCAGAATGGGTACTACCAGTCGTCGGTCGGCGTCGAGGAGCAGCCGCAAGCCGAGACCCAGCAGATGAATGTGCTCTTCCGGCTCGTGCCCGGGAACCACGCCAGAGTCGGCCGCGTGACGGTAAGCGGTCCGGCGGGATTTTCCGTGGGCCAGATTCAGGACATTGCTAAGATGCACACCGGGGACTACGTGACCGTGCAACGCGTCAGCCGCGCCCTCGACCGGTTGCGAAAAAAGTATCAGAAGCAGGACCGGCTTTTGTCCCAGGTCGCGATCTCCAGCCGGACCTATCGTCCGCAAAGCAATACCGTGGACTACGCATTCGAGATCGAGCCCGGACCTAAGGTTGAAATTGCGGTCGAAGGTTTAAAGATCAGCCGCAGCCAGATCAAGAAGAATGTCCCGGTATACGAGGAGAACGCGCTCGACGATGACTTGCTGAACGAAGGCCGCCGCAACCTGCTCAACTACGTGCAGGGGCTGGGCTACTTCGATGCCAAAGTGACGGTGAACAAGAACCCGATGTCGGCCGGCGCAATGCGGGTGATCTACAACATCGACGCGGGCGAACGGCACAAACTGGTGAAGCTGGTGATCACGGGCAACCATACCTTCAGTGAAGACCAAATCCGGGCCCGCATGCAAATCCAGCCTGCCGGCCGCTTTCTGGCGCATGGCCGTTACAGCCAGGCGCTCTTGAACGCGGATGTTCGCAATGTCATTGCCAACCCGTATCGCGCCAATGGGTTTCTGGAGGCCACGATTACCCCCAAGGTGGAAGACAACTATCAAGGCAAGGAGAACGATCTGGCGATCACGCTGCAAATCGAAGAAGGTCCCCAGACCAAAGTAGGGACCTTGCAGATCGTGGGCAGCGAAAGCGCCATGGCTAGTCCACTTCCAGATCTCAATATTTCTCCCGGACAGGGGTTTGCCTATTCGAAGATCAACGAGGACCGTGAAATCATCCTGAATTACTATTTCAATAATGGCTTTCCCAATGCCACATTCGAGGCCTCGGCCAAGCGTTCGACCACCAACCCTCAGGTCCGGGACGTCACCTATACCGTCCACCCCGGGGAACAGGTCATCGTGGACCATGTGTTCACGGCTGGACTGAATCACACCCGCCCATTTATCGTGCAGCGCGAAATCCAGATCAAGCCGGACGATCCACTCAGCCAGATCGATATGCTGAATACCCAGAAGCGGCTTTACGACCTGGGTATCTTCAGCCAGGTGGATACGGCGGTACAGAACCCGGAGAGCAGGGAGCGGAAGAAGAACGTGCTGGTGAACGTGCAGGAGGCGAGGCGCTACACCTTCAACTACGGCCTGGGAGTGGAATTCCAGACGGGACAGCCGAGCTCGAGCGATACTCAGCCTCTGGGAAAGACGGGATTCAGCCCGCGGGTCTCGTTTGGCATGACCCGGCTCAACTTTCGCGGTCTGAACCATACCGTGAACCTGAAGGCCAACGTGGGCGGCCTGCAGCAGCGGGGACTGATCAGCTACGACGCTCCGCGCTTGTTCAACAATCCCAACTGGCGGCTCACATTTACGGCTTTTTACGACAACACGGTGGACGTCACCACCTTTACTTCACAGCGGCTGGAGGGATCGGTGCAGGCCGAGCAGATCATCAACAAGGCCAGCATCATGACCTACCGGCTAACCTACCGGCGGGTGCGGGCGACCGACCTGAGTAAAACCGTCAGTCCTGACCAGATTCCGCTCCTCTCCCTGCCCACCCGGGTTGCCATTCCCAACTTCAGCTACATTCGCAACAAACGCGACAACGATCTGGAAACTACCAAAGGGAACTACACCACGGTAGATGGCGGCGTGGCCGACAGCCATTTTGGTTCGGAGACTGATTTCGGCCGCTTGCTGATCCAGAATTCCACCTACTACTCGATCGGGAGAAAGCGGAACTCGGACCAGAAATTTGTTCTCGCCCGCTCTACTCGCATTGGAATTGAAATTCCCTACGGGAATACGGTCATGCCCCAGCTCGTGACCAATCCCCAGCCGGGGGGTGATTGCCCATCGCCGCTGGTGTGTTTGCCCCTGGCGGAACGTTTTTTTGCCGGCGGCGGAAACTCGCATCGCGGGTTTGGACTGAACCAGGCGGGGCCACGCGATCCCAACACCGGTTTTCCGCTGGGGGGCACGGCACTGTTTGTGAATAACATTGAACTGCGCATGCCCCCGCCGACCCTGCCGTTCTTTCAGGACAACATCAGTTTCGCCATCTTTCACGATGCGGGAAACGTCTTTACCAACGTGCATGACATGTTCCACAGCTTGGCGCGCTGGTCGCAGAAGGACCCTGGGGTGTGCCTCCAGGAGGCCACCAGGAAGCAGTGCGACTACAACTACATTTCTCACGCCATCGGTGTGGGGGTGCGTTACAAAACACCGGTGGGCCCGGTGCGTTTTGATTTCGGATACAATCTGAATCCGCCCGCGTTCCCGGGCCAAAAGACAACCACCGTTAACGGTGTGACGAGTACCGTCTTCGAGCCCCAGCACGCCAGCCATTTCAACGTATATTTCAGCATCGGACAGACTTTCTGATGGGTAAAAGGATTTCCATCCTGATCTGCGTTGCAGTGCTTCTCGCGCTCGGCGTCCAGTCCGGGTCGGCCGAGGTGATCGACCGCATTGTGGCCACCGTGAACGGCCACATCATTCTGCTGAGTGACTGGGAGGACTCGCTGCGCTACGAGGCCTTCAGTGGTGGACATCCCCTGGACCGCATGACCGCCGAAGATCGCAAGGTTGCTCTCGATCGCCTGATTGATCAGGAGTTGCTGCGCGAACAACAGCCCGCTGCTGACCCACCCCACGCCTCGCCGGAGGAAGTGACGCAGCGCGTGGCTGAGATTCGTAAACAGTACGCCGAGGCCGAGACCGATCTGGGCTGGAAGGCTCTGCTGGACAAGTACCGGCTGAGCGAGGAAACGCTCAGACACCACGTAGCAGTAGAACTCGATCTGATGCGCCTGGTGGACGCGCGCCTCCGGCCCTCGGTTACGGTAGACCCCAAGAGCATCGAGAGCTATTACAAACAGGAACTACTGCCACAGCTTCGTCAATCCGGGGCACAGAACGTTCCCCTGGCGGAAGTCACAGGGAAAATCAAGGAGCTTCTCACCCAGAAGAAAATCAGCCAATTGCTGACCACCTGGCTGCACAACCTGCGGGCTGGAAGCGAAATCCGTGCCGAGGCGCTTACTCCCGCTTCTCGAGGCAGTAACCAATGAGTGAAACCGGCGCAAAGCCGGCACGGAGCAGGATCTGGAAGTATCTGCTGTGGCTGATGCTGGCGGGTGCGCTGGTGCTGCTGGGCGTGGGCTGGTACAGCACTACGGAGTCCTTTCGGGCGCTGGTGCGCCAGCGTTTGATCGCCACCCTAGAGCGAACTACAGGCGGCCGAGTCGAGCTGGGGAGCATCCACATTGTGCCCTTCCATTTCCAGGTGGAAGTCCGCGAACTGACCATCCATGGCCGGGAAGGGCCGCGAGAGATTCCGTACGCCCATGTCAACAGTCTGATGGCGCAGGTCAAACCCTGGTCCCTCCTGCGGAGTGGGCTGGGGCTCAACTACGTCGTGCTCGATCATCCGGTCGTCCACATTATTCTTTATTCCGACGGCACCACAAACCAGCCGGAGCCGAAGGTAAAGGCGACGTCGCCCAAGCAGACGATGGAGCAGCTTTTCGCGCTGTCTATCAGCCGTTTTGAAGTGCGCCGCGGCGAATTGATCTGGGGGGACCAGCGAATGCCGCTGGATTTTGCCCTGCGCGACGTGTCGGCTGACATGAGTTATTCACTCTTTCGCGCGGTCTATGAAGGGAACATTCTGCTGGGCAAGGCGGACAGTGCGTTCGGCGGGTATCGCCCCTTTGCCTGGACCGCGGAGGCCCACTTCACTTTGGGCAGGAACCGCGTCCAGCTGCGATCGCTGAAGGCCACCTCGGGGCGTTCGCGCCTCGAGGCCACGGGCCAGCTGGAGAATTTCAGGCAGCCTAAAGTCGTAGCCGGCTATGAGGCCAGCCTTGATCTAGCCGAGGCGGCCGCAATCATCCGGCATCCGGAAGTGCGGCGCGGCGTCCTGCAGTTGACGGGGCATGGCTCCTGGTCAGCGGATGATTTTTCATCCACCGGCAAGGCCCTGTTGTCGAATCTCGATTGGCGGGACGCTCCGGTAGGTGTGCACAACGCGAGCTTGAGCGCGCAATATGCACTGACTCCGAGCCGGCTCATGCTCTCGCAGATCCAGGGGCACGTGCTGGGTGGAAGTGTTACAGGCGACGCGGATGTAGCGCAATGGCTCAGCCCGCAACCGGCGAGTCGCAACGCCAAAGAAAAGCCAGCCAACCCTCAGACCGGAAGCGCGCGGCTTCGGTTTAAGGATTTGTCCGCAGCGGAGATTGCGGCCGCGGTGGCCACGGCCTCACGTCCCTTTCAAAAGATTAAACCTGCTGGACTGGTCAGCGGACAGGTGGACGCCAGATGGAAGGACAGCATCCGCAACACAGAGGCCCAGTTCGTGGCCGATGTGCTGCCGCCGGCGCCGTCAACCAAAGCGCAATTCCCGCTCACCGGGCACGCCCAGGGCGTCTACCGTTTCGGTCCCGGCGAACTGGAGCTTGCGGAATTGACTGCGGCCACCCGCGCCACCCAGGTGCACGCGACCGGTACGCTCTCCTCCACGGCGGCGCTCAAAGTCGTGGTCACGACCACGAACCTCGGCGAATGGCAGCCGGTTTTCAGCGCGGCGGGATATGCCGGCCAGATTCCGGTAACCCTGAAAGGGCACGCCTCGTTCAACGGTACCGCCACGGGAAAGCTTACCCAGATCGCGATCACGGGTAGTCTGCAGTCGCAGGACTTCGAAACAACCGTTCCAGCCACCGCGTACACCCCCGAGAGAACCATCGACTGGAACGCTCTGCAGGCCGACATTCAAGTGTCGCCCTCAGTGTTCGCCGTGCGAAACGGTACGCTGAGCCGCGATCCCGATTCGCTCAAGTTTGACTTTCATGCCCAACTTGCCGACAGGCAATTCACCGATAGCAGCCCTTTCCAGGCACACCTGGATACCCAGAATGCGGATTTGACCGGCATTCTTGCCCTGGCAGGTTATGCCTATCCGGTCAGCGGGACCGTAGATCTTCACATGCAACTGTCTGGAACGCGCTCCGCGCCCGAAGGGCAAGGCAGCATGCAGCTGCGCCAGGGCAGTATTTACGGCGAACCGATCGAGCACTTAACGTCGGAGTTGAATTTCAAAGGGGAGGAAGTCGAGCTCAAGAATATTCAGATGGCGCACTATGAGGCCAGTGTCGCCGGCGGCGCCACCTACAATCTATCCACTCATGCCTATCACTTCAATCTGACTGGTAGCAATTTTGATCTGGCGCGGGTGTCCACACTACAGAGCGCGCGCATCGCTGTGACCGGCCGCGCTGACTTCACCGCCGATGGCTCCGGCACGCTGGAAGCCCCCAGGCTCAACGCCGCCATTCAACTCCGTGATCTTACTTTTGACCAGGAACGCGCCGGCGACTTCACCATCAATGCGGTGTCGCAGGGACCGGAGCTGCGCATCACGGGACAATCCCAGTTCGAACAGGCGGACCTCAAGATCGATGGCAACGTGCATCTGCGCGAGGACTGGCCCGCGGATGTGCATTTCCGCTTCCACCAGCTGGAGCTGGACGCGATCTTCAAAACCTACCTGCGCGGGGCGGTAAATGGACATTCGCGGGCGGACGGTGAAGTGCACATGGTGGGTCCGTTGCGGAGGCCCCGCGAATTGCAATTCACCGCCAATGTGGACAACCTGGACGCCGATGTCGAAGACGTAAAGATCAAGAACCAGGGCCCCATCCGTTTTTCGATTGCCGAACAGTCCCTGCAGATTGACCAGTTCCATCTGGTGGGAGAGGAGACCGACATTTCAGCGACCGGCAAGGTGCGCCTGAGCGGAAACCGCGAACTTGACTTGCGGGCCCAGGGCCGGGTGAATTTGAAGCTGATCGAGAGTCTCAATCCCGATTTCACCTCTTCCGGCGTGGTCTCGGTGGACCTGTCGGTGGGGGGCACCTTGGCTAAACCGCTTACTCAGGGTCAACTGAGGGTTGACCACGGCGCCATCGCCTATATTGATCTGCCCAGCGCGCTGAGCGATATCAACGGCTCGCTGATCTTCAATCAGGACCGTCTGCAGGTTCAAAGTCTCACCGCCCACACGGGCGGCGGCCTGGTGACGTTTGGCGGTTACGCCACCGCATACAACGGCAAGTTGAATTTCGACCTGAGCGTGCGCGGCGCGGATGTGCGCTTGCGCTATCCCCCGGGCGTCAGCGCCACAGCCAATGCGGAGTTACATTTTGTAGGAACTTCTTCCGCCTCGACATTGAACGGCGAAATCATCGTCACCAAACTTGCCATGACTCCAGGCTTCGATTTCGGAGCGTATCTGGAGCGTTCGCAGGCTTCCGCACTGCCGCCGACCAACCGATTGCTGAACCGGATTCGCCTGGATGTTCACATTGCCACCACCCCCGAATTGCAGATGCAGACTGCCAGCCTGCGGCTTTCCGGGGACGCGGACCTGCATCTCCGGGGGACGGCAGGCAAGCCTGTCATATTGGGGCGCGCCGACATTATCGAAGGCGAAGTGCAGTTTAACGGGACCAAATATCGCCTGGAACGCGGCGACATCACGTTCATCAACCCGGTGACCACGACCCCGGTGCTTGATCTGCAGGCTTCCACCCGGGTGCGCGACTATGACATCACGCTCAATTTGAACGGCCAGATCGACCGGCCCAACGTTACTTACCGTTCGGAGCCGCCGCTGCCCACCTCCGACATCATCGGGCTGTTGGCCTTCGGGCAGACTTCGGAGGAGTCGGCGCAGCTGAACCAGTCGCAGTCCGCTTTTAATTCGGAGACGTCGAGCGCAATCCTGAGCGCGGCCCTGAACGCGACGGTCAGCAACCGGGTGCAGAAACTGTTTGGCGTCAGCCGCATCAAGATCGATCCCCAGGGCTTGAACACGGAAACCTCATCCACGCAAACCGGTCCCGCGGTCACCATCGAGCAGCAGGTAAAAAACAACCTCACTCTTACTTACACCACCAACGTCGCCCAGGCTTCGCAGCAGATTATTCAGGCGGAGTACAACATCACCCGCAATGTTTCCATTGTGGGGGTGCGAGACCAGAACGGCGTGGTCAGCAT
>JBARIF010000734.1:0-1589 GCA_049799615.1 Terriglobales bacterium
GCGCTACGGACGGTCAGCCGATGGAGGTCCGCCTACTAGGAGCCTGTCCGAGAAATCCACGAGATTGAAGGAACAATTAAACGAAGTCGGGCGATAATGCTTTATGCCAAAGGGCTACCGACCCTACCTTCCCGATCAAGACCTGCTGTTGCCGCCGAGCCTACGCGAATGGGTGGCGGAAGAACATCTGGTGTACTTCGTGAGCGACGTGGTGGACCAATTGGATCTGTCGGCCATTCACGCGGTTTACGGGGAAGAGAAGCGAGGGCAGCCGCCCTACGATCCGCGCCTCATGACGAAGCTATTGGTGTACGGGTACTGCACAGGGGTGTTCAGTTCGCGGCGGATCCAAAAGCGGTTGCAGGAAGACATCCCGTTCAAGGTATTGGCGGCGGGCAACGAGCCGGACTTCCGAACGATTTCGGACTTTCGCAAGATCCACATCGGGACGCTACAGGGATTGTTTGAGCAGGTTTTGGAGATGGCGCTGGAAGTGGGCGCGGTGAAAGTGGGGCGGGTCGCACTGGACGGGACGAAGGTGAAAGCCAACGCCAGCAAGCACAAGGCGATGAGCTATGGACGAATGCAGGAGAAGCAACAGCAACTGCGGGATGAAATAAAGCAATTGCTGGAGCAGGCCGAGGCTGCTGATGAGGAAGAAGACCGCCGACATGGCAGCCAACGTGGTGACGAATTGCCGGAGGAGTTGCGGCGGCGGGAAACGCGGCTGGCCAAGATCAAATTAGCCAAGAAAGTTGTCGAGCAGCGAGCGCGAGAAAAGGCAGCGGCGGAAGGCAAAAGCGCCGCAGAAGCCATGCGGGCCAAGCCGGACGATAAGGATCAATACAACTTCACCGATTCGGAGTCGCGCATCATGAAGGGCGCTGACGGCTTTGTGCAAGGCTACAATGCGCAAGCGTCGGTGGAACCGGAGATGCTGCTGATCGTGGGGCAGGCGGTGACGGAAGCGGCCAATGACAAAAAGCAACTGGAGCCCATGGTGGAAGCCATCGAGCAACAGTCGGGGCAGCGGCCGGAAGCGATTTTGTCCGACAGCGGGTATTGTTCGGAAGAGAATTTGGAGTACCTCGAATCGGCCGATCAGCCGGAGCGCAAGATCGACGGGTTCATCGCCACCGGCAAGCAGAAGCATGGCGAGCACCGATTACCTTGTAAGCCCGGTCCGTTGCCCAAAGGCGCGAGCAAGGTGGATCGGATGAAGAGGAAGCTGAAGACCAAGGTGGGGAAGGCGGTCTACGCGGCTCGCAAGTGCGTGGTGGAGCCAGTGTTCGGGCAGATCAAGCAAGCCCGCGGGTTTCGCCAATTCTTGCTACGCGGAAAAGAGAAAGTAAAAGGGGAGTGGGCGCTGGTGTGCCTGACGCATAACATTCTACGGCTTCACGCAGCCCTGCAACCCCGCTGAGAGGCACCGGCAAGTGTTTTTTCGTTCAAAATCGGTCTGCAGAGTTCCTATTGACGGTTTTGCTCGTCAGCAAGCATGGTGCCGGAATTTCGCGACGAATTCGTGCTACGCAAGGGGATCGGCTCTCGGGTGCCTCGCGCACTATTTCTCGGACAGGCTCCTAGTG
>JBARIF010000735.1:0-6236 GCA_049799615.1 Terriglobales bacterium
GGGCGTAATCGTGATCGCGGGCACGGGCTCGATCGCTTACGGCCGCAACCGGGAAGGCCAGACGGCGCGCGCCGGGGGTTGGGGATTCGCTATATCGGACGAGGGCTCCGGTCACTGGATTGGCCGCACCGCGGTGGCCGCCGCTATCGGCGCCTGGGACGAGGACCCCGACCAGGACCTCCGCCTGATCGAGATGATGATGAAGTCCTGGCGCCTGCAAACCATCGAGCAGCTGGTGCCGGCCGCGAACGCCACGCCGCCACCAGATTTTGCCGCGCTTTGTCCCGCGGTACTTTCCCTGGCGGACTCCGGCGACCGCATCGCGCGTGACGTTCTGACTCAAGCTGGCAACCAGCTCGCGAACCTGGCGGGAATCCTGCTGCGGCGCTTATTTCCAGGCTCTGGCGCTGTCCCAGTGGCCATGTCCGGCGGTGTTTTCGGTAGTTCCGTGCTGGTGCGTCAGGTTTTTTACAATGGTCTTCATTCCGGCCGTCCCGACGTGGTCATCAATCCCAACGTGATCGAGCCGGTCCGGGGAGCACTCGAGCTGGCACGCAAGAGCGCCGCAGGATAGGAGGTGGAGCGGCATTGGTAAGCGCGGTTTTGGGAAGGGCACGACCTTGGTCGTGCCGCCATAAGACAGCGAAATAGCTCGCGCTTCAGCACCTGAGGTTTGCCGTTCGGGTTTTCTCCGCTGCAGGTTGCGGAACAGACCTAATCTTTGCCACCGAAGCCGGGGTCTGGCAGATCGCTCCCACGGGAGAAAAGCGTGGCAGCAGCCGCTTTCGCTCCTTCGAAGCTGGGTAGGTTCGCCCAACCACCCAGGGCTTGCGCCCAGGGCTACATTCTGTCGCTGCTGCGCGGCTACGAATTAGCAAGTGCTTTTGGTTTACAAACTCATGTCTTCCGACGAAATAATTTCGGCTCGCGAGGCCCGGGCGCCCGAAACTTCACTTCCGCCCGAGTCCGTCCGCACCGTCTCCGCCGACGCACTTATCGCCTCTGCATCCGATCCCGCGGTCACTGAGGACCTGGCCCTGGCCCTTTTGAAGCAGAGCGATTTGCCCACCCAGGCGCTCGATCGCCTCAGCCGCAACCGCGGCATCATGACAAGCCGCAAGGTAAAGCTGGCGCTGGTGGAGCATCCCCGAACCCCGCGACATATCTCCATCCCCATGGTGAGGCACCTGTTTACCTTCGATCTCATGCAGGTAGCGATCACCCCGGTCGTTCCTGCCGACATAAAAATGGCCGCCGAAGAATCTCTCATCAACCGCCTGGAAAGACTTTCGCAAGGGGAACGGGTCACCCTGGCGCATCGGGCATCGGGACGCGTCGCCGCCGCCCTGCTTCTCGATCCCGAGGCGCGGGTGATTCATGCCGCGCTGGAAAATTCCCGCCTGACTGAATCGGCAGTCATCAAGGCGCTGATGCGGCGGGATGCCCCGGCCGCATTCGTCAGTGCGGTGTGCCACCACCCGAAATGGTCTCCGCGCCGGGAAATCCGTATAGCCTTGCTACGCAATGAAAAGACGCCACTGGCTCGAGCCGTTGAGTTTGCACGGTCCCTGCCGCCCGCCCTGGTGCGCGAGATTTTGCAAGGCTCACGCTTGCCGGTGTTATGAAGTCAAGCCTGCTGAAAGATGTGTGTAGGTCGGACACTCCTGTCCGACGCCTTTGACATTGAGGGATGAGAGTCAAAGTCAAAGCAAGTCAAAGTCAAAGGCAGCGGACAGGAGTGTCCGCTCCACACTTGCTGTTGCTCAGTTGCGGCCGATGGGACTAGCGTGCTGCCTGCGCGCTGGCCGCGGCGTTGGGATCCTCTTGGCGCCGGTGCAGAAGTTCCACCAGGGCCTGGTACAACCGGGTCTTTGTCGCATGCCGCTCGCCCGCCCGCGTTATGTAGCGCACATGCACATCAATTCCGGAACTCGTAGGACGCAAGCTGACCGCCGGCGCCGCTGAAACCGGCTGCGCGCGGTAGTGACCTTTAGAGCCCTGCCACTCCTGCTCAGCCGCCAGCACGTTAGCCTGGGTCTGCTCCGTGACCATTTTCTGGATGGCGTCAATCACCGGGTACGGATTCTCACTGGCGGGCACCATGATTTCCACTTCGTCCCACAGCCACTGCCCGGTGGTGGAGAAATTAAAGAAGTGTCCTTCAATCGCGTAACTGTTTACGAACGCGACTTTGCGGCCGGTGGGATGTCCGCTGTCCGTCCAGTTTCCAGTCTCGAGCAGTACGGTGCGCAGCAGACCGATTTCGACGACCTCGCCTACAACACCGTCGATCTCCACCCAATCGCCGACCCGCAGCCCGTTGCGACCCATCAGCAGGAACCAGCCGATGAATCCCATGATGAAGTCCTTGCACGCCACGGTGAGCCCGGCGCCAGCCAGCCCCAGAATCGTGGACAGCTGGTTGGGCACGCCAAACAGCATGATCAGAATCACGGTCAGGCCCAGGGCTTGCACCGCGAACCGAATCACCCCGCGCAAGGTATGCAGGCGGGTGCGCTCCACTGCCAGTCCAACGAAAAAATGGTCCACCAGTCGATTGGCCAGATACACCGCAAACACCGCCAGCAGCATCAGCATCGCGAACTGCAGTATGTCGTGCAAAACCGCGCTCTGTCGGGTCTTGACCACATCCATCCAGTTGCCGTAGGCGGTAGCCAGATCGTCCTGGTCCTGGATGCGTTTGTCGAGATCGCTGAGGTCCTTCTGATCTACGGAAATCTGGTGCAGGGTAGTGATCGCTCTTGCCGTGGTGCTTGAGGAGTTCGAATCGCTGCCCGCCGTGGCTGCAATCCCGCTTCTGGCCTGCTCCGTAATCGCCTCTTTGTTGGAGACTTCCATGGCGACCTGCGATTGCAGCGCATCACGGCTCTCCCGCAGCCTGGCGGCAACTTGCCTGGCGTCGTCCAAGGCATGCTGCAACCGCACAGCCCGGTCGCGCAAGCTTTTCCAGGCGGAAAACTCGGCGATGGCTGAGGCCGAACCCTCTGCCGTGAGGCTCTTGTCTGTGGCAGTCGGAGGATTATTTGCCTCGTACTCCTTCTGCGTGGCCTCGTGCCGGTTGAACTGGCGTTGAATCCTGCTGAGACGGTCCGCTCCGGAGCGGATCAGGTCGGTTTTGACGGTCTCCAGTTCGTCCTGATCGATCTCCAATTTTGCCTTGGTCAAATCGATCCGCTGCTGCAGAGCATCTCGGGCGCGTCCGTCTTTCTCGCTTGCGATCTGCTTCTGCAGCCGGTCGATCCGTTCCTGGTCTTCCGCGACCGCCGCCTGCGCGTCATCGGCCTGGGCAAACAGCTTCTTGCTCGCGGGTGTTGGCGGGGCCGGATGCTCCGTGGCCTGGCGCATCTCATAGCTGAAGGCAACATCTACGGAGTGGTCCGCCAGTTTGAGCGCCTGCCGCGAATATCGTTGCTCGTCCCAGCCTGCAGCCAGGGCCGCCATGGCGCGGGCGGTCGCCAGGGGTTGCTCATCCACGATCGGAGGTTTGCGGGTACGCGAGGCCGCGGGATTCGACTGCGCCGATTGCCGGGTCAGAATCAGCCCGACGGCAGCAGCGAGCACCAGGGCCAGCAGCCCCAACGTCACGATCCATTGATGAGCCTTCATCCACATAATTGCTGCTTCGCTCTGAGAGGATTATACGGGTGGAAGTGCTGCAGCGAATCTACTCACTTGTGCATCACGATGCCCTGACGCTGCAGCACCGCCGTAACCTGTTTGGCGGCTTGCGATCCCGTTACAATCCGCCGCATGGGCGAGTACGTGCGGAAAATGTGGGCGCAGGAGTGGCGGCCCACCTCGCGCTACAGCCTCGCCGCCTGGCTCGTCTTCTATGTCGTGTTCCTGATCTACGCCTTCAGCCAGCACGGCGCCTTCCTCTTCATCGATCTCGCCAACCTGGTTGTCCACGAGGGTGGACATCTTCTGTTCGGCTGGTTTGGTCCCACCCTCGGCCTCTGGGGAGGCACCATCCTGCAATGGCTGGTGCCGCTGCTTCTGGCGGCATATTTCTTTAGCCAGCGACAGGCCGCCGCTTTCGCTTTCTGCTCATTCTTCTTCTTCGAGAACTGGCTCTACACCGCCACCTACATGGCAGACGCCCGCGCCATGCTGCTTCCCCTGGTCACCGCCGGCGATTCCGATTACATCGAGCACGACTGGCACACCATCTTCTCCAGCCTGGGCGTGTTGCAGTACGACACGGAAATCGCGGCGGTGGTCAGCTTTTTGGGCTGGTGCGGCATGATCGGGATAGTGGTGTGGCTGGTAAGGCGTGGCTTGGACGATGTTGTGAGCAGCACTACAAATCTCCGAGTGTCATCCTGAGCGCAGACCTTGCGTTCACTTGTGAACGCAAGCCCGGAGTCGAAGGACCTCTATCCTTGAAAGAAAGTTCGTTACGATAGAATTTGGAATCTCAAAATACACTGGCCCCGATTCGCGATAGAGGTCCTTCGACTTCGCAAGATGTTTCGAAAGCGAAACATCTTGCTGCGCTCAGGATGACAGCGGCAATTCAGTTACACCATGCGCGGCCTATTGTACCGGCGCGTCCTGCTTTCTGAAGTGATCCAGAATCGCCTCCGCCTGACTACGCGTCACCACCGACGAGAGCGCTGCCGAATCTGCCTGTTTGATCGCCTGCACGCTGCCGAAATGTTGCAGCAACCGCCGGGTTGTACTCTCTCCCACTCCAGGGATTTCCCGTAGCTCGGTCGCACGGTCGCGCATCTGCCGCCGCTTGCGGTGAAAGGTGACCGCGAAGCGGTGAGCTTCGTCGCGGATCAACTGCACCAGGTGCAGCACCGGCGAATGATGGTCCAGCGCGACCGGTTCGCTCTCCTGACCATAGACATAGATAATCTCTTCCCGCTTGGCAATCGCCGCCAGCGGCTGGTTGATGATCTCCAGCACTTCGAGCGCCTCGGCCGCGGCGTGCAACTGCCCCAGGCCGCCGTCGATCAACACCAGGCTGGGCATTTTCTTTTTTTCTTCCTGAATCCGCTTGTAGCGGCGTGTAACCACCTCGCGCATGGAGGCAAAGTCGTCCACGCCAGTCACGTCCCGGATGATGAACTTGCGGTAATCCGACTTCTTCATCTGGCCGTCTTCCCACACCACCATCGAGGCCACGGTCTCCGCGCCCTGAATGTGCGAAATATCGAAACACTCGATGCGCTTCGGCAACTCCGGCAGGCCAAGCACGTCCTGCAATGCTTCCTGAATGGCCTTGGCATTCGGCTTCATCACCCGAAAACGCTGGTCGTAAGACTGCTTGGCGTTATTGCCGGCGAGATCCAGAAGCCCACGCTTGTCCCCGCGCTGCGGCACAACAACGTGAACTCGCGTGGGGCGGGCGCCCTCGCCCGCCACTTGCTCGGAGAGCAGGTCTTCCAGAGCTTCCCGATCTTCGAACTCAACCGGCACATAAATATTCCGCGGAACGTAGGGCTGACCAATGTAGAGCTGATTCAGGAAAGCAGAAAAGAATTCGCCGGGAAGGAATGAGCTGGTTGCGTGGCCAGCGTCTTCGTCGGTCATGTGCTCTGACTGAACTGTCGAGCTTTGCTCGGCTGGGCGGGTGAGGGCACCCGCCCCTACCTGGCTGGTGGCGGCCTCCGGCAGGTCCTCCCAGAAGAATTCACGGCGGTCCAGCACTCGCCCACCCCGCATGTGGAACAGGTTTACCGCCAGCATGCCATTTTCAAAGTGGTAGCCGAAGACATCAGCGTCGTCGCCTTCGACCGCCGCGATGCGCTGCTTCTCCTGCAACTGCTCCACGGTCGAAATCAGGTCGCGGTATCTGGCGGCGCGCTCGTATTCCTCGGACTTAGCCGTCTCCTCCATACGCTGACGCAACGAGCGCAACAGGTCGGTGGGACGTCCCTCAAGAAAGAGCTTCACGTCGCGCACTGCCTCCTGGTAAATCTCGGGCGTGGTCAGGCCTTCCACGCACGGCCCCAGGCAGCGTTTGATGTAGTACTGCAGGCACGGACGCGGATGATAGCGCGTGAGGTCCACCTTGCAGGAGGGAACCATGAAATGCCGGTGGATCAGGTCCACGATGCGATACGCCAGGTTCGCCGGAAAGTATGGTCCGTAATAACTGCTGCCGTCTTTGCGCAAGCGCCGCGTAACATACACGCGCGGGAAGCGTTCGCCCAGGGTCAACTTCACATAAGGGTAGGTTTTGTCGTCGCGCAGGAGAATGTTGA
>JBARIF010000736.1:0-4000 GCA_049799615.1 Terriglobales bacterium
CCGTCTCGAATCGTGTAAGGAATACGAGAACGGTTCTTGAACTTAAAACCGCATTAGTTAGCGCTTAGAGGTATCGCTTGATACAGATAAGGTTCGAAAGCAGTTCTTGGCTGACTATATTGTAAAGCGCCGAAGTCTTTGAGGATTGATCAAAGCGCAATTGAAATACGGGGAATCGTTTGTCGGACCGACTGATCTTCGTGCTCGGAATGATGATGACCATGATGTTCGCTTTTGGAGCGACGCTAATGGTGGGTGAGTTTCGCCGTTCTGATCAAGAGAACAGGCGCCGCGCGGCCCGACGAGCTCTCTCTGCCAAGCCGCGGGTCGTCGACATTGATCCGAGCGAATCGCAGTGGGGCAACAGCAACCACGAGGGGCTATCTCCTGCCAACCACCTTACGCGTTCAAAAGCCGATAGTTGATCAATGCAATAGCGATCGAGAGGACTAACAGCGTGAGGCTGGGCAGCATTTTGAACAACGGATTCTTTACGCGCAGATGAGTGAAAACGGCGCACCCCATCAAGAGAGCGATGCCAAAGCCACCAGCCACCGCCAATGGCTTTCGTTCAATTCCGATCAGCAACATCAGCGCAAAGGTCAATTTCAGAATGCCGACCAGGTCTCGCAACCAGTCCGGCAGACCGTAATGCTTAAACTCCTCCACGACATTGCCGTAGCGTACCACCCAGACAAAGAAAATCGATGTGGCCACCAGCGCCTGCAAGAAGATCGTCAAGCTATGCATGCCGAAATGGTATGACTGTTCGCGCTGAATTGCTAGCCGAGAGTCCCAGGTTTGACTCAGAGCGGCTCCTAAGTTGCGGTGCTTTCTTTCATGCTCCGATTCACGCTCTGCGATCGCCGTAGCATCAAGGGTTACAAAGTAATGACACAACCATGGATGATCTGAAGGAGCTAGCCAATAATCCTCGCGTAACCGTAAGGCGTTCAGGACCGCACGATTCGGCTGGCACTTGCGTCGTTTACTGGATGCAACGGGCGCAGCGGGGCTTGGACAATCCCGCGCTGGACGTGGCGGTTGAGGCAGCGAACGCGCTGGGGAAGCCTGCAATCGTATTCTTCGCGCCCGTTCCTTTCTATCCGCGTGCCAACCTTCGCCACTACCGCTTCCTCGCCCAGGGCATTCCGGATATCGCGGAGTCGCTCAAAAAACGAAACATTGGCTTCGTGTTACGGCGATTCCCAGAGCACAGTCTCATCAAGTTCTGCGAGGAAGTAAGGCCGTCATTTGTGGTGGGCGATGAGAATCGGATGAGGGAGCCCGAAGCTTGGCGTCGCTCGGCGTCGAAGAAGCTCAGCCTCCCGCTTTGGACCGTGGACGCGGATGTCATCGTGCCCTCGAACCTGCTACAAAAGGAGCAGTACGCGGCGCACATCATAAGGCCGAGACTGCAGGCCCAGCTCGGGCGCTTCCTGGTCCCGCCGAAAAATATAAAAGCAAAAGTAGCGTGGAAAAAGCCGCAGGCGTTGCAGTCGCTCGACCCGAAGTTTGAAATCACGCAGGGCTGGCCTCTGGACACCTCGGTTGGTCCGGTGTCAGGCTTTCACGGCGGTACGAACGAAGCACTGAGGCTTCTGGAGGAATTCATTAAGCACGGCCTGGCCACGTATGGCACCAAACGCAACAAGCCGGAGCTGAACGGAACCAGCCGGCTTTCGCCTTATCTGCATTTCGGGCATATCGGTCCGCTTACCGTCGCGCTGGCCGTACAGAAGGCCGACGCACCCAAGGCGGACAAGGAAGCATTCCTCAACCAGGTAATCACTTGGCGCGAGTTGGCGGTAAACCTGGTGCGATTCAACCCGAATTACGACAATTTCGAGTGTGCCGAGCCGTGGGCACACCGCACGCTGGCCAAGCATGCGAAAGACAATCGCCCGGTGCTATACAGCGAAAAGCAGTTGGAGCATGCAGAGACGCACGATCCGCTTTGGAATGCGGCACAGATGCAGATGGTCAATACCGGCTGGATGCACAACTATGTGCGGATGTACTGGGGAAAAAAGCTACTGGAGTGGAGTCCGTCGCCAGCACAGGCCTTTCAGATCGCTGTGCGGCTGAACGACAAGTACGAACTGGACGGGCGCGACCCCAATGGCTACGCGGGGATTGCTTGGTCGATCGTAGGAAAGTTCGACCGCCCTTGGTTTGAGCGGCCCGTCTTCGGGCAGATTCGATATATGTCCGGCGAGAGCACTGGAAAGAAGTTCGACAGCAAAAAATATATTCAGCAGAATTCGTTGCCATAGTGGCGGCTTGTGTCACGCAGAGTCACAGGCAGGATATTGTATATCGTGAGTATGAACCTCAATTGGTGACGCTATGTTCTTAAAACCCTATTGCATTGCCCTCCCGATTTTCTTTGCGGTGGATATGGTCTGGCTCGGCCTAGCAGCGAAGAATTTCTACGCCAAACACATCGGATTCCTGATGAAGGCTAACGTCGATTGGGCGGCGGCCATCCTCCTTTACCTCCTCTTCATAGCGGGCTTGGTGGTGTTCGTCGTTGTTCCGGCCCTCGAAAAAGGTTCATGGGTGCGTGCGCTCCTGTTCGGGGCGTTGTTCGGTCTCATTACCTATGCAACGTACGATCTCACGAATCTCGCCACGCTCAAGGATTGGCCCCTTGTGGTTACGGTTGTCGACTTGATTTGGGGTACGGTATTGGCAGCTTCCGTATCAGTCGGAACCTACGTCATTGCGGCAAAGATCGGCCTATGAACTTCTATCCGACACTGGCATTCCTGCTGTGGGGGTACATGAGCCTATGGTTCCTGATCTCATTGTTCAGGAAAAGGAATGACGTAGCCGATGTGGCGTGGGGCTTGGGCTTCGTGCTTCTGGCGTGGACATCTTTCTTTCTATCCGGCGGGTCAGGAACGCGAGGCGCACTGGTAGGCATTTTGGTGAGCGCATGGGGCCTACGTCTTGCATGGCACATTCATGCGCGCAATCGAGGCAAGGCGGAAGATTACCGCTACTTGGCCTGGAGACGGGAATGGGGCAGGTGGTTCTATGTACGTTCGTACGTGCAGGTGTACCTGCTGCAGGGCGGGCTCCTGTTCCTCATTGCGTTGCCGGTGCTGATCATTAATAGAAGCGCGGGTAGGACGCTTGGGCTTCTCGACGGAATCGGCGTAGCCGTTTGGCTCGGTGGCTTCCTTTTCGAGTCGGTGGGAGACGCCGAGCTCGCACGGTTCGCGAAAGATCCGGTCAACAAGGGCAAGCTGCTGCAAAGGGGACTGTGGCGGTACACCCGGCACCCCAATTATTTTGGAGAGGTTGCCCAGTGGTGGGGCCTTTGGCTGGTGGCGCTCGGCGTTCCGGGCGGTTGGTTTGGGATCATCGGGCCCCTCACGATCACCCTCCTAATCCTGAAAGTTTCGGGGATTCCCATGCTAGAAAAGAAGATGGCCGAGAATCCGGATTTCGCGGAGTACGCAAGAAGGACGAGCGTGTTTCTTCCCTGGTTTCCAAACGGATAATGGTGACCGGAACCGAAAAGGGATTTTCTTCGGTTTCCCGAGATTGTTTCAGGTGATGCGCCTACTGGACCACAAGCGCATGAACGTCACTCGGTCGGACTCGACTCTGTGGCCACAAGTCTCATCTGCCGACAATACCGATCCGCTCTTCGTCGTGCCGTGAGTTCCAGCAACGTTCCGGGCGCGGCGTGCAATTTCACAGCGCGGAATTGTGGAGCGCAAGAGTCGGCCATGAGTGGACGGGCACACACAATCCCGGCTGTGTCACGGACCCGCGGGCGAACAACCGCCTCTCTGGCGACGTCACCATTACTCCAGTTCGTTGGCTCACAAGCGGCAACGACGCCAGTATGATCCTGCAACGCTCGTGGCAGCCCGGATTTCGCCGTTCATCGTGGGCAGCGGGATACGACGATTCTGGACGAACGGTCGGCTAACCGGAAGCTACCCGGGTTCCACGCCGGGATTAGTCCTGAGAAGTCCTAGTG
>JBARIF010000737.1:0-2474 GCA_049799615.1 Terriglobales bacterium
ATCACAGAGTGCGCGACTGAATTAGGGCACCCGCACCTCGTCTGCACGGATAAAGAGGCCACAGCGTATGCAGGTTACCATTACCGCTGCCAAAGGACCGCCCATCGGATTCATGTTCATGTATCGAGGTACTCGATTGCTTTCTTTACTTTCGCACGAATTTGCCGCTCACTCTCCTCTAGCAGTTTCTTCCTCGCTGCAAGAATTTCGGCTCCTGACTTCGTATTCGCGTTGGCCGCCTTTGGCTCTTCCGCTTCGTCGAGGAAACGAGCACGCTTCCACTGCAAGTCGAGCCTGCATGAGGGCTGATTCATTCCTCGTACCGCTGCAGAGTTCTGAAAGTCCGGAGTTTCTCCATTCTCGATCTGGGTTATCCAATCGTCCATCGGCATCCGCGGCCACTGCCATATGTTCTTGCAATCAAAGAGATATCTCAAGACTGCACCCCGCTCGCCTCGCTCGAACAACTTTTGAGCAAGCAGAAAATTGGGAGCGCGCAGCCCGCAATTGAGGGAAGCGTGTTCGTCTACTTGGCAAGCATTTATCGATTTTTCTAGGTACTGTACGGCTTCACTTGTTTTTCCCGCACTCAATGCAAAAAGACCTTCTAAGACGCAAAAGTTGTACAGTTCCCAAGAACTGGGATCAAAAGCCCAAGCTTCAATAACGTATTTCTTTGCGGCATAATAGTCTTGCTGTTCGACAGCAAAGAGAGCCAGCTCGACCAAAAAAACAAGCCGAGCGCGCCCGCTCACTCGTCCAGCGAACCGTTCCATTCTCGACAACTGCTCATTCGGAACCGGGCACAGGGCAAAGACTCCCATCTCTTCGAGAGCGTTCACACCTTCGTCCTCATTGTTCTTTTCGACAGCAGCAACAAGCTTCCGCGTCGCACCACTTACAGTTTCGAATGACGGCAAGCTCTCTTGTTCCACATAGTCGGCTTCGCCTCCTACACGACACGTCGTCGCTTTATAACGCTCACCCTCCTTTGGACAGAAGCTTTTACGAATCGCAAAGGCCGACTTCATGGCAAAGAACACACTCAACAAACGAGACAATCGCTTACTGGCGTCACAGAACTTCTCGCTTGACCTGATCACCATCTCGAAATCCCCCGCTGCTTCGAGCAATTCTTGTTCTCGACAGAATGGGCGTTCCATCGTCATTTGCTCCCACGGGCCAGCCAGGTGATCATTCAAATTACCCCACCTAGGGGATGTCCGGAATTAAAGCATAACAAAATGCCCTGGCCTCATTATACAAAACCAGAAAGGGCACTCCCTCGTACATTGGATATGTCTGCAGCAGAGCTATCTGCTCCTCAAGGCAGGCGTTCCGAAGCTCATCTTGGACGGCAATCTTGGTTGCTCGCAGCGCGGTCATACCCTCCTCGTCTTCGCCTAGCTGTACCGCGTACTCGAGGATGGCATCTCTTCCATTCGGATCAATCCTGTTGACTGGATTGTTGGCAGTATAGGCATACTTGTGCAGTGTGGGTGGATCGAAGATGTTTCCTACCTGGGGAGCACGCAATGCGCAACAGGTCTCTTTACCTGGATCCATGGTCTCGAACCGGCCGGTGAGGATGTTGTAGTACCGTGCGCGCAGATGGTACAGACTCAGATTGCGATCGAGCTGCTCCGCGCTGAACAAGTAATTATTCGAGGTTGTTCCAACACTCGTGATCTGGTTGCCGAAGGCGTCGAACTGATAGGTGTCGGTAGCTACGCCCAACGGGTTCGAAAGGAAGCGGACGTTCATGTGACCGTCGTATCCGTAAAAGCTTGGCGTCCACGCACTACCAACCAGCTGATCTTCGCTGATCCGGGAAAGTCCATACGCATACGTCCGTATCATGGATCCGTTCACAAGTTCGTCGATCACCTGCGTATAGCCGGTCGGATTCAGCGTGTCGACCAGGTATTTTGTGGTCACGCCAGCAGCAGTTTCGCTGACTCGATTTCCTTCCCCGTCGTAGACGATGGTTACGGCTCCGCGTGACACCAGTCGATTCTCGAAGTCGTATCCAAAGGCGATACCACCCGAAAAAATCGTGTTTCCATTATTGTCGTAGGTATCGGTGGTGAGGCGGTCATTCGCGTCATAGGAGTAGGAAGCAGGAGGCACAGCACCGAGAGTGGAAGTCCTCTGGGATCTGTTCCCTACCTTGTCATATTGAGGATATGCAACGGTTCCGTTATTGCCGCCTGGGTCACCAGCGATTGCCTCGGAAGTCAGCCGATAGATATTGTCATAACCATAGGTGACGTGCCGGCCATTGAGTTCTGCCAACGTATTGACATTGCCTTCTGGGAAGCGGGTATACGTGAAACTCGATAATGCGCTGCCCTTCGTGGATCCGGTCGTTGCCAGGCGATTCAGTGGATCGAACGTGCTCGTGGTCACGACACCATTGGGAAGCGTGTACTGGAGCAGATTACCCACCGGATCGTAGTTGTCGTAGGTTGTGG
>JBARIF010000738.1:0-5154 GCA_049799615.1 Terriglobales bacterium
TCAAAGGCGGGCGAGGGCGCCCGCCCCACACGCGACAACTACTTCACCAGGCGGTTGTATTTCTTCAGCACCTCGCGCAGGCGATCGTGGGGCAGTCCGATGACCTCAACATCGTTGATGCCTTTCATCGTCTTCGCCGCCACCATGGCATTGACCACTGCTTCTTCGGTGGCCTGCACGGTCGCGAGGAAGATCGGGTTCAGACGCTGGTTGGGGAGCATGGTCAACGGGTGGACTCCCTTGGGCTCCGCCGCTCCGGGGTTTGCGGTTGAGAACGCGATAAAAATGTCTCCCGAACCATCGCCGGAGAAGCTGCCATCCCGGCCGAGACCCAGCGACACTCTCCGGGCCACGCGCTTCAATTGGGTCGGAATCAGCGGTGCGTCGGTGGCCACGACCACGATGATGGACCCGACATCATCATCGCGGACGGTGTGCTCGCCGATCTCGCGGCCCACTGGCACTCCGGCGATACGCAACTGGCTGCGCGATCCGTAGTTGCATTGCACCAGCACTCCAACCGTATAGCCGCCATACCTGGCATCGAGCACGCGCGAGGAGGTCCCGATCCCGCCTTTGAACTCGTTGCAGATCATGCCCGTGCCGCCGCCCACGCTGCCTTCTTCGACCGGGCCGCTCTTCGCGGTGTCGAGGGCATGGAAAACATGCTCCGGCTTGACGTGAAATCCGTTGATATCGTTCAACTCGCCATCCCAGGTTTCGGCCACCACGGGCAATGACCACCAATAGCCGTCGTCGTCCGGGGGAGCATTCTTTACCCGCCAGGCAATGACCGCGTCGCGCACCACGCCGACGCTGTGCGTATTGGTGATCATCACCGGGCCATCGAGAAATCCCGAGTCTTCGACCCACGTGGTCCCGGTCATTTCGCCGTTGCCGTTTAAGGTGAACCAGCCAGCGAAGACCGAATCCTTGAAATTGTGGCCGCGGGGAAGAATGGCGGTCACTCCCGTTCGTACCGGGCCAACCCCGACCTTCAGGGGCCCGCTGCCGGAAATCAGGGTGGTCTGGCCGACCTCCACGCCCTTCACGTCGGTGATGGCATTGAGCGGTCCGGGCGTACCATCGAAGGGAACCCCCAAATCGCGGGCGCGAGCTCCGGTCTGGGCCGCCGCGGTGGCGAGCAGCAACGAAAAAAACAGGGCAGCGAGCAATGTTCGACCTGCTTTCGGCATCCAAGTCTTCCGTGGTAAGTTTGGCAGCATAGGGTATTAAGTGTTCGGCTTCGGATACGATTCCGTCAAGGCGGAGGGTGGAATGGAAAACTGGAAGGTGGCGCTGGTAAGTGGTGCCGCAGGCGTGGGCACGGCGATGTTCCTGAAGAAAAAATGGACCGCTGGAATCATTCTGGCGGGCGTCGGACTGGCCACGCTGGCTTCGGAATATCCCGAGAAATTCGCCGAGGTGCGCCGGCGGCTGCCTGACTTTATCGAGCGCGGCAACAATTTTCTGGAAGTCGCAACCCGGGTGGGAGATCGCCTGGCGGAAGCAGCGGAGAGCCGCTCCCAGACGTGGTACGAGTCGCTGCTCACCCACTGACTTCGCTGATGGTGGACGAACTACTCGATGCCCAGAGTCTTGCGGGCATCGGGGCTGAGCCGCTCCGGAGTCCAGGGCGGAGTCCAGACTACGTTGACTGTGGCATTGCGCACGCCAGGCATCTGTTCCACCCGGGCCTTGACCTGTTCTCCGATCATGACATGCGAGGGACAGCCCTGGGCCGTGAGGGTCATTTCCACGGTCACGTCCTGCTTCTCCTCCGGCGCGGGGTCAAAACGGACGCCGTAAATCAGTCCCAGATCGACGATGTTGACCGGAATTTCCGGGTCGTAACATTGCTTCAGGGCGCTTAGAACTTCGTCCTCGGTTAGGGTAGCCATGCGTTCTCCTGATCGATACTGATAGTTTACACGCCCCGCTGCAGTCGAGCTTCAGGACGACAACCCATGACCTCAGAAGCCAAGCAGAAGATCCAGTTGGTGCTGGCGGTTGCGATCGCGGCAGCAGGCCTTCGTGCCGGCTATGTTGTGTACGAGCGGCATGCCGGCAAGGCCGAAGAAACCAAACCGCAGGCCCCGCCCCTGAATCCTGACTATTACGTCATTCCCAAGAAGCTCTATCCCTACGATCTGAAATCGGCCAAACAGCTGACCCAGCAGCCGGTATGGGTCAGGGAAGGCTACCGCTTTACTTATTACCCCTACGACCGGACGCGCCACCGCACCGATTTTTCGCATGAGGCCGGACTCCTGCTGCCCATCCAAAAGCTGGAGATCCAGGATGTGGTCAGCGATACCGCGCCTCACTCCGCGCATCTGCAACAGGTGATGGCGGTGTTCGCACTGGAGGGCAAGACCTATGCCGTCCCTATCGGTTCGCTGACCGGCGACAGTTATCAGATCTATTCCGACGAAATGTTTTTCATCCAGGACCCGCATGAGTTGTACAAGCACTGGCCGGCCGATGTCTGGGCATCGATCGAGAAACACCAGATCAAGCCCGGGATGAATGAATTTCAGGCCTACTTTGCCATCGGGATGGGAGTTCCGGAGCGATCCAGCGATCCGGCGGTGAAGACGGTCCATTATCCCAATGGAGGCAAGCCGGTGACCATCACTTTTCGGGATGGCAAGGCCGCCGAGATTACGGGCGGGTAGGAGGAATCTGCAGATTGCAGATTTGAGATTGCAGATTTGCGAGCCACAATCTCCCCCAGGGGTTTCCGGCCGCCAATTCTAAAATCTGAAATCTGCAATTTCTTCACTTCACCACGGGCGACTTGTCGCTTGCCGGACCCTGCTCATCCGCGTGAATCTCACCGTCTTCGTCGGCCCAGAAAGAGCGGTGCTCCGCATCCAGCTGCTTGGGGGTGAGGGTCAGGTCGAATCCATCTTTGTTGGGCCGGAAGCCGACGGAGTAGTCGCCCCGGTCCGGACTCACCATCCGTTTGGTAAACGATCCGGTGTGCACCAGTTGTGCCAGCGACGTCGCGAACTTGTCATTCTTTTTTTTGTACAGCTTCTGGGCCCGCAGAACAGTCCGCATGTAGCCCAGGGCGGCAGCTTCCGAGTCCGATCGGGCGGGATCACCCTTGAACTTGGGCTGGTATGTCGTCTGTGCCGCGGCGGCCAGACAGCTCACCAGCACTGTCGCCGCAACCCACCGAATATATCGTTTCACCGTCTGCCTCGTGATTTTTTGAGTAGTTACCCACCACATTTTAGATGCTAAACACGTTACCGGCGTAATCGTTAGGTACCAGTCGAATGTTCTCATCGCCGGCAAATGCAGCTATGCTAATCCAGCTTTTGGAATAAAGCAGGAAACCCTATCAAACAGGAAACCCTATGAAGGCTGCAACTGCCATGAAGGCTTCACCAGCAAAAAAACCGGCCATCCGCCTGGCTGTGGTGGAGAGCGATCCACTGCGCTTTGTGGGATTTCGCGCCCTGTTTGACTCGGAGACGGACTTCGAACTGATCGCGGCCTCCTTGCCCGACATCGGAAGCCTGCCGAACATTGATCTGGTGCTGCTGGGAAACCGCAACGGACAGAACCTGTTCGATCTCATGGCCAGTCTCAAAGCCAGCCGTCCTGACCTGCGCATTATTGTGACAGGTTCGGGTATGGACGAGGAAACCATTCTCAAGGCCATCGCGTCTGGCGCCAAGGGGTACGTGGACGAAGCGGCCTCGCCCGCTGAATTCGTGCAGGCCATCCGCATCGTGAACCAGGGTTCAGTGTGGGCGCCCCGCCGCGTGCTCTCCCTGTTCATTGAGCGTGTAAGTTCGGCTCCAGGCCGAGTCTTTCCCGCCGGCCGAGTGACTTTTACCGACCGCGAGAAGGAAGTGCTGGAAATGCTGGTGGCGGGCCGCTCCAACAAGGAAATCGGCTCTGCTCTCGGCATCGAGGAACGCACCGTCAAGGCCCACGTGGCCAAGCTCATGCGGAAGGTTGGAGTGCAGAACCGGATCGCGCTTTCGGTGCACGCTATCACCCACTCGCTGGTCACAGCGAAGTAAAGTAATTTTGAAATTTACGAATTGTCGAATTGCCGGATTTAGAAATCAATCGGGCAATCGGGCAATTCTTCAATCATGCCCCTAAAATCCCAGCCCCTTCTTGTGGTCGAGGGCGAGGTTACTTTAGGACAGTGACCTGAGTAATCTTGCCGCTTCAGCCGGCTCCACGCATACTCGCTTCACCTACCACAGAACCTGGGAGACGGGGTTGGGAGCGGAGATTTAGGGTCACCGCTACTGGCCCCGATTTTTTTGGCTGCAAACGATTTTCCTGCACCCTGGTTCTCGGCTTCCCACCTTCCTCCGCAAAATCCGCTAAAATCAATAGTACTGAGTTGCAAATAGACTCTATCAAGTCCAGAAAGTCAGGAAGAAATGAAAAAACTGCTGCTTCTGTGTGTAGTCGCCTGTCTCGCCATTTCGACGTTTGCCAAGGATGATGAGGACCAGAACAAGGCCGAAGACCGCATCAAGGCCGCTAGCACGGTGCTGGATGAGATCGAATCCGCTCCTGACCAGGGCATTCCGGAGGAAGTCCTGGGGTCGGCCGAATGCGTGGCCGTCGTGCCTACCATGATTAAGGGCGGTTTCATCGTGGGTGCCCGCTTCGGGCGTGGCGTTGCCAGTTGCCGCACGCCCAAAGGTTGGAGCGCACCGGCCTTCTTCACCATCAAAGGCGGAAGCTTCGGTCTGCAGATCGGCGCCCAGGCGGTCGATCTGGTCATGCTCATCATGAACGACAACGGCATGAAGAACCTGCTGAGCAGCCAGTTCAAGCTCGGGGCCGATGCCAGCGTGGCTGCTGGGCCGGTAGGCCGGCATGCCGCCGCTGATACCGATTGGAAGCTGAAGGCGCAAGTGTTGAGCTATTCCCGGGCCCGTGGGCTGTTCGCCGGACTGGAACTGAGCGGCGCGGCCATCGACCAGGACAAGGACGCGACCCGCCAGTTCTACGGCCGCATGGTGCCCTTCAAGACCTCGCTGACGGGCACGATTGACGCTCCCGCAAATGCCTACCCGTTTCTGAATACACTGGCTAAGTGGGCCAAGACGGCAGCAGCAAAGTAAGCAGGTTTGAATGAAGGCGCGAGCGTCCCCGCTCGTGTAAAGG
>JBARIF010000739.1:0-10796 GCA_049799615.1 Terriglobales bacterium
CTTCAGGACTTTATGAACGATCTCCGGGAGCTGGCACAACTTCAAATCGCCACCGGCGCGGCGCGTGCTGGTCAGCAGCCGCACCAGCATTCCCAGTCCGCTGCTGTCGATGAAACCAACTTCACCCAGATGCAGCGCGATGTCGCTACGATCACGCAGGAGCTCGTTGATATGCAAGTGCAGTACTTCAGTTTCACCGGAGGCGATGCGCCCGCAACACTGGACGATGGTGACCTTCCCGACTTCGCGTGTGTTCAGTGAGAGCGGAATAGCGTCCCCTAGCAGGACCTGAGAGGCAGGTTCACGAATCGCGCTATTATACCGAACTGCGCGCCCTACCGATTCTGGCCCCAAGCCTGCGGTCGCGGTAAGAGAGGCCTTCGGTGTCCCGGCTTTCGTCAACCACCGGCTATGACTCAAGACCACGCACTACGGACCATCGCCGGCGCTTTGCAGAACCCGACTGTGGTCGACTTCGTGAAAACTTCGGTGAAGACCGGCTACCTCGAATTCTTCGGCGCCTACAGCGATGAAGTTTGCGGGATGGTGGACCATGCATTCGGAAAACTCTCCCGCAGCCAGGGCGACGGAGTTGATCCGGACCGGCTGGTCAAAGTGACGACAGCGCTCCTGCATGACACTTTTAGAAAATCCGAACCTTCGTTCTGGTTCAACCGGATTTACCACCAGTACAAGACGCAAGCTAAGCCGGAGGCTGATTTTCAGCGGCTGCAAAGGCTGTTGCCGGGCAAGAGAGTGTTGGACTACGGCTGCGGCAGCGGCTACCTCGCCGCCCGGCTGGCCCGGGGAGGGTACGAAGTCTTCACCACTGACGTTCTCGATTACCGCTACCAGGAGGCCCGGCATCTGCCGTTCGTCCAGATGGCGTCGCCGACGGACATTGCGTACCCGGACGATAGTGTGGACGTGGCGCTGGTGCTGGCCGTTCTCCATCACATCAACCCGGATGACTTGCCGGGCGTGATCCAGCGGTTGAGGAAGATCGCCCGGTACGCTCTGATCAAAGAGGATACGTACGGCTTACCGGAGCATGGTGAAAGTTTGTCGGAGAGTCTGGGGACGCAGCCCTTGCTTAGAGAGTTTGCTGAGATGACGCTCACTACACAGCGTCAGGTGCTGGTTCTGATTGATTTTTTCGCCAACGCGATCGCCCAGGGAATTCCGGAAATGAACATGCCCTTCGAGTTCAAGACGGTGACTGAGTGGGAACAGGTCCTGCTGCAAAACGGGTTCAAGGTGAAAAAGATACAGGCCACCGGTTTCGAGCCCGGACTCATGCACAAGAGCTGTCATGTGTGGCTGGTATGTGAACGGATGGGGTAGGCGGGAAAACGAGGACCGCTCGCTATCGGGAAACCGACCCGGAGCTAGGGAAGCTCACGGCCACGACCTGGTCTGAAATGAAAGAGACGGTGATGTCGGTTTCGCGCTCCAGTCCCTGGACAGCGCCGGAAAAAGGTTCGTAGCGCCATTGCCGCACCGCTGCAATCGCAGCGGCGGCCAGCACGCGGTCTCCAGTCAAGACCTCGACCCGGTTCACCGTCCCGTCGTCGCCCACCACTGCCTGAAGAGACACCTTGCCCCGGGCGTCGGTCTGAGGACAGACCGGGTACACAAGTTTCCGGGGACGACCCGAAATGCGCAGCCGGGGCTGATCGGCTGCGGCCTGGTACACACTGGGTGGAGTCGCCATGGGCTGACCAACCCTGGCCACCAGTCTGGTCGCTTCGCGTTTGCCGGGGACGCCAGAGGCTTTGACTGATAGCTGCGCGGTTGCTGGCGATGTCGCAATCGCGCCGGCAGGCGGATCCGTGATCAGACTCGCGCCGGCGATCGGAGACGGAGAGGGCAGTGTGGCAACTGGGTTTGAAGGTGGCTCGCTGGCGACAGGGCCTGAATTTCCTGCGATCGCGCTGGGCTCGTTGCTCGTAGCGGCAGCTACCGCTGCTCTCGAATCCAAATCAGAGATCGGTTCAGCTCCCAACTCGCGCCAGGCCAGTATGGCGATGATGGCCACTAGCGCTGCCGCACCCACTCTCAGAGTCATCCGATTCAGGGCGACTCGCGTATAAAACCGTTGCCCCTGGTCGAAGGCGGAGACCTCCGCAGGTCCGCCAGGATCCAACTCTCGCGCCTTAGTAGAAGTGGGGAGGGCTGAAAGCGTCGATGGGTTGAAGTCCTCTACCGTGCCGATGACATCCGCGTCGTACAGTTCGTGCGCGGAATGTTCGGCGGCTCCGCGATACAAAGATCCGATCAGATGCTGCTGCCGCGGGTTCAGAACGTTTTGGGGAAGGCTGTGAAAGTTCCGGAACGTCCACATCAGATAAACGCGGTTCCAACCCGAAGCCGGTGCGTAGATTACGCCACGACCGGTGTCAAGTGCGACCAGAACCTGCTGCGAGAGCATGGAATCTCCGGATGAGATTTTTACGCCGACTATCCGTTGGCAGTTTGATTGCCAGATGCCGACGAGGTAACTGGTTACCATGAAAGATGTTGTGGTGGATGGGGTTAGTCGATACGGGCCAAGTGTGCAAAAGTTTTCATCCTTCGGGGACATCACCGGGCCTCGATTCCAGAGCCCACAATGGCTATGTGTTCCCTATCCTTTCCCAAAGTGACACCCGAGGTCCGACTTCCGACCCCTGACGTAGAATAGTGCGGCATGCCCGACCCACCGGCCCTTCAGATCGATCCCGACATCTCCCGAGCCTGGTCAATTCCGGCGCGCCTCTACATCCATCCCGAGGTGCACTGTCAGGAAAGGGAACGAATCTTCGCACGCACCTGGCAGGTAGTCGGGCGTCGCGAGCAATTGCTAAAGCCGGGTGATTTCTTCACGGCTGAACTCCACGGCGAGCCTCTGCTGCTGGTGCGTGGTGCCCAGGGCGAGCTGCGCGGCTTTTATAACGTCTGCCGCCATCGCGCTGGGCCCCCCGCCGAAGGATGCGGATCGCGCAAGCTGTTTCGCTGCGGCTATCACGGCTGGACCTATGGGCTTGATGGAGCGCTCATCAGCGCCCCGGAGTTCGAGGGACAGCCGGGCTTCGATCCCCGAGAATTCACCCTGGCTCCGGTGCGGGCCGAGGAATGGTCGAATCTGATCTTCATCAACCTTGATCCTGACGCTGAACCCCTGCTGGAAGCTCTGGGCCAGCTTCCCCAGCAAGCCGAACGCTTTGGCTTTGCCGGCATGAAGCTGTACCAACGACGGATCTACGACATGGCGTGCAACTGGAAGACCTACGTGGACAACTATCTCGAAGGCTACCACCTGCCCAGCGTCCATCCCGGGCTGAATCGGGAGTTGGATTACAACGCGTACACGGTCGAGCCCTATGCTCGACATGTACGCCAGTTCAGCCCCATTCGCGGGGCCCAGCCGGGAGATGCCACGCCACGCCGTTACCAGGAAGCTGGCGAGGACCTGACCACGGACTACTTCTGGATTTTCCCCAACTGGATGCTCAACTGCTATCCCGATAATGTTTCACTGAACATCGTGCTGCCAGTCTCCGCCGACCGGTCGCTGGCGATTTTCGAATGGTACCTGCCGGAAAAAGATCTGGATAGCGCCGCGGCCAAGGCGTCAGTGGAGTTCAGCGATCAGATTCAGATTGAAGATGTGGGCATCTGCGAAACCGTGCAGAAAAATCTGCACTCGCGAAGCTACCAGCGCGGGCGTTACAGCATCAAGCAGGAAACGGGAGTGCACGCCTTCCATCGCATGTATGCTGAAGAGATGAATATGTAGCGCCGGCATCTTGCCGGCTGTCGCGAGGGCGTCTCGCCCTCGCAGCGGAGAGCAGATGCCTCCGGACGGCCGGCGGGAAGCCGGCGCTACCCTAATTGAGGAGTTGATCATGAGCAGCTTGACTTTGTTGCAATCATTGCACGAGAGCCTTTCCACCCGCGCCCAGGTCACAAGCGTGTTCGGAGAACCGATCATCGCGGGCGACAAAACCATTATTCCGGTGGCCAAGATCGCCTATGGTTTCGGCGGCGGCACGGGCAGTGGTGGACTGGAAATCAAGACCGCCCGCGGCGAGGGCGGCGGCGGAGGAGGCGGAGTCGGAGCTCTTCCGGTTGGCGTCTTTGAGGTTGGCCCGCAGGGAACTCACTTCATCGCGGTTGGCGACAGGAAGAAGCTGCTGGGCACGTTGTTGCTGGGCGCGGGGCTGGGTTTACTCTTCGCACGGCGCAAAAGAAGGTAGGGTAAGCGGGCACATCGTTGCACATAGCGACAGTTCACAAAGCTCTAGCCCACCTTCACCAGCAGGCAGGTGATGTCATCGTGTTGCGGGGTGGGGCCCACGAACCCATCCACGTCGCTCATCATGCGACGCAGCATTTCGTCAGGAGCGCTGGCCGCGCCTGCATGCAGCACGTCCAGCAGGCGTGGTTCGCCATATTCATCTTCGCGCTGATTCAGGGCTTCCACCAGGCCGTCGGTGAAGATCACCAACCAATCACCCTCCTGCAAGACCAGGCTGGCGCTCTCATAGACAGCCCCTGCCCGGATTCCGAGCGGCAGTCCACCTTCCGTCAATCGTTCTACCGCGCCGCTGCCGCGTCGAAGAATGGGCGTGTTGTGTCCGGCGTTAATGTAGGTGAGCCTGAGGCTCACCGGATCAAACTCCGCCAGAAATGCGGTGGTGAAGCGTAGCCCGCCCTGGCTGTTGGTGCAGGCGTAGCGGTTCATCCCCGTGACCAGTTCGCTCAGCGAGCAGGGAATGGCGGAGAGGGTCTTGAGACTGGCCTGGAACGTAGCCATCAATAGCGCTGCGGGTATGCTCTTTCCGGCCACGTCGGCCACCGCCAGAAGGAAACGGGTTTCGCCGGACGCTGTCGAAGGACGGGCGAAGACGTCGTAGTAGTCTCCGGCCACGGTGTTGGCCGGCCGGGTGGCAAAGGCGATCGCCAGCCCAGGCACCCGAGGCGGAGTTGAAGGCAGGAGCCAGCTCTGGATATCGCGGGCGATCTCCAGGTCGCGCTTCATGACTACCCGGTCTGAGACTTCGAGCATCAGCAGGACGAACAGCACAATCCCGCCGTAGAAATGAAAGTTGAATTCGACCACCTCTACTTCGCCTGATTTCCCCGTGTGGCTGAACCCCCCACTGGGAAGAATGAGAAAGACAATTCCCAACAGCAGCAGGACACGCCGCGCCGGACTCAGTTTTTCCAGAATCGCCCAGAGAAATTCCTGGACGGTGTGGAAAACGCCGCGCGGTTCTGTATCTTGTCGCCGCCGAGCTCCATAGTCGCGCTGGTAAAGCCGGAAACTGGCGCGCGCGTCGGTGTGGAACTGGGTCCAGAGCTGGTTGAGTTCAAGTCCGTTGGTAACGCGCTGCCAGAATTGGTTGAGCTGGGCCTTCACGCCTGTGGGGGCAGGTTCTGCGGGCCTGGAGGTGAAGGGTGGCATGATCGAGCCCGAATTATAGTCGAGCTGCGCAGGGTGTGTGGCGCGGGCGCCCTCGCCCGCGAGGGGTTGAAGTGTGCGGGCGGAGAGGCGCCTCTGGTTTAAGGGACGGACTCCTCAGAAAAGATTGAGCTGCGGTTCGCTCGCTGTCACTGGGTATTGATGCCTTTGCCGATCGCGATGCCGAATCCCATATTTCTGCCGCAGATTGGTCATCAGCTGGGAAATCCGCTTTCCGTAGGTTTTGGGTAGGAAGGCGCGGTCTTTGTAGCGCTGCTGGTAGCCGGCTGCCAGCTGGGGAAACTCTTTTTCGAGAAAGGGCATGAAGACCGCCGCAGAACAGGGTTTCAGAAACAAGGGATTGGCAAAGATATGTTTTCCGTCCGCTTCCGCGGTAGCGCGAACCAACGCTTCCAGGTTGCGGAGCGAATCCGTGATGCCGGGAATCACCGGCGCACAACTTACACCGGCTTCAATCCCCGCCTGGTTCAGCTGGCGGACAGTCTCCATTCGCAGATCGGGCCGGGGCGCCCGGGGCTCGAGGATGCGGGCGAGTTTTATATTCAAAGTCGTAATCGTGACGCTCACCGTGAGCCGGTTGCTTCGTGCAATCTGATTCAGCACGTCCAGGTCACGCAGGATCAGGTTGCCCTTGGTTACGATGCCCAGATCCAGTCCCTGGTGGCGGGCGAATTCCTCCAGAATGGTGCGCGTCACTTCGAAACGGCGCTCCGCCGGCTGGTATGGATCCGTAGCTGTCCCCAGAGCAATCTGCTCGCCTGGTTTTACCCGGCGCAGCTCCTGGCGCAGTAGATCGGCGGCGTGCTGTTTGACGAAGATCTTCTGCTCGAAATCCACTCCCTCACGCATCTCCATGAATTCGTGGGTGTAGCGGGCATAGCAATACTTGCAGGCAAATTCGCAGCCGCGGTAGGGATTGATAGTCCAGGTAAACGGCATTCGCACGCCGGTGCAGCGATTGAGCAGGGAACGCACGGGCAGGGTGAAGTATTCGACTTCATGCCCCTGGCGCAGAGATTCGCTTTCGGCGGCCAGGCGCGCGATGCCAATCAGTTTAGACCCGGTGGCGGGCAAGAGGGGAAGGATAGCCATGACATATTCGCTTTTTGTTCGCCATCAGACTAGCCGCCGGAGGACCTGCTGTCAAGAAGTTTCACCTTGAGGAATGGAGCACGGGCGTCACCGCCCGTGCTGATCACGGAAGCAGGTGATTAGTTGCCAAGAAGGCGGCTGACCAGCAGCCAGAGGCCAAACAGGGCAAGAACCGGACCGCCCCAGATGTAGAGAACCGACCGCACCGCCAACTCTTCAACTACGGCGCGCTGGCTACGCCAGGAAATGAAAAACGGCTCACCCGAAATGCCCTTCATCAGCACGACTGGGGGATTCAGATCGAAGGCTTCGTTTTCGATCGGAGGAGCTTTCGGCATGGGCGGGACTGCGCCACCGGGAGGCAACATGGATTCGATCGCAGCCCGCCGCTGCAGATCGGCTGCGGCGGCGCTCAGAAATCCTGGCTCTCCCTGGGCAGCGTCACCGGCCAAACCGTCAGCGGCGCTTTCGACTCCCGGATTCTCTCGGAGACTGGCGAGGACGAACAGGTGGTCGCCGGGGCGGATGCAGTACTCCTGGAGTTTCGCCGGTACAGAATTGGACAGCCCACGGCGGACCAGAAAATGCCGCGTGAAGGCATCGCCCGTCGAAGGCGAATATTCCTCATCTACGGACGGCCGAAGTTCCATCTCGGCGCCTCGTGGATCCACCATCAAGCGTCCGGTGCCGTCATCGAGGAAGAAGGGAGCATACAGGACTTCCTCTGCCACTTTTTTCTCTTCTTCTCCTGTGCTCCGTGCCACGGCATGGTAGTAAAAGCAGTCGGATTCGGAAAGGGGCGAGATGAGTGTGTATGGCCCGACGACTGTGCCGCTTACTTCCACCGCCCCCAGCGCTGCGCCGCGGATGGTCGATGTGGGCGTGTTCTGAATCAGACGTTTGCGCTTGAGAAAAGGGAAGCCCCGGAAAAAGAGAAAGACACCAAAGGCGACGCCGGCTATCCCCCAGAGTATCGGCGAGCGCAGCACGAACAGCGGATCGGGCGACGATGCGGACCTGATGAAGTAGATCGCGGCGGCGACTTGGCCGATGCTCTTCATCTGGTCGGCGGCCTCGCGCTCGGACTACTGGGCCGGCTTGGCGGGCGCTTCCGGCGGCCCGCCCGGAGGTGGAGGAATCGTGATGTCGATGTTGGTCACCGCGCCCAGCGAGGACAGCGGCTTGTCAAACTCCGGCGGATTGCCCACCACCAGTATGGCCAGTTTTTCCTTGTGCAGGTATTTCGAGGCTGCGCGCGCCACGTCCGCTTCCGTCACCTTCTCCACGCCTTCCCGGAACTTCTCCAGGTAGTCCTGCGGGTAGCCATAGAATTCGTAGGCCATGCGTTCGCGCAGAATCTTGTCGGGAGAATCGAGGTTGAAGATGAACCCGTTCAGGATGGCATCCTTGGCCAGCTTAATTTCGGCGGCGGAAATGGGATGCTTGGCCACATCGTCAATCTGTTCGTCGAGGGCCTTGATCGACTCGAGCGTGGTAGCGCTCTTCGTTCCCATAGCCAGGCGGACCATGCCAGGATGATCGAAGGCAGTTCCAATGCCACCGCCTACGGAGTAGGCCAGCCCCATCTGGGTGCGAATGGTGCGGAACAGACGAGATGAGAAACCGCCGCCGAAGGCCTCATTAAAGACCCGAACAGCATAATAGTCGGGATTGTCGCGCCGGATGCCGACGCCCACCATGTCGATTGAACTCTGGTTGACATCGTCTTTCTGGACCAGGTAGTAACCCGGTTTAGCCGGAGTGAATTCGATTTTTTCTTCCTTCAGAGCCGGTCCCTTGGGCCAGGCGCCGTAGGCCTGGCGCAGCTTGGCCTCCAGTGCGGCGGCGTCGAAATCACCCACAATCCCCAGAATAATGTTGTTGGGATTGACGTGAGCGCGGTGCCAGGCGATGAAGTCCTGGCGCGTGACGGCTGCAACGGTCTTGTACTCGGCGACTCGCGCATACGGATTCTGGGCTCCGTAAGCCAGCTTCGCAGTCTCGCGTCCCACGATGCCATCAACGTCGTCGTTACGGCGCGAGATGGCGTCGAAATATTCCTTCTGCGCCAGGTCAAGCTTTTCGGCGCGGAACTCTGGCCCGCGCAACAAGTCGTCGAACACTTTGAACACGTCGTCAAAATCGGCCTTCAGGCAGGAGAACGAGATGGTTGTCGAATCGGCACTGCTATTGGTCTCGACTTTGGCGGCGCGGATTTCGAGGTAGTCATCCAGTTGATCACCGGTTTGCGCCTTGGTGCCGCCGGTGCGCCAGACTTCCCCGTACATGTCAAGCATGCCGGTCTTGTCGGCAGGTTCGGAACGCGAGCCGCCGTGAATCCGGGCGATGCCGTCGACCAGAGGCAGCTCGTGGTCCTCTTGCAGAAAGACGATCATCCCGCTGGGCAGGACAATGCGCCTGGGCTCCTGGGGATGAAACGCGGGCAGCGGCGGAATAGTGATCTTTTGCCAGTCGGTAGCCTGGGCGGCCGCCGGAGCGGCCTGAAAGAGCAACCCGGTCACGAAGGCAAAGGTGAGAAGAGCAAGAAAAATCCTTTTCATTGCCCACCTCCGTTTTGCGCGGCCGGTTGTGGCTGCGAGATGGTCTCGATAATTCCAACGGTCCGGTTGGTGGGGACGAAAGTCTGATTGGCGACGCGCCGGATATCGGCCTTGCTTACCTTGTCGAGGTTCTCCACCTGGTGGAAGAGTTCGCGCCAGTCGCCATAAAGGGCTTGATACAAGGCGAGCGAGGAGGCCAGGCCTTCGTTGTCATCCAGTCCGCGCAGCAGGTTGGCTTTGGCCCGCGTCCGAATCATCTTCAGTTCTTCGTCGCTGATGTTCTCTTTCTTCAGGCGATCGATTTCAGCGTGAATCGCTTCCGCCACTTCTTCGTTCTTGTGGCCGGGCAGCGGAAAGGCATAAAAAGCGAACAGGTGGGGATACTTGTTGCCCGGCAAACCGGTAAAGCCAGCCGAGTAAGCCGCGATTTTCTTGTCCCGCACCAGGGCACGGTACAAGCGGGAGGTACGCCCGTTCGACATCAGGTCGGCGATGGCGTCATAGACGGCATCATCGGGGCTGCGGTAGTCGGGGCGGTGGTAGCCCTCCAGGTAAAGCGGCTGGGAGCGGTCATACAGAACGACCCGGCGCTCGGAGTTTTGCGGCGGCTCGGTAGTGGTGCGCTCGTCGGGCCGCTCGCGGGCGGGGATGCGGCCAAAGTACTTTTCGATGATCGGCAGGGTCTCTGAAGCTTTGACGTCGCCCACCACGGCCACTACCATGTTTGACGGAATGTAGTATTCATCGAAAAAGTGCTGCGCGTCGGTGGCGGAAAATGAATTCAGGTCGGCAATCCAGCCAATGCCGGGCCGATGATAAGGATGCGCCTGGAACGCGGCGGTGGTGAACTGTTCCAGCAGGCGGCCGATGGGATTGCTGTCCACGCGCATGCGGCGTTCCTCGATCACCACGTTGCGCTCCTTGTAAAACTCGCGCATCACCGGATGCATGAAGCGTTCCGACTCAAGGTAGGCCCAGAGTTCCAGCCGATTTTCCGGGAAAGAATAGTGATACTCGGTCTGGTCCTCGGCGGTCGAGGCGTTTAGACCTTCGGCGCCATTGCTTTCGAGGATTTGCGGAAACTCATTGGGCTTGACGTACTTTTGCGCGTCGGCGATATCGTCCTGCCAGGCTTTTTGCAGATCTTTCAGCTTCTGCTCATCCCGGCCCACTCGTTTATCGCGCTCCTCGATATAGGCGGCGTATGCTTTCTCCACTTTTGCCAAGGCGGCTTTTTCGTCGGGATAATCGGTGGTGCCGATCTTGTCCGTACCTTTGAAGGCCATGTGTTCGAACATGTGGGCCAGGCCAGTCTGTCCCATCGGGTCCTGCGCCGAACCTGCATTCACGTGGGTGTTGAACGAAAAGACCGGGGCCTCCGGACGCTCGCAGATGACGACGGTCAGACCGTTATCCAGCTTCTTGACCGTGATGCGCTTTGCGAAGGCAGCCAGATCTTGCGCGACGGCGATCGCGGAGAGCACTAGAAGCACAGCTACAGATTTGAGTGCGCGGTATTTCATCGGACCTCCACTGCGGTTGGACAGAACATTTCAGGAAGAACTTGAAGTTACGTGGCGGGAAGGGAAGTTGTCAAACTTGACAGTTGTTGACTGTGTGGCGCGGGCGCCCCGCCCGCGGGGGTCAAGGTCAACGGTCAAAGTCAAAGGTCAAGG
>JBARIF010000740.1:0-1969 GCA_049799615.1 Terriglobales bacterium
CTCTTTGACCTGGCGGGCAAGAATTAGAAACCGTTCTATGCCACCCCGGCTGTACGGCAGCCAAGATCAAAATCAACTTCAAAGGCGTCGGACAAGAGTGTCCGACCCACACGTTCTTGCCTTACACCAGGTCTTCTACCTTCAATCGCATGTTGCCCTTCCAGGCCCCTTGAAATCTTTTTTCGACGAAGGCGGCATCGTAGTCCCGCTTTTGTGTTTTCAGGGCCTGCTCCAGGCCGAAGAGCGAACGCGGGTTGCGCGGGTGGCGGTCCAGGTCCTCGCGGAAGACTTTCTCCGCGCCTACGGCGTCGCCGTTCATCAACAGCAGCGCACCCAGCGACTCGCGTACGGGGAAGAACCAGTCTTCCGGTTCGTCGTATTTCAACGAGTCCTGGACTTCGACCGCCTCCTGCAGTTGGGCGATGGCGGCAGCGTTATCTTTCCTGGCTAGGGCAATCTTCGCGCCCAACACATCCCGGGCAATCTTCAAGATGTCTTTGGTCTTGTTGTTTACCGGCATGGCGAAAATAGCATCTTCGGGTGTGTTCTTCTCTGCGTCGGCGACGACCTGATAGTTGGCTTCCGCTTCATCCGGCCTGCCTTTGGCGGCCAGCGCCATACCTCGGGCAAAGTGCCAGAATACAGTCTCGACCTGCATTTCGGGATCGGGTTTCGGCATCTTCAATATTTCATCCCACTTGTGGAAGCGGACGTCCACCGCGATGGGGATAGTCACGAAGCCTTCCAGCGGCGGCATGTCTTTTACGTGGGGTCTCACATGAGCCGCCAGCATCTGGGCGCCCCGTGAGGACTCGGCGTAGTCACCGTCCATGGCCGAGCACATGGCGATGAAATGCAGATTGTGGCTGTAGTACATCATGGGGTAGAGACCCTGCGCCCCACTGGCCTTGATGTAGGCGCGATCGGCGGCGGCCGCCAGGTGGTTGGCCTTGACCGCCGCGGCGTAGTCTCCGGTGCGAATGTAAACGTGGGCCGGCATGTGCACCAGGTGTCCCGCGGTCAGTGACATCGCGGCCAGGCGGTTTGCCGCTGCCAGGGCCCGCTCCGGAGAGGCTGAAGCCTCGACCGAATGAATGTAGTAGTGGATTGCGCCCATGTGGTTGGGATCGCGCTTGATCACCGACTCAAGCGTGGCCACGATCTCTTCCGTGCCGTCTGCCGGGCTCCCGTCCAAATGCCACAGACCCCACGGGTTCAGGTTCATGCCGGACTCCGCGAACAGAGTCGCGGCATCCGAGTCATCGGGGAAGGTCTTTGCCAGCTCGCGCATGGCGTCGTGATAAGCCTCTGCCGCCTGCCTGCGGTCGGCTTTGGGATCGGCTGGAAATCGCAGTGCCATGGCATGAATGTAGGCTTGCTCGGCGGGCGAAGCATCGGCCGAGAGATCGACGGCTTTCTGGATGGCGTTGTGAGCCTCGGCAAAGCGCTCATCGCTGGCGGGATCGTTGTAGTTCGGTCCGACGGCTTCAGCCACTCCCCAATACGCCATGGCCAGCTTGGGATCGAGCTCGGCGGCGCGTTTGAACGAGCGCGCGGCCTCGTCGTGATTGAAGGCGTAGATCAGGCGCAATCCCTGATCGAAGAATTGCTGCGCCTGCGGATTTTTGGTGCTCACCGGATGATGCAAGTCGCCCAGTCCGGTCATCAGCGCGGCCGGCTTCGGCTGCGCGTGGGATGAATGATTCTGGGCCGGATGAGTCTGAGCCGCGACCATTCCGCTCAGCAACAGGGCGAACAAAAGCGAAGGCCAGATTCTCATGGCAGTGCTCCCTCCAGGGAATGAATGATCGATTGAAAATGAAAGGGCCCCGAGCAGAAGTAGCTTAGTTAAAAGGTCCGCGAGGCGCAACCGGAAGGCACGCTCTGCCTTCCAGTACAATCCATTCTGATTTCTAATTCCAATCTTGATGCAGAAGGCGATTCTCTTCTATAACCCGCTCTCTGGCCG
>JBARIF010000741.1:0-5157 GCA_049799615.1 Terriglobales bacterium
GGCGAGACGCCCTCGGGACAGCCGGCAAGATGCCGGCGCTACTTTTTTGGTGTCGCGCTATTTCTCAGGATCAGGAGCATTCATGAGAATCGGATTGGGCGTGCAGATCGTGCTCGCGGTTTGCGGCATGTCTCTGGTCGCGGCCAGCCAGGCCCGGCCGCTTCCGGGGCCGGATGTGCCGCAGATCTACCAGCGTCTTCTGCCCCAGATCGAAAAGATTCCCATCTTCGATCATCACGCTCATCCCGGGTTCGCGGACGATGCTGATGTGGATGCCATGGCTTCGCCACCGGGCAGCGCGGCGCTGCGAACGCGTGACACTAATCCGGAACTGGTCGCCGCCGCCAAGGCGCTGTTTGGCTATCCTTATAGTGACCTCGCGCCGGAGCACGCGAAATGGCTGGTGCAGAAGAAGGCGGAACTGAAGAAGGCGCAGGGCAATGCCTATTTCTCCAATATTCTCGACAAGCTGAATATCGAGCAGGGCGTCGCTAACCGGGCGATGATGGCGGACTATCTCGATCCCAAGCGTTTTCCCTGGGTTTTCTTCGCCGATTCCTTCATGTGGCCCTTCGATAATCAGCGCCAGCGCGCGCGCAATCGCGATGAGGAAGTCTATATCCCGCTGCAGGAGAAAATGCTGCATCGCTGGATGCAGCAGGAAAATGTGGACAAGCTGCCGCCGGATTTCGCCGGATATCTGGCATTCGTCAGCCGCGTGCTCGAGGACAATCAGAAAAAGGGTGGCATCGCCATGAAGTTCGAGGTGGCGTATTTCCGCCCGACAAAATTTGGCGATCCCACACGCGAGCAGGCCGAAGATGTGTACCAGCGCTTTGTCAGCGGAGGCATCCCCAGCGAGCCGGAGTACCGCACCTTTCAGGATTACATTTTCCGCTTTCTGGTGCGCGAGGGCGGAAGGCTGCATCTGCCGGTGCACATACACTCGGCGGTGGGCATCGGCGATTACTTCAACCTCTCTGAAAGCAACATCATGAACCTGGAGAACATTCTCCGCGACCCGCGCTATTCAGGCACGGTGTTCGTGATGATTCACGGCGGTTATCCTTACGAGCACCAGGCCATCTGGCTGGCCGCCATGCAGAATGTGTTCCTGGACACATCGTTGATGGAACTCGACATGTATCCTTCAGAATTCAAACACGTGCTGAAAGAGTTTCTGGAGACATTTCCCGATAAAATCACCTTCGGCACAGACTCATTCCCGTACAACGAAACTTTAGGCGCGGAAGAAAGCTACTGGCTGGGCGTGCAGTCGGCGCGCAGCGCTTTGGCGGCCGCGCTGGCTGAGATGATCTCTGAAGGCGAGGTCAACGAGGCGCAAGCTTTGCAATTGGCCCATGATTACCTGCACGATAATGCAGTTGGAATCTACCAGGGAAAGGTGCACTGAAATGGCGAAGGCAAAGGCGAAGCCCGCGGCGAAGCGGCGGAGCCTGAAGGCAAGAATCGCGAAGCGTAAGAGCGCCGGACAAAAAGGCGCTGGCCGTAAGGCGGCAACGAAGAGCCGCGCCAGCAAGATGGAATTGCGGCACGTCCCCTGGCAGACCATCGATCTCGAGGACCTCAACCCGCTGCTGCAGCGGCAATTTGTGGTCGGTCACGACATCATGGTGGCCCGGGTCCTGATGAAGAAGGGTTGTATCATCCCGCTGCACAGTCATTACAACGAGCAATTCACCTACATTCTGGAAGGGGCACTGAAGTTCTGGGTGGACGGCAAGGAGATCGTGGTGAACGCCGGCGAGGTGCTGACCATTCCTCCGCACATGCCGCACAAAGCCGAGGCCCTGCTGGACACGGTCGATCTCGATGTCTTCAACCCGCCGCGGGCCGACTGGATTAACAAGACTGATCAATACCTGCGTGGCGGCAAATAACTGGCCCATCCCGTATGCTAATACCTGAATGACTGACCACGCCGCATCGGCCTCAAAACTGGAACCGGGCGTCTCGCAATTGCGTTGTATTGCGTGCGCCGCCGTGGGCGAAAGCGGGGCCAAGAGCGTCCGCTGCGCGCAGTGTGGCGATCTGCTGGAAGTGGTTTTTCCCGGCTGGAAGACGAGTGCCGGGACGCGTGCGGGCGGCCTCGACCCTGTCGCGCTCAAACAGCTCTGGCTGCTGCGCCGTACTTCTCCCAACGCTTTGGACGAAAGCGGCGTCTGGCGCTTTCGCGAAATTCTGCCCGCTTTGAGCGATTGGAACCAGGTCATCACTCTGCGGGAAGGAAACACGCCGCTTTACCACTTGCCTTCCTGCGGCCGCGCCGCTGGAGTGGAACGGCTCTTCGCTAAACATCAGGGCATGAATCCTACCGGGTCTTTCAAAGACACGGGCATGACGGCAGCCGCGTCTTTCGCCCGGCAGGGAGGTTTTCGCTGGGTAGCGTGCGCCTCCACCGGCAACACCTCGGCGTCGATGGCGGCGTACGCCGCGCGTGCCGGCATGCGCAGCCTGGTGCTGATTCCGCAGGGCCAGATTACCTGGGGAAAACTTTCGCAGGCGCTCGACTATGGCGCCGTCACCTGCCAGCTGAAGACGGACTTCGATGGCTGCATGCGTGTGCTCGATGAAGTAGTCGAGCGCATGCCGGTTTATCTGTTGAACTCGGTAAATCCGTACCGTCTCGAAGGCCAGAAAACAGCCGCGGTCGAGTTGCTGGAGCGGCTTGATTGGCAACCGCCGGACCATATCATCGTGCCGGGCGGGAACCTGGGAAATTCTTCGGCGATCGGCAAGGCATTGCTCGAACTGAAGGAGCTCGGCCTCATCGCACGCCTGCCCAAGCTTTCCGTGATCCAGGCTGAAGGCGCGAACGCCCTGGTGCGAACCATGCGCGAGACCGGCGGCAAGAAACTCATCCCGGTACATGCCGAGACCATGGCCACTGCCATAAAAATTGGAAGCCCGGCGTCGTGGAAAAAAGCGGTGCGCGTGCTTGAGGCCACCGGCGGCGCGGTGGAACAGGTGAGTGAAGTGGAGATCGCGTTGGCCAAGGCGGAAATTGGAGCGGACGGCATCGGCTGCGAGCCGGCGTCGGCGGTCACGCTGGCCGGACTGAAGAAGCTGGTGCAGCAAGGCTTCGTGAAGAAGAATGAATCCGTGGTACTCATCCTGACCGGCAACCTGCTCAAGGATCCCGATTTCACGCTCAAGTTCCATCGCGGGGACCTGTTCGCAGGCACCGAGCACGAGGAGGAAGCGGCAGCGGTCCTGTCCTCGCGACAGCGCGCCCCCATGGTGCTCGACGCTAGCGCCAACGCGGTGGTGAAAGTGTTGGAGTACGCGGAGCAGACTGATCCGAGAAGGCCGTCATGCTGAGGGACTGAGGTGGGAAAAGCACGGCTTCAGCCGTGCGAAAAAGAGTCGCAACCGGAGGCGGCTGCAGCCGCTGTGCACAATTTCGCCGACCGCACATCTTTCGTCCCCCGAGATGCGACAGCGGCTAAAGCCGGTCGCCTGACGCCTCTATTTGGCACGGCTGGAAGCCGTGCCCTTCCACGCATTCAGAGTTCAGGTCCCCGGAAGAGTTCCAGAGAATGAAAGCGGCAAAGAAAAATCGAGCAACGCGATCCCTCGAACTGGTGCTGCCCGCTACTTCCGCCAACCTGGGGCCGGCATTCGACGCCGCCGCGCTGGCCTTCGCACTGTTCCTGAGAGTGCGCGCCCAAGTCGCGGACCAATTTTCCATCACTGCCCGTGGCCGCGACCCGGAAATCTGCGGCCGGGTCGAAAACCATCTCATCCTGACGACCTATCGTGAAGTGTTGCAGGAGGCAGGCAAGGCGGCGCAGCCGCTCGCGCTCCACATCGACAACCAGATTCCCATCGGCAAGGGATGCGGTTCTTCGGCGGCAGCGCGCTTAGCCGGGATCGCGCTGGCGGTCCACTTCGGCATATTGCGCTGGACGGACAGCCGCATTGTCGGCGAAGCATCGCGGCGGGAGCACCATCCCGACAACGCGGCCGCCTGCTGGATGGGAGGACTGGCGGTGGCAAGAATGTCGGCGGAGAGCGAAGCTCAAGTCGCCAGCATCATTCCGAAAGGGAAGTGGCCCCTGCTGCTGGCCGTCCCCGAGGAAGCGCTGGCGACCGAAGAAGCGCGGCGCGTGCTGCCGGCACAGTACTCCCGGGCAGACGCGGTGACGAACGTTCAGAATTCCATGCTGCTGCTGGCGGCTTTCGTGCAAGGCCGCCGCGACCTGCTGGCGGCAGCACTCGAAGACCGCATGCATCAGCCCTATCGCGCTGCGCTGTGCCCACTACTTCCGGCGCTGCAAGAGTTCGCGGGAGGGGCCTCAGGCCTTTTGGGCGTAGCACTAAGCGGAGCGGGGCCTTCAGTGCTGATCTTTCTGGATGAGAAGGCCGGCGCGGAACGCGCCAAGGCACAAGTGCGGAGGCATCTTCAGGCCCAGGGACTCCGGGCGGAACTGATGTCAACTGCCATTACCAAACAAGGGGCCGGCCAGGGCAAAGCCTGGCTGCGGCGACGTTCCTAACTGCGGCGGCGCTCTTCCCCGTCCGCCATCTGGCTTGTGGCCTCGAGGCGGAACCAATGCTGTTCAAAACTCAAATGGGGTTCACGAGCGAAGCGATCCGCATAGGAATCGATAGCTCTTTGAAAGTGCTCGATCTCTCGCCGCGCATCGCGCCCGAGGGCGGCGCTCGATGACGACGGCGTGATCCGACGATGTTTGCTGGTTTTCATTTCCACCACTCCTGGGACTCTCCCCTTACCACCGCGTCCAACGACAAGGACGCTCACGGCATCATCCTGTGGAAGTACCAATACGTGTCAGGCAGGCTTCTCTACAGAATCAGGGGAAGGCAGTAAAGTACGTTCGGGGCGGGGAAGTGTAAATGGCACTCTCGTGCCATATAGGAATTTTGGGGTCGGTTGAGGGTCAGGAAGGCCCTGACTCCCCAACCGACACGCCTTTTCTAGCGGCTGGCGGGCGGAATAATGCCGTTCAAACGGAGATATTCGACCATCTGTCCGTAGTGATCGAAACAGTGCCCAACTGCCCCGGTGGCCAGGGCGAGGCGGGTCGCTGTGCCTTCGCCGAAGGGATTCTTGATGGGGGCAACCAGGTTCTTATCGTTGGTGCTTAATGTCGCCTTATGAAGGTATGCGAA
>JBARIF010000742.1:0-34216 GCA_049799615.1 Terriglobales bacterium
CTGCTGGGCCTGTGCCAGTTCGGCCTCGGACGAGGCCGCTCGCGCTACCAGTTCCGCGCAGCGCTCCTCGTTATGACGACGCTGGGCGAGAGCACGGTCCGATTCCAGTTTGAGCTGGCTCAGGCGCTCGCGGTTCTCTCGCACTTCGGCCTCGATGGCGTAACCGCGCTGAGTGCGCTCGACATGCTCGGACTCGGCCTGCTGAACGGTTTCCGCCTGCTGGCGCATCTCTTCCGAGATCGAACTGATCTGCGCCTCGAGCGTGGCGTTCTCCTGCTGCAAGTGAGCAAACTTGCTGGCCAGCACCAGGCGCAATTTGGCCCGCATCTCTTCCCGAAGTTTGGCGTAGCGCTCGGCCTTGGAAGCTTGGCGCTTGAGCGAATTCATCTGCCGCGTGACTTCCTCGAAGATGTCATTCACCCGGGCCAGGTTTTGCTTGGCATCTTCAAGTCGCGCTTCGGCGAGGCGCTTCTTGGTCTTGAACTTTGTTATGCCGGCAGCTTCTTCGATGATGGCGCGGCGATCCGTGGGACGGCTGCTCAGGATCTGCCCGATGCGTCCCTGCTCGATCAGGGCATAGGATTCTGGCCCCAGCCCGGTTCCCATGAACAGTTCCTGGATATCGCGCAGACGGCACAACTTTCCGTTCAGCAGATATTCGCTTTCGCCGCTGCGAAACAGGCGCCGGTTCACGACGATCTCCCCAGTCTTAAACTGTTGCTTGAACTGTCGGCGGCGGATCTTAAGAACTACTTGAGGTCCGGCGCTTACACCCACCGGCTCAATTGGGGTCCGGGAGTCCTCGCCCGGCTGGACGGGCGGGACGCCCGTCTCTCCATTGGACACGACCGCCACACCTTCAATCTCTTCCACCCGCCCGGGCCACGCCTCCTCGGTGAGGCGCTCGGTCTCTTCCGCGGCTTCGGCCCGAACTTCGGCTTCATCCCAGTCCTCGACCGGGCGGGGCATCTCGTCCTGGATTTCGACCTCGGTGGGTTCGTTGGCATCGGCGCCGTCATACACCTCGGGATCGATCAGCGTGAGCGACACCTCGGCCATGCCCGTCGGCTTGCGATCGCGGGTGCCCGCAAAGATGACGTCTTCCATGCGCGAGCCGCGCAGCGTCTTGGCTGACTGCTCACCCAGCACCCAGGAGATGGCATCGGCGATGTTGGACTTGCCGCAGCCGTTAGGGCCAATGATGGCGGCCACGCCGTCCCCGTGGAACTTGAGTTCGGTGCGATCGCAGAACGATTTGAATCCGAGAATCTGGAGTCTTTTAAGTTTGAGCAACTTCTACTCCTTAGGGCCGCCGAGTTGGTGTGCGTTGTGTGGCGCGGGCGCCCTCGCCCGCGTGACTCTCATTGCTATCGGTGCTGTAAGCAAGCATCATCAGCCGGGTTGCTTAATTGGATTCCTCCAATACATCGCTCTGGTGAGCGCCGCCCAGGCTGGAGTCGGCGAGGCACAAATTAGAGCTACTGTAACGGCGAAATCGTACCGGGGTCAAGCACCAAAACACTATATCTGGTATGGCCTTGCGAGCAACCCCGCCAGATTGAACACATAATGCAACATCTGACTGTGAATCGGGCGGGGAAGTGACGAAGGAGGGGAGAAGCGCGAGAGCACCACCAGCCTACACCCAACTGGAGGGCAAAGACAACGCTGGCGATAGCGCCCAAACGGCGGGGCTAAACCGCCGAGTCGCCAAGGATTCGCAAAGTAACCAAAGGAAAGAGCTCGGATTGACGAGCGCAGCACTTGACCTGATCAGTCAATAAGCTCAGAATCCCCCTGCCCGAAATCCTGCGTGCTCGCAATTGTCCCGCGAACCGCATCGCCGTCGGAGCCAAGGAGGGGTCGATGACTGTCAAGCAGGGAGAGCTCTCGCTTCTGCAGCATCCCGTGGCCCAAGAACTATTACAGTCGAAGATTCCGGCTCGCCTGGCCTACGTCTGGACTGACGGCACGCCCAGAGTCGTTCCCATCTGGTTTCACTGGAACGGGCGAGAGATCGTCATGGGAACGCCGCCCAAAGCCCCGAAGCTGAAGGCCCTGACCCGGAACCCGAAAGTATCTCTCACCATTGACGGCAACGACTTTCCTAACAAGGTGCTGCTGATAAGGGGCACGGCACGCCTGGAGACCGTGGAGGGGATTGTGCCGGAATATCTCGCGGCCGCCGAGCGCTACTTCGACCGCGAACTGAGAGAGGCTTGGCTGGGCCAGCTTCGCACCCGCGTCTCAAGCATGGTGCGTATCACCATCACGCCGGAATGGGTTGGGCTCCTGGATTTTCAGACTCGCTTTCCCAGCGCCATCTCGGCCTGAAAATGCGTAGGCCCGGACGCCATCGTCCGGGCGGGCGAGCGCAGCTCGCCTGCGGGGTTCAACGTTTTGCGCCAGCCAAAACCCCGCCGGGCTTTGCCCGGCCGGGCGGGTGGGGGCACCCGCCCCTACGTGGTCGCAACTCAAACTATCCTCCGAGCTTTTCGAAAAACAGGCAGATCGATTCAATTCCGCGATAGAAGTTCGGGATGTGAAATTTCTCGTTGGGGGCGTGCAAGTTGTCGTCGGGCAGGCCGAAGCCCATCATCACCGACGGAATTTTCAGCACGTCCTGGAAATCGGTGACGATGGGGATGGAACCGCCGGAGCGGATGAACACAGTCTCTTTTTTGAAGACGTCGTGCATGGCTTCCGTAGCGGCTTTGATGTACTTGTTGTTGGTGCCAACGACGCAGGCCGGGCCCTTGCTCCACACCTTGATGCTGGTCTGAATGCCCTTGGGTGTGAGCTTCTTCACGTAGCTCTTGTAGCGCTTGAGAATGTCGTCTGGATTCTGGTTGGGCACCAGGCGCATGGAGACCTTGGCCGAGGCCTTGGCCGGAATCACCGTCTTCGCGCCGGGAGCGACGAAGCCGCCGGGCATGCCGTGCACTTCGAGCGTGGGGCGTGCCCAGGTGCGGTAGAGAACCGAGTAGCCCGGCTCGCCAGTCAGTACGGTCGAACCGACTTCCGTCTTGCGATAGTGCTCCACATTGAAGGGCAGGCGCTTCCAAGCCTTGAGTTCATCTTTGCTGGGCGCTTTCACATTCTTGTAGAAGCCCGGGATCAGTACTTTGCCCTTGGCGTCTTTCAGCTGGCTGATGATTTCGATCAGGCCAAAGAAGGGATTGGGTGCCGCCCCGCCATACATGCCTGAATGCAGGTCGGTCTTGGCTCCTACCGCTTCAATTTCGGTATAGACCAGGCCGCGCAGTCCCACGCACAGAGTCGGGAGATCGGCAGCAAATAGTTCGGTGTCGCAAACCAAAGCGAAATCAGCCTTCAGCTTGGCCTTCTCCTGGCGCACGTAGGCTGCGATCGATTCGCCGCCAACTTCCTCTTCGCCCTCGATGATCACCTTCAAATTCACGGGCAAAGTTCCGTTGTGACCCTTCATCAGGGCCTCGATGGCTTTGATTTCCATCCAGAGCTGGCCTTTGTCGTCCACTGCGCCCCGGGCATAAATGTTGTTATTGCGCTCGGTGGGCTCAAAGGGCGGAGAGATCCACTCGTCGAGCGGGTCAGGCGGCTGCACGTCGTAGTGCGCGTAGCAAAGCGCGGTCGGCTTGCCGGGAGCGTGGAGCCAGTCCGCATAGACCAAGGGATGGCCTTTGGTAGGAATGGTCTCGACGTGCTCAAGGCCGATGCGTCGAAGTTCGGCCGCCACAAATTCGGCGGCCTTCTGTACGTCCGACTTGTGCTCCTGAAGCGTGCTGATGCTGGGGATGCGCAGCAGATCTTTCAATTCATTGAGGAAACGCTGCTGATTGCCGCGGGCATAGTCGACTGCGGGAGAGGCCATGGGCGATGCCTTTCTGAAGAGTAAACGTCTTAAGTATAACTGACCGTCTAGTGAGGAACCGCGTGGGGGCGGGTGCCCCACCCGCCCAGCCGGGCAAAGCCCGGCCGGGTTTGGCTGGCGCAAACATTAAACCTTAAGGCGAGCTTCGCTCGCCCGCCCGGACGAGGGCGTCCGGGCCTACGTGTTTTCGCGAAGGCGGAGCGTGCGATTATTTCGCAGCCACCAGCACCGTGTAGGTCAGATCGCCGGAGCGGTAGGCATCGAGAATAATGTCAATGCCTTCCACGAATTCCCGCGCGACGCGGGGTAATAGTTTGACGGCGACGCTGGCAGCACGGGCACGTTCCTGACATATCTCCCAGGTACGTACGATTTTTGCGGTGAGGTCTTGGCGATGCCGCACTCGCATTCCGGCGCACTCGATCGCGGACTGGTATTGCTCCGCGGCCCACAGTTCAGGACATAGAAACGCGCGGGCGACTTTGCGCACGCGATGCCGCTCCATGGAGCCTGTCCATGCCGCCAGGAGCAGTTGCCCTCCTGGCCGTAGCGTGCCTGCCACATTCGTGAAGTAGCGCGACTTGTCGGCGAAATGTTCGGAAGATTCCATGGTCCACACCAGGTCGAACCCCGCAGCCGGAAAGGGGAACGAGTCGGCGTTCCCGACTTCAAAGTTCAGGAGGCGTTCAACTCCTGCCCGGGCCGCGTGCTCGCGTGCCAGCCTGGCCTGCTTGGGACTCAGCGTAAGACCCATTCCCGAGCACGACAGCGACCGCGCCAGGTGAATCAGAGTGCCGCCGTGGCCGCAGCCTACGTCGAGAACACGAGCACCCGAACATAGGCCGAGCCGGCTGACGCAGTACTCGAGCAGCCGGACCTGCGCCTCCTCGGGCGCTTCGCCGTCCAGAAACAATCCGTGGTGGAGGTGGTCACCCCAAAAGGTGCGATAGATGAAAGCGAGAGAGTCGTAGTGGTCTCGGATTTCATCAGCCGTGATGGGTATGGTGGTGCTCATCAGTTCTGAAAACGTAGTGGAGAAAAGGGCGAGAGATCATACTCGGGCTGGCCGCCGGCGACCATCTGCGCCATCACGTGCGCGGTGACGGGCGTAAGCAGGATGCCATCGCGGAAGTGACCGGTGGCGACGAAATAGCCTGGCGTTCGGGTGGCCCCGAGGATGGGCAGATTGTCGGGAGAGCCGGGACGCAATCCCGCCCAGGCCTCGAGCATCCGGGCGTCGGCCAGAGCAGGCAGCAGATGGATCGCCGCCTGCTGCATGCGATGGATCGTCGCTGCATCGGTGCGCTTGTCGTATCCGGCCTCTTCGACCGTCGCCCCCACCAGAATGCGGCCGTCACTACGCGGCACCAGGTAAATTTCAGGAGCGCGGATGACGTGGCGCAACAGGTCGCGCGACACTCCTACCAACGACAGCATCTGTCCCTTGACCGGGCGCGTCGGAAAGTGGTGCGGCAGCAATTGCCCGGCCCACGCGCCCGCACAATTCACGACCACGGAAGCTGAATAGCTACTCCTGTGTGTGCTGACCCCAGACACGCTTCCATTGGCCAGAAGGACTTCGGTGACCGCTGTCCCGGAAGCAATATCCACACCGCGGTGGCGCGCGGCTTTCAGGGCCGCCGCGGTGAGGGCGCGCGGATCCACGCTGCGTTCCTTCAGATAAATTGCCGGCAGATTGATGTGGCTGAGTGCAGGCTCGAGTTCGGAGAGTGGCGAGGGAAGCGGACAATCTGCGGTCAGGAGGGGGCGTTCCCGGAGGTGTTTGGGTGCGACGAAAAAGATGGTCCCCTGGTCCCGCAGATCAACGTTCATCCCGGATTCGTCCTCCAATTCGTGCACGAACTCGGGATACATGCGCGCACTGGCGGTGGCGAGGGGTTGAAGGGCAAGCGGAGTTTCCAGGGGGAAGTCGGCGAGCATGCCGGCGGCCGCGTGCGAGGCCTCCCGCCCGGGTTCTCCGCGTTCGACTACCAGGACCGTGGCGCCGCGCTTGCGCAGCGCGATGGAGAGCGAGAGCCCGATAATTCCCCCGCCGACGATGATCACGTCCCACCGCTTCACGCTCCGATTGTAAAGCAGCGCAAGAAGCTGGTCCGTCGTGCGGACGAGGGTGGATCGTGGACGCCGCGGGCATTGATCGAAGCGTCAGGCGACTCCGGGGAACACCGACGTTACTTTCAGTCGAACCCTTCTGGGTACGCCAACTCACCGCATCGCCAACTTATAATCCCGGCAGACTGCAACCGCCATGCGGGATTCTGCAAGCGCACTGGAAAAATCCACCGCCGGACAGTTACCTCGGTCCGCCGCCTCGCTTTGGGTTTACAACCCCTGGCTTGATCTCATCGTCGGATGCGGCGCCTGGTCTGCTCCCCTGCTCCTGCTTGCCTATGTGGCCTCAAGTTCGAGCGCCATGGGCTGGTCAATTGCCTTTTACGGATTGGCCCTGTTCTTCAACTATCCCCACTACATGGCGACCATTTATCGCGCCTATCACACGGCGGAGGACTTTCATAAATACCGCATCTTTACGGTCCACATCACCGCCCTGGTTGTGTTGACGCTGGTCTTGTCGCACTTCTGGTTTCGTGCCCTCCCCTGGATTTTCTCGCTTTACCTTGTCTGGAGTCCCTGGCACTACAGCGGTCAGAATTATGGCCTGTTCATGATGTTCGCCCGGCGAGGAGGCGCCACGCCCTCGCCCGCACGGCGACGGGCTTTGTATTCGGCCTTTCTGATTTCCTACCTGATCTTAGTTCTGAGTTTTTGGACCGGACCATCGAACGATCCTTTGTTCGTCTCGCCAGCGATTCCGGCACACGTGAGTTCGGTTGTGGCGCTGCTGCTGGGCGTGGCGTTCATCGGCTGTTCGGTGTACGGCTGGTCTGGACTGGCGGAACAGGTAGGTTGGCAACGTCTGTTACCGGCCGTGACGCTGTTCTCCACGCAATTTCTGTGGTTTCTGTTGCCCACCGTGTTGTCCGTGGTCGAGCGACTGCGACTGCCGCAGAGCCGCTACAGCAGCGGAGTGTTCGCGGTCATGCATTCGGCGCAGTATCTCTGGATCACCAGCTACTACGCGCGCCGCGAAGCCATCGGGAAAAGCGCCGCCGGCTGGCGTCCCTTCGCCTACTTCGCGGTGCTGGTAGCCGGCGGCATCGCGCTCTTCGTCCCGGGACCATGGCTGGCGAGCCGGCTCTTTCATTACGACTTCAGCGCCAGCTTCCTGCTGTTCACTGCGCTGATCAATATTCATCACTTCATTCTGGATGGCGCCATCTGGAAACTTCGGGACAAACGGGTTGCCGGGTTGTTGCTGAGTTCGCCGGAGCCGTTGGCCCACGCCGCGATCGACACGGGGGACCGGCTGGGAAGTGGACTGCGCTGGGTGGTCGGGAGCTCGCGTTCTGCCCGCACCCTGCGCATTGCCGCCGCGCTGGTCCTGCTGGCTTGGGGAAGCGTTGACCAGGTGCGTTATTACCTGGCGCTGCATCAGGAGAGCCTGAGTGACCTGCAACGTGCCGCCGCGCTGGATGCTTACGATAGCTCGCTGCAAACCCATCTCGGCTTGCAGGAGCTGAGAGACGGGAACACAGGACAGGCGGCCATTGCCTGGAACCAGGCGCTCCGCGCAAATCCCAGCAGTACCGCTCCTCGAGATGCGCTGCTTCGTTATCTCACGCAACAGAAACGCTTCGACGAGGCCTACGCGTTGACGCGCCGGTCGCTGCAATACACTCCGAAAGATGTAAACCTGCTGGTGAACCATGGCATTTTGGCCAATCAACTGGGGCATGGCGAGGAGGCCCTCGAGAGCTGGAAGAAGGCGATCGTTCTGGATCGTTCGCAAGTGGCCGCTTACCTCTATGCCGCCGGCGAACTGGACCGGGAAGGGAAGCCCGAGGCCGCAATTCCCTATTACATGATGTTTCTCAACAAAGTGGCGCAAGCCGGGGCAGAGAACCGTCCTCCGGCACACAACCTGGTTGCGATTGTACTGCGGCTGGCGCAGTGCCAGGTCCAGGCCAAGAGCCCCAGCCAAGCTGAAAAGACCTATGAGCTGGCGCGGAAGATTGCCGCGGAGTCGGGCGAAGCGAAAATGGAGGGCGCGGCCACCGTCTCTGCCGCGGAACTTGAAGCCGGCTTGGGAAAAACCAGGCAAGCCCTGGAGCTTTATCAGCACGCCCTCAAGCTCGACAGCCAGCTTGATGACCCACGAGCCACGGCCAGCGATCTCTACAGCTATGGACTATTTCTGCGCGATTCAGGCTTTTCTCCGGAATTGGCGTACGCCTGTCTGCTGAAGTCGGAGCTCCTGATGCAGAAGTCAGAGCACAGCCCGGAATTGAACTCTATTGTGATGGCCCGGGAAGACCTGGGAAAGAAGCTCGCCAACCAAGCGCCCAGGCGGCCCCAGGACGTGGAAGCTTCCCTGCGCGAAGCTTTCGCCCTGAAACTCCCCTGAGGCAAACCGGCAGAGAAACTAGAGTTTGCTGAGGTAATCGAGTATCTCGGGCTGGCCCCAATCCACCGCGCCGATGAACTTGCGGCGCAGCACCCCTTTGCGGTCGATGATGTAGGTCTCGGGAAACTTGAAAGTCCCGTAAAGATTGTTGCTCTTCTGGTCGGGATCGCGCACGGTAAGCAAGTTCACGTTGTGCGCCTTCAGGAAATCCTGGTAGGCGCTCTGGTCGGCATCCACGCTGATGGCAAACACTTCGACGCCCTTAGCTTTCATCCGCTGCTGCATCTCCACCAGCGACGGCATCTCTTCAATGCAGGGCGGGCACCACGTCGCCCAGAAATTCAGCACTACCACCTTGCCGCGAAATTGGTCGAGGCTGACCTTGCGCTCACTGTCCTGGACTGTGAAGTCGGGGGCTGGCGTCCCGATGTGGGGCGGACGGCTGCCGCTGTAACAGCCGGTCAGGCTCAGGAAGAGGACTGCGAAGCCGGACAGAAACATGTTGGACACAAACGAAGACCGTCGCACAAAGTTATAATAGCTGATTCGGCCCATGACGGCGGCAGAGACAGTATCGGGCAGGCCAACCGTGTCGGCGATCGTGCCGGCGCGCAACGAGGAAGTCAGTCTGGGCGCCTGTCTGGAGTCGCTCGCATGCCAGAGCGGGGTGAACTTTGAAACTATCCTGGTGGACGATGCCTCCACCGACCGGACTCGCGAAATCGCACATTCGTTTCCCTCCGTGCGCGTAGTGGACGCCGGGCCGCCGCCCGCCAACTGGACGGGAAAGAATAATGCCATGGCTGCGGGCGCGGCGGTTGCCGGCGGCGAATGGTTGCTCTTCACCGATGCCGACACGGTCCATCTGCCGGGCTCTCTGGCGCGCGCAGTCGCGGAAGCCAGCCGGCACGGCGCCAGTCTGCTTTCGTATTCACCGCGGCAGGAAGTCCAGGGATTCTGGGAACAGGCAGTGATGCCCGTCATTTTCGCCGAACTGGCCGCGACTTATCGACCCTCGCTGGTGAGCGATCCCAGGTCGCCGGCCGCGGCGGCCAACGGCCAGTACATACTGATCGCGCGCGAGGCCTACGACGCGATCGGCGGACACGCGGCCGTGAGTGGCAGCCTGCTGGAGGACGTGGCGCTGGCGAAGGCAGTGAAGTCATCCGGGCGCAGGATCTTCTTCCGCTTTGGCGGAGACGCCGTCCGCACCCGCATGTACCGCAGTTTTTCTCAACTGCGCGAAGGCTGGACCAAAAACCTGGCGCTGTTGTTTGTCTCTCCCGCGCGTCTTGCCCTACTGCGGCTGACCGAGTTTGCGCTGATTGCAGGGAGCGCGGCAGCGGCCGTTGCGGCTTTCCTGCGCGGCCACATCAGGCCGGCCATAGCGGCAGCGCTCTTGGCGGTTGCGATGTACGGCTTTCTGCTGAATCGAATTCGCAAGGCGCACTTCCGCTGGCAGGCAACCGCCTTGTCTCCGGCAGGCCTTCCCCTATTTGCCTATCTCTTGTTGCGCTCCAAGCTCTGTCATGAGCAGGGAAGCGTACTGTGGAAGGGAAGGACCTACGCGGGCGGCACAAACCACCCCGGGGCGGACGCTGCCATCATAGAGGGTCAGTGCCCAGCCGAGCGCAGCTCGGCCTAGGAAAATCAGCAAACAGGACGAGCACAACGAATGATCTATCTCACGCGCAAAGCCGAATTCGCAGCATCGCACTACTACCACAATCCGGATTTCACTCCGGAAGAGAATCAGCAGATTTTCGGCAAGTGCAATAACCCGAACGGCCATGGCCACAACTACACCCTGGAAGTCACGGTCAAAGGCGAAGTGGATCCGCGCTCCGGTTTCGTCGTGGACCTGAAGCAGCTGAAGGAAGTGCTGAATCGCGAGGTCCTGGATGCGATGGACCATCGCTTCCTCAACAAAGAAGTGCCGGAATTCTCCACACGGATTCCGACCACGGAGAATCTGGCCATCGCCATCTGGCAACGCCTGGTGTCCAAACTGAACAAGGCCCAACTACACCGGGTGCGGGTGTATGAAACACCCGATCTGTTTGTCGATTTCTACGGTGAAGCATGAAAGCGCATCTGACCCGCCGCTACATGTTCTCGGCCTCGCATCGCTTACACAGCGACGCCATGTCCGAAGGCGAGAATGCGGCCACCTATGGCAAATGCAACAACCCGTACGGCCACGGACACAACTACGGGCTCGAAGTCACGGTCAGCGGACCGGTGGACCAGAGCACGGGAATGGTCTGTAACCTGGTTGATCTGGACGGTTTCGTGCAGCGCGAAATTCTGCAGCGCTTCCATCTGGAGAACCTGAACATGCGCCAGGAATTCGTGCGGATCGTCCCGACCACCGAAAACCTCTGCACCACCATCTACGATATTTTGCAGCGAGGTTTCACCCTGGCACATCTGGATAAGGTACGCATCGAAGAAACTATGATGAATTCGTTCGAGTACGCCGGAGACGCAGAAATCGGCCCCTAGCAGGAACACGCGGGGACAGCCGAGGGCGGCTGTCCGGCCGAGCGCAGCTCGGCGGCGAGAAGGGAACAAGGACCTTATGCCAGCACCGGTTGAACCAGCCACTCTGACCAGCGCCAGCTTCGAAGAACTGGTACGCGAAATGATTGTCCGTATCGGCGAGGACCCCGAACGCGAGGGGCTGGTCCGCACTCCGGACCGGGTGCGGCGCTCCTGGGAATTCCTCTCCCGCGGCTACAAGGAAGATCCGGACGCGATGCTGCGCAAAGCCCTGTTTACGGTCACCTATGACGAAATGGTCATCGTCAAAGACATCGAAATGTTCAGCCTGTGCGAGCATCACATGCTGCCTTTTTTTGGCAAGGTCCACGTCGCCTACATTCCCAAAGGGAAGGTGATCGGGCTGAGCAAAATTCCCCGCCTGATCGAGATTTTCTCCCGGCGCCTGCAGATTCAGGAGCGCCTGACCACGCAAATCGCCGAAACCATTCAGAAAGCGATCGAGCCGCAGGGAGTGGGAGTGGTCATCGAGGCGCGCCACCTCTGCATGATGATGCGGGGGGTCGAAAAACAGCACTCGGCTGCGGTCACCTCTTCCATGCTGGGATGCTTCCGCAACGAACAGGAAACGCGCACGGAATTTTTGTCCCTGATCCGGAACCGGACGAACGGAGTGTAAGACACACCTCAGGCTTCGGTCGTCGGACCTCGGCCCCCTCGAATCTCGCCGGTAACTCAGCAGGTCGCTGCCAGGCTCTTTGGTTTGGCCGGGGTCTGAAGTCTGGCGCCCGAGGTCTAATCTCCGAGGTCTGCCGTCCGAGGGCCGAAGTCGTTTATTCACCAGGTTCCGTAGCGATAGCGCCTTGGGCGTTCGGGAATGAGCTTGACCAGGATGATGCCCACGACGAAGCCTCCTACATGCGCCCAGAACGCTACGCCCCCCCTGGTGTCGCTGTAGTTGGCGATTGAGGTTGCGGCCCCGCTCACAAATTGCAGGGCAAACCAGTAGCCCAGCGTGACCCATGCTGGCAAGTAAAAGAGAAACAGGATGGGGAACCAGATCAAGACTTTGGCGCGGGGATACAAAACAAAGTACGCACCCAGGACGCCGGCGATGGCGCCGCTGGCTCCGACCGTGGGAACGCGGGAATGAGGATTGAGAACAATCTGGGCAAAGGCAGCTCCCAATCCGCTGAGCAGATAGAAGAGCAGATACTTGAAGTGCCCCAGGTGGTCTTCAACGTTGTCGCCGAAAATCCACAGGAACCACATGTTGCCGATCACGTGCATCCATGAGCCATGCAGGAACATGGAAGTGAAGGTGGGAAGGAAGGCCGCCACCACGCCCAACTCGTTGGCTCCGGCGAGAAAGCTGGTAATGTTGGCAGGCACCATTCCCAACTGATAGAGCAGCGCCTTGAAGCTTTGCGGCGTCAGGGTTGCTTCCAGCAGGAACACAACCAGGTTGAGACCGATCAGGAAGTAAGTCACATAGGGTGTGCTGAATCGGGGCTGGTCGTCGCGAAGAGGAATCATGGGGGATCGAACAATCTGGTAATTTGGTAATTGAGTAATTGGGCAATTCAGGAACAGCCAAGGATACGCCCCAAGCCAGCGTGGTTCTGACCACGCCTCGGAATTTTCAATTACCCGATTACTAAATTACCAAATTACTCAATCTCCTGATGAACGGCGTGCTCATCATCGACAAGCCTGGCGGTATGACCTCGCATGACGTGGTCAACCGGGTGCGTCGGATTCTGCAACAGCCTGCGGTGGGCCACCTGGGCACGCTCGATCCGCTGGCGACAGGAGTCCTTCCCCTAGTTACCGGGAACCTGACCCGGCTGGCCCAGTTTTACGGCGCGTCGGAGAAGGCCTACGAAGGCGTAATCCGCTTCGGTTTCGCCACCGACACCTACGATTCTGACGGGGAAGCCCAAGGCCCCAGACAAGAAGTTCAAGTATCACTTGAACGAATGCGCGAACTTGCGGTCGCGTTTGTGGGCTTGATTGAACAGATGCCGCCTCCATTCTCCGCTAAGAAGATTAAGGGCGTGCCCGCCTATAAATTGGCGCGCAAGCATCAGGATGTTGCCCTGAAGCCGGTGCAGGTGGAAATCAAGCGATTCGAGATTCTGGCGCTGGAAGGCGACCAGGCCAATTTTCTCGCCCGCGTGGCCTCGGGAACTTACATGCGCTCTGTCGCCCACGATCTGGGCCAGCAGTTGGGGTGCGGAGCGCACCTGCAATCGCTGCGTCGCACCATGCTGGGCGAATTTGATTTAAGCCAGGCCCATACCCTGGAGGAATTGCAGACGGCTTGCAAGACTGGCAAAAGCGAAGAACTTTTCATTCACCCGCGCCTGTTGCTGCCCGAGTTTCCGTGTGTTACGGCCACGGAAGAGACGGCGGCGCTGATTCGCAACGGGCGCGCGGTAAATTTGCCGGAACTATCTCAAGCCCGGCAGGTGAAGGTATTCGCCGGGCAAAGGGAACTGATCGCCATCGCCACCCGGATCGCCGGAACCCTATTCCATCCCCGAATTGTGCTGGCCGCCGAGACCCCACGATCCACGTAGGCCCGGACGCCCTCGTCCGGGTGGGCGGGCGCGAAGCTCGCCTTGGGATTCGGAAGGAAGCTTCGAGCGGTAGAGCGGAGGGATCTGGCGAAACTCGACTTATCGCTCCGGGCGGCGAAACCCCAGCCGGGCCTTGCCCGGCCAGGCAGGTGAGGGCACCCGCCCCTACGTGGCTGTGGCGCTACTCCATGATCGGGGAGCAGCAGGGCTTCCGGACCGGCTTCGGCTCCATCAGCTCAACCCGGGTGAAGTTGGGATCATAGAGATTGTATTGCCACTTGCCGTCGCGGCCTATCTGGGGCTTCTCTTTGCCCTTGTATCCGCGCTCCAGAGCGAGCTTGTGTCCAGCCTGGATACTGGGTACTCCCAACGACAGGTGATGCATTACTCCAAGTGTGTGCGGGTCCGGATTGTGCACGTTCAGCATGTACTCCAGCCAGTCGGTTCCGTCGGGGACGCGCATGGCCACCCAGTCAATGTCCTTGTCCTTCATACCGCCTTGCCACTGCAATTTGAATCCCAGAATATCCTTGTAGAAACGGTCCGCCGCCGCCCGGTCTTTCACTACCACGCCTACGTGGATGATGCGGGTTGAAATGCGGGTATCGGGAAGGAACTTGCCAAAGTTGCGGGTGTGCAGGGACCCGAGGCGAAACTCCACGAACTCAACGTCGTGGCCATCAGGATCGATGACGTCAAAGCCGCGATTGCCGTCCTGCATGGGTTCGAGCTTCTCCGGCACCTTGACGCCCCGGCTGGCCAGATAGGCACGCATCTGCTCAGCGTCAGTAGTTTCAAACGATATATGGGACAGTCGATCCATCTTGGGATCGGTCAACTCGGGAAACATTTCGATGTACTGGTGGTCGTTGACCTTGAAATAGGTAAGCAGCAGGCCGGTGCCTTCGTCGGGAGTCTTGTTCAGGCTGAAGGGCTCCTGGAAGCCTAGAACTCCGGTGTAAAACTTACGGGCCGCCGCCAAATCGTCGGTTTTCAATCCAATATGGGCGACACCGACAATGGCGGGCCGCGCCACCGCCGTGGCCGGTTGTTGAGATTCTGGACTGGCAGCCTGAGTCAGCGACATGCCGCTCAACAGGGCAGCGAGCAAGATACCGCGGGTGAGGGCTACACTCTGGGCTTTCATGGATTGAGATAGTGCGACGGGAGCGACGGACTGTCAAGGCCGGGGGCTCGGTGTCATTGAATGTCCGATAACAGATATTATGTCAATCATCGCCTAGGTCCGGATGCCTTGTCCGGGCGGGCGCGTGCAGTTCGCCTTGGTTCTCAGGTTCCGGCCAGGTAAGAGCCTGTCGGGACGGTCTCAAGTTCTGACTCCCAGCCTCCGATATTAGAGTCGAGGCCAAACTCATGTCCGAAGCCACGGCAATCAGCCGTTCACCAGATTTCAGGCCTATGCGTCGCTGGGAGCGACACAAGGTCAACGTTCTTATTCGGGTGATCGTTTCCCGTGCCCTGAAGGCCTCCATTTTTGACGGCAGGGGAACCTCTCTGAGCGAAGGCGGGATGGCCCTGTTCGCGGGCGCGGAATTGCGGCCCGGTGACCAGGTAGGGGTTGAATTTACTCCTCCCTTTTCATCACCTCCGATAAGGGTGGACGCCAAAATCTGCAATCGGACCGGGTACCACTACGGGGTGGAGTTTCTAACCATCGATAATGCCCAAAGGCAAAGTGTGTGCCAGCTCCGCCTGCATCTGGCGAGACTTACTGCCATGGCATGAGGCATGCGTGGTCTGGACTGCTCGGGGATGCCAGGCTGGGCGGTTAGGATTGCCCGGCAAGAATTGTCTGCAGATCAGCACGAAAGCAACGCAAAATCTCCAGCCTCTCGGGGGTGGCGTCCACCGTCTCCCGTTTGGCCTGAAATACTTTCCGTCCATCTTTCTCGGTCAGCACTCCGATGGCTTCTCCCATGCGCCAACCAGGAGCGCCGAGCATTTGCAAACCGTCAACCGAGGGCACGAGGAGCGCTATACAATGGTCGCGCACCACGCCCACGCACCGCGGAAACAGGTCGAATGTTTGAAACTCAAAGCCGGCCAGATAAATGCGTTGTAATTGTTCGGCGGGATCAGACATGAAGAAAAGCTTCTAGCTACTGGGCTCCAGCTAACGGCTAACCGCTAAGGCCCGCTGTTGGGGCCGGGAACTTGCAGCTGCTTTACATCTTGTATCGGCCGAGATCTTCGTCATTGAGTCCTTCCAGGTATTTGCGCAGTTCCTCGCTAGTGACCCGGTCCGAGACATTGGCCGCCTGTTTGGAGTTTTTCAGGACATCGTCTTCGACGAATATGGGGCAATCTACGCGCAGGGCGAGAGCCAGTGCATCGGACGGCCGGGAATCGATGCTGATCACATTTCCCTGCCGCTCCATCCAGATCACGGCATAAAAGGTGTCTTCTCTCAGTTCCGTGACTACGACTTTGTGCACCTGGGTGTCCAGCCCAACCAGAACATTCTTGATCAAATCGTGAGTCATGGGACGCGGGGTGCTGACTTTCTCGATCTCAAGCGCGATGGCGTTAGCTTCGTAAATTCCCACCCAAATGGGCAGCACGGAATCGCCGCTAGTGTCTTTTAAGATCACGATGGGCATGTTGGTCACTGGATCCATCATGAGCCCGCGAATTTTCATTTCAACTTCCATCCTGGCCCCCGGCGACTGCATATTTTAGGTTGAAGATTTTAGATGTTTCAGGCCCACTCGAACCCGCAATCTTCGATCTAAAATCTACAATCTGAAATCCCTTGCTCGTTATATCACCATTTCGCCTAACAGGCTGTTGGGAAAACTCCCGGTGGTAACCACAGGAACATAGCTGCCCAGCCCGGGATTCACTCCCATAGAAGTGGTGAAATTCAAGGTCTTGTTCTGCGACGTGCGCCCAATCCACTGGCCTCGGGCTTCGTTCTTCCCTTCCACCATGACTTCCTGGATCTGCCCCACATGTCGCTGATACCGCCGCCTTTGTATTTCCCGCTGCTTTTCCTGCAAGATGATCAGACGGCGGGACTTTTCGGCGTCCGGGATTGCGTCTTCCAATTGCAGCGACGGGGTATTAGGACGGGGCGAATACTTGAAGCAGAAGATGCTGTCGTACTCGACTTGGTCCAGGAGAGCCAGGGTCTGTTCAAAATCGACCTCGGTTTCGCCGGGAAAACCCACGATCATGTCCGACGTAATGCTGATTTCCCGCCGGGCCGCCTTGATCCAGGCAATGCGTTCCAGATACTGCTCGCGGCTGTAGAGGCGCTGCATGGCGTCGAGCACGCGGTCGGATCCGCTCTGCACCGGCAAATGCACGTGATCGCAAAGGGTCGAAACCGCATCGATGGCTGCAATAATGTCCCGGCCGAAATCTCTGGGATGCGAAGTTGTAAACCGCACTCGCCGTATGCCGCCAACCTCGCCCACCGCAGCCAGAAGTTCAGCAAAGGTTTTCTTTGCCGACGGATCTTTGTAGGAGTTCACATTCTGGCCCAGAAGCTGGACCTCGGTGTAACCGAGATCGGCCATCTGCCGGGCCTCCGACAGAACAGAGTCCGAAGTCCGGCTGCGCTCTTTGCCGCGGGTGAATGGCACTACGCAGTAGGCGCAGAATTTGTCACAGCCTTCGATGATGGTGAGGTAGCCCCGGTGCGGATTGGTGCGGGCGGTGAATTCGGTCTCAAAGCATTCGTCGGTCTCGCGGTCGTCGAGGCCGGTAACCCGCTGCTTCCCTGCCTCGAGTTGCACCAGCATCTGCGGCAGATTGCGATACGAGGCCGAGCCGCACACCAGCGAAACATGGGGAGCGCGCTCGAAAATCTTCTCGCCCTCCTGTTGCGCCACACAACCCAGCACGCCAAAACGCTTTCCCTGCTTCTGCAGCTTCTTGTGGTCGGCCAGGCGGTGGAAGACCTTCTGCTCAGCCTTGTCTCGGATGGAGCAGGTGTTGTAGAGGATCAGACCGGCCTCTTCGACAGTGGGGACCTGCCGGTATCCCTGGGCCAGGAGCGTGCCGACGACCTTCTCCGAATCGTGGACATTCATCTGGCAGCCAAAAACCTGCAGGTAGAACGTCTTTGGGGAATCCGCCGACATTGCAACTCAAGTATAACGTAGTCGTGCCAGCGCTTGGCGCAGCACTCTTCCCTGCTGCCATCCTTTGCACAGGCATCCTCAGTTTTTCCACAACCGGGATTCCCTGAAAGCCTTGCCTGGCGGGCGATCTCACCGACTGCGGCTCCTGTCAATCAAATTGCATCCAGCCCGCGGCGGCGAATTTGCAGTTGCGCGAGACAAGCCGTTGACAAAAATTTCTTTAGGACTAGAATACGCGACGATTTCTGCCTGTAGAATTTCACTCATGAGCTCTCAACTTCTCGACTCCGTTCTGCTGCAGACCGACTTCCCCGAACTGAAACTGCATGCCAGCGGCAAAGTCCGCGACGTTTACCATCTGGATGAAGACCGCCTGCTGTTCGTAGCCACCGATCGCATTTCCGCGTTTGACTTCGTGTTGGCCACCGGCATCCCGCACAAGGGCCGGGTGCTGACGCAGATTTCTCTTTTCTGGTTTGATTTTCTTCGCAATCTCGTGCCCAACCACCTTCTTACTGCCGACGCGAGCCAGTATCCGGCCCCGCTGCAAAAGTATGCCGACCAGCTGCGCGGCCGTTCCATGATCGTGGCGCGGGCGGACATGTTTCCTGTGGAGTGCGTGGTGCGGGGATATATTTCCGGATCCGCCTGGAAGGAGTACAAAGCTACAGGCCGGGTGTGCGGCATTGAGTTGCCCCCCGGCTTGCGCGAATCCGAGCGCTTGCCTGAGCCCATCTTCACGCCTTCGACCAAAGCCACCAGCGGTCACGACGAGAATATTTCTTTTGCGGACATGGCCAAGCTGGTGGGACCGGAATTGAGCCGCGAGTTGCGTGACCTGACTTTGGCGGTTTATGTCAAGGCCGCGGACTATGCGCTTCAAAAAGGCATTATCATCGCCGACACCAAGTTCGAGTTCGGACGCACCGCCCGGGGCATCACTTTGGCGGACGAGGTGCTGACTCCGGACTCTTCCCGCTTTTGGCCGGCGGACAAGTACTCTCCCGGGCGGGCCCAGGAATCGTTCGACAAGCAATACGTTCGCGACTACCTGGAAGAAATTCGCTGGAACAAGCAGCCGCCGGCGCCGGCACTTCCGGCTGAAGTGGCGCAACGGACCAGCGAAAAATACGTCGAAGCGTACCGTCAGCTTACCGGACTCGAGCTGGATGTTTAAGCGCACGGTGAACTGCAGGAAGGCGGTATGAACGGCGCGGATTGGGCCATTCTTGCGGTGGTGCTGCTATCCACCGTGCAGGCAGCTTACGCGGGATTTTTCCAGGAAGCGTTTCACCTGGCGGGCCTGGTCGCCGGCTACCTGCTGGCGGCGTGGCAGTATCAGCATGTCGCCGGTTGGCTGGAGAAGTATCTGAAGTCAGCCTGGCTGGCCGAGAGTGCGGGCTTCCTGATTATTTTTTTTGCGGTCGCAGTGGCCGCCGGTATAGCCGGCCAGAGCGCCCGCTGGATCATGAAGAAGTCCGGTCTCAGTTTTGTGGACCGGCTTCTGGGGGGGGCGCTGGGGTTGCTGCGAGGCTGCCTGATTGTGGCGGTGATTGCGGTGACCATGACGGCGTTTACGCCCACCTCGAAGTGGCTGGCAGGTTCAGAGTGGGCCCCGTATTTTCAGGCGGTAGGGCGGGCTGTCATCTGGGTCGCTCCCGCGGAACTGCGGGCCAGGTTCTACCAGGGACTGGATTTGCTGCGCCGTGTGCCGCAGACAGTCCCCGGCGGTGTCCTACCCCCTCAGGCCCCGGCAAAGTAGAAGTTCGACAAACATTTATTGAAGAACCGGCCGTTCCAGGCCAGCGATGGTTCGCGCGGAAAGAGAGATGCCGTGAGAGATCAGCTCGAAGCCCTTATTATGCAGATGTACCGGAGTAATATTCTTTATTCCGAGGCGGTTCGCGAATTCAAAAAGAAGTTCATCCTCACCGTTCTGCAGGAGAACAAGGGCAACCAATGCCGCGCCGCGCGCGAACTTGGCATGCACCGCAACACCCTGAGCCGCACCATTTCAGAGCTCAAGATTGACGTACGGCAGCTGCGTGACGGCGTCAAGCGCCCGCCCCGCAGCGCCCGGCCGGTTGGCTACGAGAAGAAGGCGGCGCGCTAGAGCCTTCTCGCCGATTCCGCAGTAGTCCTTCTCTGCTTTTGGGTGGAGCGGGGCCCCTGGCCTGCAATGGGCAGGAGCTACTTGATGGGACGGGCGGGACGCCCGTCGTCCATTATCTTCTATCATGCGCAAAAATTAAGGCAGCCCCCAGGGGGCTGCCTTGTATTTTCCGGCCGTGGCGCGTGTGGTTTACTTCGGCTTTCTGTGCACCGGCGGCTTCCGTGCCGGCGCCGGCGCAGCCTTAGTCAACAGGGCTCCCTTTTCCATGACCATTACGAACGGGCTGGGAGTGTAGGAGACCGGCGTACCTTCGAAATTGATCTTGTCTCCCTCCTTAGGCACCATCCTGGTGGGGATGGGCCCGGGGAACGAAAGGTCGATGTCGGCGCGCTTCTGGTCGATGTCGTCCACGCTGGCTGCCAGCCCCAGCTTGGTGGGCGAAGCCGTGATGACCTGCACTTCCGCCATCTGCAGGTTCTTGCCCTTGAGCGCATTCCACACCGTGTCCTGGTCCGCCTGGGTTCCTACCGACAGAACCAGTTCCCATTCGGCAAAACTCATCTCTTCCGGCTTCTTGGTTTTGACCAGCTCAGCGGCTTGCTGCTGCGGAGTGGGAGGGACGTATTTTGCAATGGTAAATCCGGCGGGCGGCAAGGGCGTGGTCTTGGTTTGAGCCAGCAAGTCGTCCCAGCCCTGGTCGGAGCCGTGGTACTGCGCGTACCGGCTGTGCCCGAACTTGATGATCGATTCTTTCCCCTTGGGATCATTGACCAGATTGGCGGCGCGGGCGATGAAAAAGAGTCCGTTCACTTCATCGGGCGGAGCGGCGGTGAGATAGGCGAGCGCCAGAGGATAGACGTTCTCCACGTTGTTCGGGTCCGCTTCGACGGCTGGGCGCAAATACTTTTGGGCCTCGGCATAGTCTTTCAGTTGCAGGGCGGAGAAACCGGCCACGCTGTTCAGCAACCCGGCGAGCTGGGTCTTCTGCTTGGCGAAATCCGCCTCAGAAACGTTGTCCGCCTTGGGCATCTTGTCCAAGGCCTCCAAACCACGCTCGGCGTGTTGTTTGGCATCTGCCCACTTCTGAGCGGCGCGCTCGTTGTAGGCCAGCAGCACCAGGGCGCGAGCGTTGTTGGGGTTCGCGGCCAGGAGCCGGTTCGCGGTGTCGATGACCTTGGCCTGGTTGTTGGCCTGCTGGTAGGTCCCCATCAGCAGTTCCAGGGCATCTTCCTTCATCACGCTGTTGGGATACTGAGTGAGGAAAGCTTCGAGGCCGCTGATCTTCGCAGCGGGGTCAGACTGCTGCACCGCGCCGACGTACGCGTTGTATTCGGCGGGATCCTTGATTTCCTTCTTTTGGGTTTGCGGCTGTGCCGGGGAGGCCTGCGGTTGAGACGCCTGCGGTTGCGGCGCAGCAGCAGTCTGGCCCGATGCCAGGTTAGCCAACACCAGCAAAAGCGTCACTAGACTCGTCTTCATTCGAATCGCTCCTTAGATATTCGGGAAAAACGGCGACAGCACCCAGGTATTTATCCGAGCCAGCTTACCCGGGTCTTGCTAGAGCTATAGGCGGCCCACGTACCCAGCCGACGGGCTCCGGAAACATTTGGCAGTTGCAGTAAACGTCTACATGCCAATGGCACCATTTCCGGTGAGGCGGATTATAAGTATGTGACCCGTCTAAGGCAAGTTCGTCTTTACAACGGCCCATCACCTCATCCTGTAAGATGCGGGCAATCGCGCCTCCGTAGGTACAAATAGGGGCCCGAAAGTGCCATGGAGAATCGTTCTATGCATGGATTAAGCGAAGCTGAATTGCAAGGCCGGGTGGCCATCGTTAGCGGCGCCGGCGGTGGAATCGGAGCAGCAATCGCCCGCCGTCTGGCCGGGATGGGGGCGCTCACTTTTCTTTGCGGACGCCGGCGCACGGCCCTCGAAAGCACCGCGGCAGCGATTATCAAGGCGGGCGGTCGAGCTGAAATTGCCGAGTGCGACGTGACCGACCTGGGCTCGGTGGAAGCGCTGGCCGCTCTGGTCGCTGCCAAGTCAGGCCGCGCCGACATCCTGGTAAACAACGCCGGAGTTGGCAGCTTTGCCGGCCCGTTGCACCAGATGTCCCCCGAATCCTGGGAGGCGGTCATGAACACCAATCTGCGGGGCGTCTATTACTGCGTGCGCAGTTTTGCTCCCATGATGATCCGAGCGCGCTCGGGACACATCGTCAACATCTCTTCCCTGGCGGGAAAGAATGCTCTGCCCAATGGCGCCGCCTACGCCGCGTCCAAATGGGGACTGAACGGACTGAGCTATTCCGTGGCGGAAGAACTGCGCGGCCACAATATTCGGGTGTCAGTGGTTTGTCCCGGGTCGGTGAACACCGACCTGAGCCCGCATCAAGGCAAGGATCCGAAGAAGATGTTGCAACCGGAAGACGTCGCGCACGTGGTTGCCATGCTGGTGACGCAGGAGTCGCAATCGTTTGTCAGCGAGGTGCTGCTACGGCCCACGCAGAAGCCCTAAGGAAAGGACATCGTCATGGCAAAGACCCCGAAGACAACTCAGCCCAAGCCCAGCCGTCCCCTCATGCCTGGGTACGGACTGCCGGAGAATAAGAAAGGCCTGCTGCCCTGGAGGTGGGCCGAGCAACGCCTGCGCAAGAGTCACAACTACTGGATCACGACAGTGAAACCAGACGGCTCGCCCCACACTATGGTGGTCTGGGGACTATGGATGGGTGGAGCGTTCCTGTTCAGCACGGGACGGCAGTCGCGCAAGGCCCGGAATCTGGCGAAGAATAAACGCTGCGTGGTTTGTACCGAACACGCGGAGGAAGCAGTCATCGTCGAAGGCCTGGCCGAGATCGTAGGACTGACTGTGCGTCGCGAATTCCTCAAGAAATACCAGCCGAAATACCACTTCGACATGGCCAGCATGGAGAAAGATATTCTCGCGATGAAGGAGCCTGTATTCGGGGTTCGCCCGCGCCTGGTCTTCGGATTGTATGAGAAAAATTTTATGGGCAGCGCCACCCGCTGGAAAGTCAAGTCCTAGATGATCACGTAGGGGCGGGTGCCCTCACCCGCCCGGCGGAGCGAAGCTCCGCTATTTTCCTGACCGACAAAACTTGTCGAGCTTGACTCCGCCGGACAGCCGGGAGCAGCTGTCCCCACGTAGCTCGTGGTGCGGTAAGATCGGGAACATGGCCAACAAATTCCGCGTTTTTGCAACTTGCGACATCGGCGATGCCATTGATCTGCTGCGCCAGCGGGGCTACGAGGTCGAAGTCTATCCCAAACCGGAAGCTCCCCCGAAGGCCCAGATTATCGGGAAAGTGAAATCCGGCATCGACGGGCTGATCAGCACCTTGCGCGATTCCATTGACGCTGAAGTGTTCGAGGCGGGCAAGGGTAAATTGAAAGTTGTAGCTCAGTTTGCCGTGGGCTTCGATAACATCAACCGCGCCGACGCCAACCGCTACAGGATTCCCTTCACCAACACCGCGGACGTGCTCACCGAGGCTACGGCGGAATTCGCATTCTTCATGATGGGAGCCCTGGCGCGAAAACTGTGGAGCGCGGAACATCTGACCCGGGACAACAAGTGGAGTTATTGGCATCCCTACCTGCCCTTCCTGGGCGACGAAGTGACCGGAAAGACCGTTGCCATCATCGGCACCGGGCGGATCGGCCTGGCCATGATCAAGAAATGTGCCGGCTTCGACATGAATATCCTGTGCTACGACCCCGCCTATCAGAACCACGACTACGTGAAGGCGATCCAGGAGAACATGGACCTGCGCCACGCGCGGGGCATTTCAAAAACAAAGAACTGGATCAAATACGTCAGCGTTGACGAGGCCCTGGGCCAGGCCGACTTCGTCAGCGTGCATGTACCCCTGCTGCGCGAAGGAGAAAGTTCCGCGCCCACTTATCATTTGTTCAACGAGCGGACCCTGCGCCAGATGAAGCCGACTGCATTCCTGGTGAATACTTCACGCGGACCCGTAGTCGAGGAGGCCGCCTTGGCGAGAGCGCTGCGGGAAAAGTGGATTGCCGGCGCGGCGCTGGATGTGTACGAAAAAGAACCGCTCCCCGAGGACTCACCGTTGCGTGATCCTGCGATCGAAGACCGCTGCCGGCTTTATCCCCACTTCGCCAGCGCCGGCCGCATCACGCGGCTCTCTTCCGATCCCGAAAAAGGCATGGCCGGGCGCGTGGTGCAAGGGCTGATTGATGTGCTCGAGGGCAACTACGGCGGCGACGTGACCAGGATGCCGTATGTCGTGAACAAAGAAGTGGGGTCGCTATAGATGTCCACGTAGGCCCGGACGCCTCGTCCGGGCGGGCGAGCAAAGCTCGCTGCGGGTTTTGCGTTGTTCCACCCAAAAGAGAAACCGGCCGGGCCTCGCCCGGCTGGGCGGGTGAGGGCACCCGCCCCTACGCGAGTCCTGGTGTGGTGAAGCCTGCGAATCTGGGACGATGGTCTACTCGGAGATGGTGTGCTCTTCGCTCTGGGCACGAAGAACGCGGTCAACCGAATACGGCGCGCGCCGGGTGGGCTCGTGGTAGTGCCGTACCTGCATTTCGCCCAGCAGCCCCACCGCCAGCATATTCAGACCGGCCAGAAGCAGGACAGCAGTGAAGATCATCAGCGGCCCGTGGTTGGCCATGATGGGCGTGTGGTGCAAAAACTTCTCAACCACCAGCCAGAGAGTGACGCTCGATCCCCCCAGAATGCTCAGCATGCCGAAGGTGCCGAAGAAATGCAGCGGGCGAGAGAGGTAGCGCAGAAGGAAACGAATCGTAATCAGGTCGAAAAATACCCGGAAGGTGCGCGAGATGCCGTAATGTGAAATTCCACGCTCGCGGTTCACGTTCTGGATGGGCACTTCGCAGATGGAAGCTCCATGCCACGAAGCCAGCGCCGGGATAAAGCGGTGTAGTTCGCCGTAGAGCGGGACCTGGTCCAGGATTTCCCGGCGATAGGCTTTGAAGGTGGTGCCGAAGTCGTGAATGTCCACGCCGCTCAGTTTGGCCATCAACCAGTTGGCGCAGCGCGAAGGCAGTCGGCGAAGCCAGAAGTTGTCGATGCGGCGCTTGCGCCAGCCGCTGACAATGTCGTAGCCCTCAGAAATCTTTTCCAGAAAAATGGGGATATCGGCGGGATCGTGCTGCAGGTCGCCATCCATGGCGATGATGTACTCGCCGCGCGCATGATCGAAGCCGGCAGCCAGGGCTGAAGTCTGGCCGAAGTTGCGGCGCAGCTTCACTACGGTCACGCGGCTATCGACGGCCGCAATCTCGCGCAGCATATGAAAGCTGCGGTCGGTCGAGCCATCGTCCACCAGCACGATCTCGAAGGTCTCACCATTGGCCTCCATGACGGCCTTGAGGCGATCATAGAGATCGGTGACATTTTCCTGCTCGTTGTGCAGCGGAACCACTATGGAATACTTGGGCATGAGCTTTCTGATTATACGATTAGATGCCCGCTTTTGAACCATTGATGCAGCACTATTTGTGCGACGGTGAAACCCCAATAGTAACCACCGCGCTCCCCACAGACCACGTAGGCCCGGACGCCCCCGTCCGGGCGGGCGAGCAAAGCTAGCCGTGGGTTTCCTTGAGGTCACCGAAAACCTGCCGGGCCTTGCCCGGCTGGGCGGGTGGGGGCACCCGCCCCTACTTGAGCGGCGATGCTACAGCCCCGGTCCCTCGGGATATGCCGGCAAATCCGGGGGCCGTGGGGGCAACTTCTTCGGATTGGCCTGGATCTCCTTCATTACCACCTCGATGGCCTTCTCCAGTTGCGGGTCCTGCCCTTTCACCACCAGGTCGGGACGATTCTCCACCACGATGTCGGGCTGCACTCCATGGTTCTCGACCACCCACTTGCTGTTGAGGTCGTAACGCGCCGCCTCGGGACGAGTGATGTAGCCGCCGTCCATCAGCGGCATTTGGCCTCGGATGCCACGAACCCCGCCCCAGGTACGTTCGCCGATCAGCGGGCCAAGTTTGTAGTATTTGAAGTAGTAGCTGAAAATGTCGCCGTCAGAAGCAGCATAGCGGTTGGTCACGCAGGCCATGGCACCATTGAACACGACCGGAGGGACGGTATTGCTCTCCCAGTTGCGCATCGAGCCCATGCCCGCCAACACTCGCCGCAACCTGGCGAAGATGAGTTGGTCAACGAAGCCACCGCCGTTATAGCGCACGTCGATAATCATTCCCTGCTTGCGAATCTGGGGGAAGTACTGTTTGACGAATTCGTTGAGGCCCGGCCCCCCCATGTCAGGCAGGTACACGTAGCCGATACGTCCCTGGCTGGCAGCGTCAACCTTTTTGCGATTGCTCTCGATCCAGGCCAGTTCGCGGAGGCTGTTTTCGTCCGCCACCGGCTTCTCTTGCACGGTGTGGGAGCCTTCCTCCGAGGGCTTGGAGTTGACAGTTAAGGTCACATTTTCGTTGACCGTGTTTACAAAGAGCTCATAGGGGTTTTGCGGGGTCCGCAGCGGCCGGCCGTTGACGGCAATCAGGTAGTCGCCCTCTTTTACCGTAACTCCCGGTTCGGTCAGGGGCGAACGGGTCTGCGGGTCCCAGTTTTCCCCGGCATAAATTTTCTTGAAGCGGTACATGCCGGCGGCCTGGTCGGCCTCGAAGTCCACCCCGAGCAGGCCGACGTTCACAGGATGCAGATCGGGATAATCTCCGCCACCCACGTAAGTGTGCGAGTTCGAAAGTTCGCCAATCATCTCGCCCATGATGTAGGTCAGGCTGTAGCGGTCGGAAACCGCGGGCAGCAACTGGGCATACTTGTCGCGCATTTTTTCCCAGTCCACACCGTTCATGGCGGCGGCGTAGAAATAATCGCGCTCCTGGCGCCAGACTTCGTTGAACATCTCTTTCCATTCGGCGGGAGGATCGATTTGCGCTTTCATGCCAGCCAGATTGAGTGCGCCATCGCCGACTTTCTTGGGACCATCCGGCTTGGCGTCGATGATGCCGTAGGTGTGGCCATCGCGCCCGCCATCGGCTTGATATAGCAGCTTCGACCCGTCGAAGGACAGGGCGAAGCGTTGCACCCCTTCGATCAGGACTTTGTCCTTCCGCTCTTTCAGATCGTAAACGCGGACTGCGGGGCCCTCTCCAGGAATCGGTCCAGAGAGCCCCTGGATAGGCGTCGTGGAATAGTAGATAAAACCCTTGGCCGCTAAACAGGAGCCGATGACCGCGGGTTCAATGGGCAATGCCACCACGCGGCCCGTGATTCCCGCCAGGTCAATGCGGAACTCTTTGAGCTTCTCCTTGTCTTCCTTTTTGTCTTTGTCGCCCTTGTCCTTATCGTTTTCCTTCGCTTCCGCGGGTGGTTCTTTCTCGTTCTTCTTCTTGCCCTTAGTCTCGGCCTTGCCTCCGGTCTTGCCGGGGGCCTTGCCCGGCGGAGTTAGCAATTCGTCTTTGTTCTCTTCCTTTTTGATCTGGGTCTCGTCGCTCAAGGGCTGAAAGGGCGAGGCCTCATCCTGGCGCAAGGTCACGACATAAATCCTGGTCGTTTTTGGATTGGCAAACTCAAAGTCCACATTGCCCAGAACTTCGTTGAAGTCGCGGTCGGAGAGGAAGTACAGATATTTCCCGTCAGGATCGAAGACGGGAGCGTAGCTGTTGGTCATGCTGGTGGTGACGGGAGTGATTTTGCTGTCGGTCAACGAGTAAAGGTTCACGACCGAGTAAGAGTTTTCGTCATTCTTGTCGTAGGCCAGCCACTTGCTGTCGGGAGACCACGAGTAGTTCAGAATTTCTCCGTACTTTCCCCGATCGACCTCAACCTGCTTCTTCTGGTTGATGTCCACATACCAGAGCCGGCAGTCCTTGTCGGACCACGCCACTTTTTTGCTATCGGGCGACCACGCCGGCGCATATTTGAAACCTTTGTACCCGCTGGTGATTTGCTGTTCTTTGCCCATCCCGTCCTGGGGCGAAATGTAGAGTTCGTCTTCGCCGCTACGGTCGGAGATGTAAACGATCCAGCGGCCGTCAGGCGACCAGGCCACCGATTTTTCGCGAATGCCCGGAGTGCGGGTCAGGTTGCGGACGCTCCCCTCTTTGGCGGGAACCGTGAAAACATCTCCTCGAGCGCCGAACACAGCCCGCTTCCCTTCCGGCGAAATGTCGAAGTCGGTGATGTTTCTGGCCACGCTGGCCCAGTGCTTAAGGGTCTGGTCGCGGTCACCGGGCAGGTACACGCTCAACTTCGTCGGCTGCTTCGATTCAAAATCGAAGGTGTAAAGATAGCCACCGTTTTCGAAAATGATGGAGTCGGGTCCCAGGCTCGGCCACATTACGTCGAAGTCAGTGAAATGGGTGAGTTGCTCGATCTGCTTGCTGCTCAGATCGTAACCGTAAAGGTTGAGATGATGCTCCGGACCGCGGTCGGAGGTGAAGTAGATGGCGTTGCCGTGCCACATGGGAAAAGTGTCTGTCCAGTCGGTGTGCGGAACGTCTTCGACCGTATTGTTTTTGAGATCGTAAATAGCGATGGCCTGGGCCAGGCCGCCGGTGTAGCGTTTCCAGGTGCGAAAGTTGCGGAAGATGGGGTTGTAGGCGATTTTGGTGCCGTCGGCAGAAAACGATGCGAGGCCGCCCTGGTCAACCGGCAAGGGCTCGGGTAAGCCACCATCAATACTCACGCTGAAGGGGCGCTTGGTCCAGCCGTTCGTGGCATCGCGGCGGGAGAGAAACAAAATGCGCTTGCTGTCAGGAAACCAGGTGATCACTTCGTTGTGAATGCCCATGCGATCACTGAGCGGCGCCGCCGCCCCCTGATAAAACGTCAACTGCCGGGGCTGGCCGCCCTGGGCGGGCATTACGTATACGTTGAAGTTGCCGTCATATTGGGCGGTGAAGGCAATCCATTTGCCGTCAGGTGAAAATTTCGGGAAGAGTTCGCGCCCGGCATCCGCCGTGATGCGCCTCGCCTCGCCCCCCGCGCTGGATGCCAGCCAAAGATCGCCGCCGTACATGAAGACGATTTTGTCCTTGTAGATGTCAGGGAAACGCATCAGGCGGCCTTCCGCCATATCCTGGCCTGACGTTGTACAAGCGAATGCGAGCATCAAGAGCAGTAGCAATCTTTTGGAATAAGACATTAAGACTCCTCTTTGACGGGGTTCTGCCGGCGGGAACCTGGAATGATCTTTCATCACCAAACGAACGTGCGATTGTAACAGCCCATACAGCTCGAAATCATAACGCCGCTTCGGTGTCTTGGACGGGCAGGGCGGCGAAAGGAAAGCAGCATGGGGTCCCACTTGAGCTGCGTGTCGAACCAAAACCACGTAGGGGCGGGTGCCCTCACCCGCCCGGCCGGGCAAAGCCCGGCAGGTTTTTAGGATGATTGCAACCGGAAACCCCAAAGGCGAGCTGCGCTCGCCCGCCCGGACGAGGGCGTCCGGGCCTACGTAGTTCTGTTAGGCATTGACGGATCGCCTATAATTCCGCTTCCCGTTTAGCCAGCTTCAAGAAGGAGACCGCTTTGCGCAAATCGCACAACACACTTCCCGCTGATGCGGTTCCGTCCCGCCGTCGATTCGTTCAGAGTGCTATCGTCAGCGGAGCCGGCGCCGCTCTATTGCCTGCGTTGGCCGGCGCCCGCGAGATGGCGGCCGCCACACCCGCTCCTCCCGAAATTGGAGGCTTCGAACTCGACGAGCTCACCCTCGCCGATCTGCAGGCGGGCATGACATCCGGGAAATTTACCTCTCAGTCCCTCACCAGGAAATATATCTCCCGGATCGAAGAAGTCGATCGCCAAAAGCCCGGCCGCCGCGGGCCAGCCGTCAACAGCGTAATCGAACTCAATCCCGATGCTCTGGCCATCGCTCAGGGCCTCGACCAGGAGCGCAAAGCCAAGGGCGCGCGCGGCCCGCTGCACGGGGTCCCGGTCCTGATCAAGGACAACATTGATACCGCCGACCGCATGCAGACTACTGCCGGATCGCTGGCGCTGTCGGGTTCGCGTCCGGCGAAAGATTCTTTCGTGGCGCAGAAACTGCGCGAGGTGGGCGCCGTCATCCTGGGCAAGACCAACCTGAGCGAGTGGGCCAATATTCGCTCCAGCCATTCGGTCAGCGGATGGAGCGGCCGCGGAGGCCTTACCCGGAACCCGTACGCGCTCGATCGCAATCCCTGCGGCTCGAGTTCGGGTTCGGGAGCGGCCACGGCGGCCAATTTCTGCGGGCTTGCTGTAGGCACCGAAACCGATGGCTCGGTGGTGTGCCCATCATCCGCCAATGGCATTGTGGGGATCAAGCCGACACTGGGCCTGATCAGCCGCTCCGGCATTATTCCCATCGCGCACAGCCAGGACACAGCAGGTCCCATGGCGCGAACGGTGCGTGACGCCGCCACTCTGCTTAACGCGCTGGCCGGCGCCGATCCGCGTGACGCCGCGACCGCAACTAGCAACGGCAAGATCGCCGCCGACTACACCACCTTTCTCGATCCCAATGGATTGCGTGGGGCCCGCATCGGCGTAGCGCGTAAGTATTTCGGCTTCAGCGACAGCGTGGATGCCCTCATGAGCAGCGTGATGGAAGAGATGAAGCGCCAGGGCGCGGTGCTGGTGGATCCCGCCGATCTTGAAACTTACGGCAAGTTCGACGACAGCGAATTTCTTGTGCTGCTCTATGAACTGAAGGCCGACCTTAACGCCTATCTGGCGACCCGTCCCGATGCTGCCGTTCACTCGCTGAAAGACATCATCGAATTCAACGAACGCAATAAAGAAAAAGAGATGCCCTACTTTCTGCAGGATATTTTCATCAAAGCCGAGGCCAAGGGACCGCTTACCAGCAAAGAATATCTGGATGCGCTGGAAGCCAATCATCGGCTCTCGCGCGCCGAGGGCATCGACGCGCTCATGGACAAGTTTCACCTGGATGCGATCATGGCGCCGACCGGCAGTCCAGCCTGGCTTACGGACCTGGTCAACGGCGATCACTCCGGCGGCGGGAGTTCGAATGCGGCGGCGGTGGCGGGATATCCCGACATCACCGTGCCTGCCGGATTTATTGCGGGGCTGCCGGTGGGCGTGTCGTTCTTCGGGCGGGCCTGGAGCGAGGCTGTTCTGCTTAAGATCGCCTATGGCTTTGAACAAGCCACTAAAGCGAGAAAGCCGCCGAAGTTCCTGCCTACTGTTGAGAATGCAAGATCTTAAACCGCAAAGGTCGCAAAGGCTTCTCTGGAAGTTCTTTGCGGCCTTTGCGGCATTTTCTTTGCGTGCTTTGCGGTTAAGGCTTTCTCTCCACCCAGGCCAGGCCGTCCGCTCCGGGGCCGGTCTCAATGTGCTTTTCTACTTTCCAGTCGGCCAGGTTGATCACCGCGACTTTTCCATCTCCGCTGCAGGAAACGTAGGCGACCGGGCGGTCGTGACGGACCAGAATCTGGACGGGGTCCGCCCCCACGGGAACGGTACGGACAACCTTCATCTGCGACAGGTCAACCACCGCCACGGCATTGGCGCTCTGCATACTCACCAGCAACCATTTGCCATCGGGCGTCGGCGTGGTTCCGTAGCCAACTGCAGGCAGCGTAATCCAGTTCGAGACCTCGTTGGTCTTGGTATCGATGATCGCGAGCCGCGGGCGCTTCTGGTCGGCGGTAAACACCCAGCGTCCATCGCGCGACATGGAGATGCGCTGCACGGTTTCGGCCACCGGAATCACCTTGATCAGTTTTCGGGATTCCAGGTCCAGCGCGGAAACCGTTCCGGCATCGACATTGGCGGTGTAAGCGCGGCGCCCGTCAGGTGAAATCACCACCATGTGCGACTCCGCCTGCTCGGTCGGAATGGAGCCGACTTTCTTTCGCAGATGGGGATCGAGCACATCCACGGCATTGTCGAGTTCGGCCGAAACATACAGCATGCCGTCCGGTCCGAACTTGACCCAGTGCGGCCGCACCGGGCCAACGTCCATGCTGCCCACGATGGCCTGCTTGTCGAGATCAACGATTTCGACCGAACGCCCATCGGTCCCCGGCTTTCCCACGCCTGAGTTGCCGTAAATCGGCAGATACGCCAGGCGCCCGTCGGCGGACGCAACGACTTCGTGAGCGCGCACTTCGTTGGTCTTTACTTTGCCGATCTGCACCCCGGCCTCGGGATCCACCAGGCTCATGCTCTGGTCGCCCTGGTTCACCACCAGCAAAAGGTTGCGCGGTTTCAGGGTCTCGCTCGAGTGTGAGCTGGTCTGCGCCTGGCTAATTCCGAGGAAAAGGTTGAACAGCACAATAAGACTGATCATGTACCACGTCATGGCTCGTCACCTGGGGAAGAAGAATCCACGCGCGAATAGTGTATCCGCAATGGAGCACTTCGAGGAGGCCGGAACTGGCGCGGCAAAACTGGTGGCCCCGGCGTGAGTCGAACACGCGACCTTCGGTTTAGGAAACCGCTGCTCTATCCATCTGAGCTACGGGGCCTGGATTTGATTTTACTGTAGCTGGAGGTCGGCCACTAGCGAGCCTCCGGCTCGGCTCTGCTGCACGCCTTTGCACGAGCGGGACGCTCGCGCCTACATGGGGCGGCGGGCCAGGTTGCGAATCTGGTTCAGATACTCGACATAAATCGGGATGGGTATGTCCGGCGAGTCGCCGTCGTTCAGGAAGTGGGAAAGTTTGATTTCCATCGGGATCGAACTGATCACCTCGCGGAAGCGCGGCATCTGGAGATACTTCACGTGCCAGATTTCGAGCATCAGCGACCGGAATTCTTCGCTGATGAAACCCATTCTGCGCTCGCCCAGATAGATTGCGTCGAAATGGCGGTCCGCCAGGGTTTTCCGCATGGGGTCGTCGGGCATGGAGAAGTGATAGACCAGGTGGAAGAGATCGGCCAGGTCTCCCCAGAGGACTTTTTCTTCGAACGCACTGAAGCGAAACGCGGCGGCGCCGCGCTGCTGCACCAGCCGGGCGTGATCGGAAGCACTGAGTCCGTGGCCAGCCAGTTCGCCGCGAAACCAGGCAAGCCGTTGCGGCGCCAGGTTGAAGCGCAGAAACTCGATGGCGTAGGCATTCGGCAAATACAGTTTGGGATCGGCGTCGAGGCGTGCGAGCCACGGACCCCAGTCCCGGTGCTCCAGCACGCCGAGCAGCTCTGTCAGTTGCGCCAGGGTGACGTCGGGATGATATTTCACCGCCTGCCAGAAATGTTCTGTCGAATCGTAGGTGGAGCCGTAAAGCTCGATGCCTTCCTCAATGGGATACCAGTTTGAAAGCACGCGCGCCGGAATCGACGGCGCGGCACTCCAACAGTTCAGCGAATGCTTCCACTTCTCCTGCACCGCCAGAAAAGCCTCGACGTATTCCGGCGGCACCGGTTCTTTGACCTGCGCCAGGGCCTGCCGCAGTTGGCCGCTGGTGTGGGTGACCAGGGTCTCGAGCGGGCGCTCATCAATCATAGAAATGACCCGGCTCTCAATTCCGCGACGCAGCAGCTCGCTCGCCAGGCGCTGCCGCGCAGCGCCGTCCAGGCTGGCTTTCCAACGCTGTGCCTGCGATTCGATGTAGGGAAACATATCGGCGAGCGTCTTGAACTCGATGAAGCCATGCAAGGCAAAAGTGATGGTGCGGCCGTCTTTTACGATCGTAGTCGAGGGCGTGACCAGGGCCTGAAGTGAGACCTGCTCTGCCCGCAGGGGCGAGACCAGGGCCAAGGCAACCAGTACCAAGCCTGATCGTAACCGCAGAATGTGTGGGGCGGACACTCTTGTCCGCCGCTTTTGACTTCTACTTTGGGAGTCGATCATAGGTCCAAATCCCCCTAAGCGGCCTGTAAGAGGAAAACACTTTCCAGGCCCGCTCGCCCAATTTTTGTCGTCGGAAAACCGACCCTTTCATTTTCTTGATCGAGCGGCTCTTAATGCTGGCACAATGCAAGACCTTCCCCCCCCAGAAAGACCCCGCGCCGTCCATGAAAGATTGGGAAAGCGCGGGGTCTAGTCTTCCCCGCCCCGAATCACGAAAATAGCCGGTGGGCGCAGTGCGCGACCTACGTGTGCGAGCGCCCGTTGCCGGCGGTATCCGCCTCCGCCGTCAATCTCAGGTAGAGCATGTAGAAGACGATGGCAAGGTTGATGAGCAACACGGCCACGTGAATCGCAGAGGGCCGGCGGATCAGTTCATAAGTCTCGAAGGGAACATACAGCGCTCCCGAGATCAGCGCAAACCATTCTGCCCATGTCCGTTCCCGCCAGAGTCCGTAGGCTTCAACAAAGCGGACGATCGAGTAAGCCGCAGCACCGCCAGCCAGGGCCCACAATTTGGCATCGGTGACATTGTCCGCCAGATCCAGAAAGACCTGGGCGAAGTGGTGGCGATCGGGATCGACCCGCAGAAATCTCAGCAGGGCTTCGGCAATGTCCCAGGCATCTTTATGGACCAATGAAACCGCGCCAAAACCCAGCAGAAGGACGACCAGTCCCTTGAGCAGCTCGAGCGAGGCGACGGCGCGTAGCGCGGCCCGGCGGCGGTGCCGTTCCGCCGCCCGGGCATGCTCTACGATCGCTGCCGCCACATG
>JBARIF010000743.1:0-3312 GCA_049799615.1 Terriglobales bacterium
CATACGAACTGCTCAAGCGAGTGTGTGACGTAGCTGGGTCACTAGCCCTGTTGGTCCTGGGAGCCCCCCTGTTTTTGTTGGTGGCAGTTCTCATCAAGATGGATTCGCCAGGCCCGGTCTGGTTCAAACAGGAGCGAGTCGGACAGAACGGGCAGATCTTCCTGATGTTCAAGTTTCGCACCATGAGCCTGGAGGCAGCGCCCTACGACTATTCACCGCGCGCCTCCGCCGATCCCAGAATCACTCGAATCGGACGAATTCTGCGCCGAACCAGCCTGGACGAACTGCCGCAACTGATAAATGTCCTGCTGGGAAAGATGTCACTGGTAGGGCCTCGCCCGGAAATGCCCTTCATCGTGCAACAATACTCGGAGCGGCACCGGCAGAGACTACAGGTAAAGCCGGGACTCACAGGCTTGTGGCAGTTGAGCGGAGACCGGGCATTCCTTATTCATGAGAATGTGGAATATGACCTCTATTACATCCAGCATCGCAATTTTTTCATGGACCTGGCGATCCTGCTGCACACGTCGGTATTCGCCATGCGCGGCATCTGAAGTCTATGGCATCGGTTTTGAGAGCTAAATGGTGGAGAGTCTGAGACGCAATACGGTAATTCCAGAAGTCGAATCGGATCGAGAGCGCACTTTCTCTCCGGTGCGAGAGAGCCCAACCCTGATCGCCGATCTGCCAGCATCGGGGGGCCTGGCAACCCTTGAACTGATGTGGGACAGGCGCAGGTTACTTTACCGTGTGGCGCTGTACGCTCTCCTGATCAGCACTGTGATTGCCTTCCTGATCCCCCGCAAATTCGAGTCGAGCGTAAGCCTCATGCCGCCTCGGGACGCCACGGGAGACAACGGCCTCATGCTGGCCGCGCTGGCGGGTAAGGCGTCGCCTGGGCTGGGCGCCATGGCTGGCAACATTCTCGGGGCAAAGAGCACAGGCGCGTTGTTCGTGGACCTTTTGCACAGCCGGACCGTACAAGACCACTTGGTCGACAGATTCAATCTGCAACATGTGTATTGGGCTCGCTACAAACAGGACGCACGCAAAATTCTCGGCACCCGCACTGACGTTGTCGAAGACCGGAAGAGTGGCGTGATCTCCATCACCGTGACCGACGTGAACCCGCACCGGGCCCGGGATGTCGCACAGGGTTATGTGGAGGAGTTGGACCGGCTGGTTTCGCAGGTGAGCACCTCGTCGGCGCGGCGGGAGCGCATGTTCATTGAGCAGCGCCTGGCGACAGTCAAGGCTGATCTTGAAGACGCAGAGAAGCAGTTCAGTGCGTTCGCCAGCAAGAATACGGCTCTGGACATCAAAGAACAAACCCGGTCGATGGTAGAATCGGCAGCGGTTCTGCAAGGTCAGATGATAGCAGCGCAATCCGAGCTGCAAAGCCTGGCGCAGATCTACACCAGCAACAACGTCCGGGTTCGGGCCCTCCAGGCGCGCGTCGACGAACTCAAGCGGCAGTTGCAGCAACTGAGCGGCACGGACTCCTCCTTGCTCGCCGATGCCGCATCCTCCACGGAACTGTACCCCTCGATCAGAAAGTTGCCGCTTCTGGGCGTGCAGTGGGCCGACCTCTATCGGCGGATGAAGGTGCAGGAAACGGTGTACGACTTGTTGACCCAGCAGTATGAGCTGGCCCGCATTCAGGAAGCCAAGGAAATCCCGACCGTCAACGTGATTGATCCCGCCAATGTTCCGGAGAAGAAATCGTTTCCGCCGCGGCTCCTTATTATTCTGACGCTCACGACGCTTTCCGTTGCGATCGCGGCCATCTCTGTGATCGCGTCCGCACGCTGGCGGGAAGTGGATCCACGAGATCCCGGAAAAAGGTTGTCCGTGAAAATATGGAATCGCGGCATTGAGTCGGCGAGGTTCACGGCCACGAGATTGCATCTTCAACGTATGAGCACTTTCTTGGGGCGTTTCCGCTCGCCTTCTGACGAGTAGGATTTCAGCTTTTCACAGCCACGTAGTTCCGCGACCATTTCGTTCATAGATAGACAGCGACAGACACTTTTCGCAAGTGAGGAATTGTGCTGTTGCTGGCCAGACACCATCGATGACGGTCCCGGCACACTCGGATTGCCAGTTAGTTCAAAGAGACCCCGTGGACGCGCCGACGCTCGTGGAACCCGAAAATTCGTCCCCGAAGTCGGGTACACGAGCGCACCGGATCGCCCGTGACCTGGCTGTTCTGGTTATTGGCTCGTTCCTGGCGGCCGTATTTGGGGCGCTCGTTGTATTTGTTGTACCGAGGCTCACCTCGGTTGAAGACTTCGGGTACTGGCGTCTATTCGTGCTCTATGCAAGTTATGTCGGTTTTTTCTCTCTGGGATTCGGAGAGGGGGCCCTGCTCTCCTGGGCGGGGAAATCGCTGGACGATGTGCGACGGGAAATTCGTCCATCATTAACATTTCTCATCGGGCAACATCTGTTGCTGCTCCTGCCCATCGGTCTGGTGGCAGTCATCTTGCTGCCGCCGAGAATTCGATTCGTCGCTATCGCCGTGCTGTTGTTTGCACCGCTTCTGAATACTGTCTTTGTGTTGCAGTCTGCTTTGCAGGCAGCCCGCCAGTTCGTTCCGGTGGCAATCGCGGTAGCGGCGCCGGCGGGTGTTTTTTTCGCTCTTTCATCTCTTGCAGCTTTGCGGGCACGGCCAGACCACCGGGTGCTGATCTGCTGCTATTTTGTGGGTTGGGCAATCGTTCTTGGAATGATGTGGGTCAAGGTTGATCCCTTGCGGTATGTCTCTGCAACTTCGGCCTGGACAATCGGAAAGCGGTACGTCGCGATTGGCTGGCCGATCACGCTAGCCAATGCCGCTTTTGGGCTGGTACAGTCGTCCGATCGCCTGGTGCTGAGTTCCGCCGTTTCAATCTACGATTTTGCCCAGTACAATCTTGCGGCCAGCACCATGATGGTTCCGGTTACGCTCATCGCCGCGATCGCGCGTGTCTTCTTTCCGCACCTTGCGGCGACCGATAGAAAACAGCATCCGGAGGTTTACGGACAGGTGTCGGGCTTGATCGTAATGGCCTGGAGTCTGCTGCTGCCCTACTATTTCGGGGTTGATCTGTTTGTCCGGCGCTTCCTGCCAAAATATTCCGGTATTTTGCCGGTGGCTGGAATTCTTCTGCTGGGGGCGTTGTTTTTTGCGGTGATTCAGATCCTTCACGGCAGTGTTTTTAACTTGTACGGCAAGCAGAAACACTTTCTCTTATACTCGATTCTTGCGGTGGGGATCAGCCTGGGCTTGGTATTGATTGCCGTCCTGGTCTTCCGGTCGCTCCGACT
>JBARIF010000744.1:0-1626 GCA_049799615.1 Terriglobales bacterium
GGGTCGGACACTCTCGTCCGACCCACACAAGTCCGACCCAGACAAAAGGACGGCGGGCGCTACGGTCTAGTCGTCACCGGTGAAGAATTGCGCCATCTTGCGAAACTTGGCGTAGCGCGTCGCGACCAATTCTTTCACTGAACTCTTCTTCAGTTCCCCGAGTTGCTTCTGCAGAGTGGTGTCGAGCAGGGCGGCAGCGGCTTCGTGGTCAACATGGGCGCCGCCTTCGGGTTCGGGCACGATGCCATCAATGCAGCCTAATTCCTGTAAGTCGTCGGCGGTGATGCGCATGGCCTGGGCGGCGATTGCTTTTTTGGTGGGATCGCGCCACATGATAGATGCACAGCCTTCCGGTGAGATCACCGAATAAATCGAGTTCTCCATCATCAGTACGCGGTCGGCGATGGCGATGGCGAGCGCCCCGCCGCTTCCACCTTCTCCCGTGATGGTCGTAATGATGGGAATCTGCAGCCGCGCCATCTCGCGCAGATTGTGCGCGATGGCTTCCGCCTGGCCGCGCTCTTCCGCTCCCAGGCCGGGATACGCGCCCGGAGTGTCCACAAAGGTAAGCAGCGGGCGGCCAAATTTTTCTGCAATCTTCATTACCCGCATGGCCTTGCGATAGCCCTCCGGGTTGGGCATGCCGAAGTTGCGGTAAACCTTCTGCTTGGTGTCGCGGGCCTTCTGATGTCCGACGATCATCACCTCTTGGCCGTGGAAGCGGGCCATCCCGCAAATGATGGCGGGATCGTCCGCATAGCCGCGATCGCCGTGGATCTCACTCCAGTCGGTGAAAATGCGTTCAATGTAGTCGAGCGGATAGGGACGCTGGGGATGCCGTGCCAGTTCCGTTTTGTCCCAGGCCTGGGAATGAGAGGTTGACATGTCCTTGCGTAAGGCTTCGATGCGATCGCGCAATTGCTGAATCTCGCGTCTTGTGGCCTCGTCGGGGCCGGCTGCCGCCTGCAAGCGGGCGATCTGCTCCTCGACCTTCTCCAACTCCTGGTGTGTTTTCTCCCCAGACTCCATCTTGCCGCCGCCGTTCCTGGCCAAGCGCGCTTCCACCATGGAGAGCAGGAACTCGGCCCCTGCCATCACCAGCGCTTCATTGGGCACCGGTGGTGCGTTCTTTGCCCCCACCTTGGAAGTCTTTTGAATGGAAACTCTTATCCGCCGCAGATTTCGGTACGGCTCGTCATGAAGCGGTTAGCGGAGTGTTTTTTCCTACCCGCGAGTCCAGTTCCCACTCCGGCTGTTGTGTCAGTCAATTACCCGCACGGCGCCCCGGCCACACAGTTCCTCGACGCGCGCGATGAAGTTGCGGTCTGGCAGGACATTATAGCCTTCCGCCTCCATCACCACCATGAAATCCCCCTGGCGTTCCACGTCAAACAACACCTTGGCCGCGCCCTTCTGCTGGGCACAAAGGCTGTGCAACGCGTCCACCGTGGATTCATTTGCGCTCTCGAGCGGGACCCGAATGCGGAGCGAATTCGGCAGAGGAACTTTGGCGACTTCCAGGGGAAGAATGTCGTTCACGGTCAGCTTCGGATTGGCGCCTTCTTCGATACGCACCCCACCTCGGATCAGCACTGGCACTTCCAGCTTCACTTTGTCCTGCAGCTT
>JBARIF010000745.1:0-3114 GCA_049799615.1 Terriglobales bacterium
GTACCTGGCTGCAAGAACGCGCGAATTCTGCCCCGCACAGAAGTTCAGGAAATAATCGACCGATTCGCCGGCCTCAACCCCTATGACTTCGGCGGCTCAATCTTGAGGTTCACCGAGGAAAACTATATTGGCTCTGATCCCAAGAATGCGTTTCGGCAACTGCTTGCATTCGTCATTTCTGCCAAGCGTTACGCCACCTATGAACGGCACGGAGATCAGGTCACGATCATCGGCCCGAAGGCCCATGGGCTCGGATACCTGTACCCTCCCGCCGATTCCCCCAACGGGTGGGATGACGATCACGAGCTGCCCAAGTGGGTTTACGAAGCCTGGGAATACATCCTCCGAAAGGTGCTCCAGCTCAAGCCCAGCGAACCGGCGTGGCTCAGGCGTCCCCAGATGATGCGAATGGCTGTCACCACCCAAAGCCTCTTGCGGCGCATGCACCGATGGAGACGATTCCGACCTTACAACTTCTTCCTGGTGCCAATACTTGCTTCCTGCGGCTACCCGGCGGACGTCGACCCCGACAAGTTCACCCTAGTCACGCCATTTGAAAAGGACCAGCGGAAATGGATGGACTCGGTGTGCATCAACATCGACGATTCGAGGGGCAGGACACGATACCGGTTCACGACAAGCTTTGAGTCAGCCGCGTATGGCGAGCGGGCGGTCGTCGCGACTTTCGGAGCGCTCCTCCATGACTATCTCCGTCATCCGGAATCGAAAAGCCTGGCTCCCAACGGGGAGTCATGCAGGCCCGAGACAGTCGGGCTCTTGCAGAGGGCGCACATCATTGGAGGAAAGCACCGTCGAATCGGCAAGGAGGTCGACCGGCGATGGGAAGAGGGCGATGATCTGGACGCAATCAGACAGCGGCCCATTGAATACCACGCTATACGCTCTAAAACCGGCGATGCGACTGCGATAGCAGGCGGAGCTCTAAGCCGACTAGTAAAGAAAATCGGCCTCCGCAAGCTGATGCGGCAAGGGCTGGGTAGACGCATCCTGCAGAAAGTCTGGCGTCAGGAGCCTGTCAAGGTTTCCACCCTGCGCGAGTACGAACGCTTAATCCGGCAATTCACTTCTACGACTCGGAGAAGAAAAAGCGCACGCTTGCGATAACGCCTTCCGAGCAGTCCTTCGGAGCGGTTCGCGGAGGCTTGCTTAGGAGTCAGCTTGGGCGCGGGGAACATCCGCAATTCGATCACGAATTAGTGTTATCGCGTTGGTACATAGGCCGAATCCGCCAGGGCGATCTCCCGCACCCACGGCACTGGGCAGGCGCTCGCGGAATTGGCGGGCGTCGACTTCTTGAAAGTTCAAAAGGCAGGAGAACTGCCGTAGATGTGCGAACGAGTCTCCGCTGGTGCTCTAACCGCGAGTAAGTCGGAATACCGACGACAACCCGTGTCGGTTTTTTCCAAATACCTCGCGCTACGCGAACATTTTTCTGCTTGACATGTTTTATCTTCCAGATTAAATTCCTGCGTCACTAATTTCCTTGAGGGGGGAAATCAAGTTACCTGGAGGAGCCTATGGCTCGCTTCGTGGTATTGATGTCCATTCTCATTCTGCTCACTGGCGTGGCGCTCGCCTTGCCGGTCCGTGATCTCCATTGTGTTTTCCCAACAGCAGACTTGGCTAGGTATCTTACCCCTCAGGTTTCTGAAGGCGGATTCCACCGTCGCGGCCCGTTTGATGCTTTTCGACGAACATCTGATATTCCTGCTCCGTGGGCTGCGTCGATGATCCCGATCACCCGGTCGGCCTCTTTTCAGAGTTCGGTACTACTTGGAACGAGTCCTGAATTTCTGTTAGACCGCAAAGTTCGTCTTGGAGTCTCTCAATGACAATGTCAACACAACGGCAACCGTTCTTGATTAGCGTAAATCCCGCAAACAACACGATCATGTTTCCGCGTTGCCTTGACGGAGCAACGACAAAAATCAATGTCGTGGTGCTCTGTCTCGCTGCTTTCATTTTAATGGTCGCACCCTTGCGGGCCGCGCAGGCCCAGACGGCGACGAAAGACCCCAAGGCCATCAGCGTCCTTATGTCCGCCATAGAAGCCGCCGGGGGCGTCGAGACGGTTGGCGCCCTGAAAGACATGTCAGCGTCAGGAAGCATCAGCTACTTCTGGGCGGGAAAGGAGGTGGTGGGCTCCGTTGCCATTAAGGGACTTGGGATAGATCGATTTCGGTTCGATGCGACGCTGCCGGACGGCTCGCTCTCATGGGTCGTAAGGGGGACGACCGGATTTGCGAGAGATCAGAACGGGAAGGTCAGTCAGTTCCCTCTCCACAAGGCGCTGAGCGCCGACAATCTGATGTTCTTCATTCCGCGGTTAGTGCTGTGGGTAACTGATCCAAACATTGGCGTCCTGTATATGGGTACAACCAGCTTTCAGGGTGCTCTCGTTCATCACATCAGCATACAACGAACGCCACCAGCTCAACTGGCGGGCACGACGACCGCCAGGCTCAGCCAGGTGATGAGCAAGGATTTATATATTGATTCCACGAGCTCGTTAATTACCAGGATTGAGGATCAGATTTACCCGGTCGGAACTGTGACGGACCCACTTCCGCATTCGGTTGTGTTCTCAGACTACCGAACCGTGAATGGAATCGTTTTACCCTTTTCGGCTGATGAGCAAATCGACGGGGTGACGGTATCACGGCTCGCGCTCGACGTTGTGCTTTTCAATACGGGTCTCACCGATTCGGCCTTCAACTAGACGTTGCAAGAACACCGTAGACCAGTGGTACCTGTGAGGAACTATGGCTAAGAATCGATTGTGGCTCACATTTCTGTCATTGCTGACTGTGCTTGGGATGGGTTCGCTCGCCCAGGAATCTCCGTTGTTCCGTATCGGCAGGCCGGAATTCACCAAAGAACAGCCGGTAGAGCTTGGATTCATCAACCTGCCCAACGGAAATCTGCATCTCGAAATACCTGTGCTTTCGATCACAGAACGTGGTGGCGAGAAATTCTTGGGTAGCTTTGTGTACGACAGTCATATTTGGAGGGTCTGGTACCAGGGGTTTCCGGGTGGAAACATTTGGCATTCCGACAATGGTGGATGGCGGTTTGTGGCAAGCACCGGAGGAC
>JBARIF010000746.1:0-3236 GCA_049799615.1 Terriglobales bacterium
ATCACGCCCTGCGCGAACGCAACCGCGAAGCGGACGACCTGGCTAACCAGGCCATGGACAAGGGCACAGGCCGTGTGGCGCGGGCGCCCTCGCCCGCGGCCGTTCCGGCAACGCCCAAGGAGTTCGAAGGTGTGGTTCAAGGCGGAGTGATCAAGCTCTTGAACGGCCAGTTGCCGGAAGGGACCCGGGTCCAGTTGCGAATTAGGAAATAGCGGTCCGTGTGGCTGTGGCTGATTCGGCAAAACGGTGCGGCGCTGAGCGCAGAATAACGCGGCCGTCCCCACGGCCTCCGCCGAGGGCGAGACGCCCTCGGGACAGCCGGCAAGATGCCGGCGCTACTGGTTTATTCCTCAGACGATGTGTGGTCGTGCACGATCTTCCATCCTTCGGGAAATTTGCGGAATACCAAGGTGAAAAATCCATGCGGCGTTTTGCCGTCTGACCGGGTCAGTTTCCACTTGCCTCGAACGAAGGCGGCGCTCGGGCCGAGTTCCTCAATCTGCAAATCGGAGAAAGCCAACTTCCCCATTTCCTTGCCCTCGCCCTGGTAGGTCCTGCGATAGCGATCGAGAGTGGCTTGCCAGCCGGAAGTTTTCGCCGTGCCGAAGAAGGTCAATTGGGGTGAGTTCCAATAGCCGGACATGAAGCCTTCGAGATCATGACGGTTCCAGGCGGCCTGTTGTTGCTGGAGGACTTGCTGGATGGCTGAATCTTGCGCTGTGAGCGGCGCGATGAGTGCGAAAAGCAGGAAGAGGGTTCGCATTGCGGAGCTCCTGAGGCAAGCAGTGTCGCACAGAAGAAGGGTGAAGCGGGAGAATCCCCAGGACGAAGTATTCGAGTGGCTTATAGGGGTCCTTCGACTTCGCACTTCGATTCGCGAGCGAATCGAAGTGCTGCGCTCAGGATGACAGTGGAGTATTTTGGTTTTTAGGCGCGGCCTTTTTTGGCGGCGGCTGCGGTCAGACCCGCTTTCTCCCAGGGGCGCTTGGGGCGCTCTGCCTTGGGTTTGTCGCGATCCTTGATGCGGTCGTAGTGATACGATTCGCTCACCGTGCCCAGCGATTCGTTATACAGCACCGGTAATCCGAGGCCTTCCTTCAACTCTTCGGTGAATTGCTGCAGCGCCTTGAGGTGATCTGCCGTGGCGGGAACCTCGGTCTTGGCGGTTTTCAGGAACTGCTGGTGGCCGCGGTTGACCAGCTTGGAGATCTCGCTGCCGATCAGGTATCCGGGGTAAGCGAAAATTTTCACCCCGTCGTCGCCATCTTTCTGGATGGCGGCGGACACGTTGTACTTTCTCAGGAAAACACGCCCCTGCATGCCCGGCGCCTCGATCAGGTCGAAGCCGTGTTCCTTCAACCAGCTTAATGCGTCCTCATAACCGCGCTGCTCGACCTTGGTTGTCATTCGTTCGGATTCCCAGTCCCTTCTACGGCTCTAAGCTTCAGCCCTCATTCGATGAGATGCGAATTCACGGAAAAGAGTGCATTTCCGCATTTTGGCTGCATCGAGGCAGCCTCTTTTATAATCCAATCATTGGTTGCGAAAGCGTTAATTCGGGCCCGCAATACGTTACGATGGTCACGGCACCAGCGTAAAACCATGCGACCACTCCCGGCAAAACGAACGGAAGTGTCTGATTCTTCAACTGCTGCGCGTGTCGGCGACGCAGCGCCATCTACTGGGAATCACTCTGCCCCGGTCGGCCGGCGCAGCCTCGAACTCATCGGCAACACTCCGCTTTTGCGACTGGAGCGTCTCACTCGCGACTTGCCTGGAATCCAGTTGCTGGGCAAGGCCGAGTGGTACAACCCCGGCGGATCGGTAAAAGATCGCGCCGCCTCAAACATCGTGGCCCAGGCCCGCGCCAGCGGAATATTCGGGCCCGGCAAAACCCTGCTCGATTCGACCAGCGGAAATACCGGCATCGCTTACGCCATGATTGCCGCTGCCGAGGGATTTCCGCTGACCCTGTGCATGCCGGAGAATGTTTCGGTGGAGCGCAAGCACATCCTGCATGCCTACGGCGCTCACATTATTTATACCGACCCGGGCGACGGTTCCGACGGAGCCATTCGGGCCGCGCGCGAACTTTATGCCCTACATCCCGATAAATACTTTTACGCCGACCAGTATTCCAACCACGCCAACTGGCAGGCCCACTACCATGGCACAGCCAACGAAATCTGGCAACAGACGGAAGGACGTGTCACCCACTTCGTTTCCATGCTCGGCACCAGCGGGACCTTCGTCGGCACCACTCGCCGTCTCAAGCAACTGAATCCCGCGATTCGCTGCATCTCGCTCCAACCCGACTCGCCCTTCCACGGGATCGAAGGGGCCAAACACATGGCCAGCGCCATCGTCCCGGGAATCTACGACGCCTCTTTGGCTGATGAGAACATAATGATCTCGACCGAGGACGCCTACAGCATGGCCAAACGGCTGGCTCGCGAAGAAGGACTGCTGGTCGGGATCTCGGCCGCCGCCGCCGTCGTAGGCTGTCTGCAGGTGGCACGAAAACTGGGTGAGGGCGAGCCCGCAGTGTTGGTCACGATTCTGTGCGATTCCGGCGACAAGTATTTGAGCGAGAGATTCTGGGATGAGGGGTAGGGAATTGATGGATTGCCGAACCTTCGGATTGTCGAATTGGAAAATCAGAGTAATTGACTTGAAATTCGTCAATCCGTAAATTCGTCAATTCGACAATCTGATGTTAAAGCTTCCCCAATCCGTCTACGCTTCTCTCCGCCTCCACGGCGAAGAAACTTATCCCCATGAGTGCTGCGGCGTCTTGCTTGGCCAGATGCCCGCGAACGACGACGGTGTACGCACGGTGACTTCGGTGGCGCGCGCGGGCAACACGCGCATCGACTCTGCCCACAATCGCTACAACATTGATCCCCGAGAATTGGTTCGCATTCAGCGGGAAGGGCGTGCGCGCGGCGAGGACATCGTCGGCTTCTATCATTCCCATCCTGACCACCCGGCGCAGTGGTCGCAGACCGATCTGGCCGAGGCGCACTGGTTCGGCTGCTCCTACGTCATTACCAGCGTGGAGAAGGGCAAAGCTGTGCTGACCAATTCATTTGAGCTGACCGGCAGCGACGAGGCTGACAAAAAGCTGGTGGGGGAGAAAATAGAGGTTGGGTAATTCATTTGTAGGGCGGGCGCCCTCGCCCGCCGCGTTTGACTCTGATTTGGGGGGGGTGCCGTTTGGCTGGCGAGGCTGGTAT
>JBARIF010000747.1:0-5861 GCA_049799615.1 Terriglobales bacterium
CTGCGTGTTCAGTGGCGGCGCTCGGTTTCCTTCAGAATGACGGCGAAGCTGCGCCCTCCGAAACTGAATCCCTGTGAAACCGTTCCTCTCACCCCCACCTTGGCGCCGTTGCTGGGCACGCCGTATCTCTGGCTGAACACCCAGATCTGGCCCGTACCGTCCTCCACCTGATAGACCCCGGAACCGAGCAGCCCGAATGAATTGCTCACCCGCCCGCCGATGGCCACTTCCCGCCCGGCGTAGCGCCCGGGATCGCGGTTAATCTTTTCGATGCTGGTGCGAGTTGGACAACCCGCCAAAACGAGCGTCCCCGCCATGAGCAGCAGGGCAAGCGAGAGCCTGTGAACAAGTCTGCTCACGACGACCTCCCCAATCCCTCAAGTCTGAGCTTCAAATTCCAGCGTCTGCAGTCCAGCATTTTATCCGAACCTGGTGGCCGGAACGGAGGCAGAAGCTTCCCACTATGATGCGCCGCGAAATTTTATTGATGGCCGATATTTGCAGGAGTATATTTCTCTGGCCGGATTGCACACAAATTCGCAGTCAAAGGGAGCGCCGCGGGTGGCGCTCCCTTCGCTTTTTAAGGTTGGCTTAACAAAACAGTGTTTCGTTTATGAAGGAGGAGCGCCATGCAGGAGACCCCGCAGCAATACACGCAACGCATGCTCAATCACAGTCACGGGAAGGACCCGCTGCGCCTGCAGCAATCCACTCCGCGCAAGCTGACCGCCCTGACCAGGAGACTCAGTAAGAAGCAATTGACCAGGCGTCCGGGGCCGGGAAAGTGGTCAATCGCCGAAATCCTTGCCCACCTGGCGGACTCCGAGCTGGTTATCGGCTATCGCCTTCGTGTCATGCTGGCGTCCAACGGCGCCCCGATTCAGGCCTTCGATCAGGACGCCTGGGCTGAGACTTTCAGCTACAGCCGCCGCGACCCGAAGATCTCGCTCGAAACGTTTAGCACGCTGCGTAAGAACAATCTGCGGCTGCTGAGCTCCGTGCCCCGGAGGTTATGGGAGAACTACGGCCAGCATTCGGAGCGCGGGAAGGAAACCGTGGACCACGTGGTGCGAATGATTGCCGGCCACGACCTCAATCACCTGCAGCAAGCGGAAAAAATCGCGAAACAGAGATAGATTTGCTAATAACTCTCAACAACGTCGAACACGATCTGGGCGGGGCACCCTCCAGAGCAATCCTCAGTGTTCTGGCTTCTGCGACCGCTGCGCCTGGGTCAAACCGAGCTGCGCTTCCGCGCTCTTCGGCCGCAATAACAATGCGGCCTCAAACTGGTCTTCAGCATTTTTGGGGTCCTTGAGAGCGAGATAAACCTGGCCGAGGAGCAGACGGGCGGGGAACTGGCCGGGAGTGAGTTTCAGGCTGGCTTCGAGCGCATCGCGGGCCCCGGCGAAGTCTCCGGTTTTTTCCCGCGCCTGGCCTTCGTAGAAGGCAGCGGTCGAGTCCTCGGGACGGATCTCTCTTGCCAGCTTCAGATGCTCGGCGGCCCGGGCGAAGTCTCCGGCGTGGAGTTCAAGCTCACCCAGTTGTCGTAACGCCGTGGGCGATTTGGGATCGACCTGCAGGACTCTTTCCAGTGCCTGTCGAGCTTCGTCGATGCGATTGTCATCCGATGCGATCATTGCCGCGTGCAGCAGGTTCTGCTCCTCAATCTTGTCCTTGGGATCGGGCAATTGTGATTGCGTCTTGTCGCCCAGCTCTGCCAGCAGGGCGCGAAGCTTCTGCGCGGTTTCGTTACCCGCCTGAAAGTGGTTGGCTAGCTCGCCCGGATCTGCACGCAGATCGTACAACTCCGGCCGCGGGGCTTCGATGAACTTGAATCCCTCGGCACGCACTGAACGCAAGGGCGCCCATCCGAAGCGGAGGGGATAGTCGGTTTCGCCAAAAGCCGTGCGGTCTTTGTTTTCCGCGCTGTCAAAGTAGGGCTTGAGCGACTCGCCATCCAGGCGTTCAGGCGGTGGAACGTGCAGCAGATCAAGCACAGTGGGCAGAATGTCCGTGGTGCGTACCTGCGCGTCGACCACCTTACCGGCATGACCTCGCCCTTGCAACTTCACGATCAAAGGGACATGGGTGGTGGAATCGTAAAGAAAAATTCCATGGGTCTCTTCGCGGTGCTCGCCCAGGCCCTCGCCATGATCGCCGACCACAATGACTATTGAATTGTCATAGCGTCCGACCTTCTTGAGAAACGCGACAAAATTGGCCAGGGCCGAATCCGCATAGGCGATTTCACCGTCGTACAGGCGATCCTTGTAGGTCTGCGAATACGGCGCGAGCGGCTCATAGGGATCGTGGGGATCGTAAAGATGGACCCAGACGAAATGCGGACTGGAAGGTTGCGCGGTCATCCAGGTTTCTGCGTGCTGCACAACGTCCATTCCGCGACGCTCCACCCGTCCCCAGCGCGAGTTGGTCTGGGGATGTTCCGGGAAGTTGTCATAGAAATCGAATCCACGATCCAGGCCCGGAGCCAGAGTCTTGCTGTCGAGAATCACGGCTCCAATGAATGCAGCAGTATGGTAGCCATTTTTCTTCAGCAACTCCGCTACGGTCGGATGGGTCGAGGCCAGCGGCACGGCAAAATCAGTGACGCCATGCTTGCTGGGCAGCAATCCGGTGAGGATCGTGGTATGCGAAGTATTTGTAATCGGGCTGGGGGTAAATGCGTGGGTAAAGCGAATGCCGTCATTCGCCAGTGCGTCGAGCGACGGCGTCTGAATGTTTTCGTCCCCATAACAGTGCACGTGGTCGGCGCGGAGGGTGTCAATGGTGACCAGAAAAACGTCGGGATGGGACGCCTTCTGTGTGCCGCGTTCGCTGGCAAGACTTGCCGCAGCCAGCAAGCCGCCGAGCAGGAGACGAGAAAGCTTCATCAAATTCAGCCTACCATAGGTGATCCGCTGGCCGGCTTCCGTCAGAATCCCCCACGTCGCACGGTAAGGCCAATGCCACCATGAACTTTTCTATGACATGTCGCAAACAAAGTATTAGATTGTTTTCTGTGTCCTCGCAACTGACTTCAGATGTGGAGAGGCACCCAAATCCGCCGCTTCTGGGGAAGGCCGCCGAATGCCAAGCCCAGGGTCTGATCGTATTGCCTCCTGGGTTCAAGACAGTCTGGGCTGACCAAGCGCTATTGCTACGGCTTGGGTTGCGCGGCACCCTCGTTCTGCCGATGCGCAAGTGAATGGCATCCCGCGCACAGCGTGATCAGGTTCTCCTCGGAGTCATCTCCGCCATGACTGCGAGATTCGTTGTGGTGAACCTCCAGATTGGACCTGGCGCCGCAACCTTGGCATCTCCATCCGTCCCGCCGTAGCACCTGTTGCCGGAGGTTGTACAGTTGAGGATCCAGCCTAAGGCGAGGCTGTTTGGGCCGTATTCGCTTCACGAAGCCTTCTCGGTCACTTCGTGCAGAAAGGCCTGCCGTTGGTCGCGAGGCAGGAATTTGAAGAAACGTGACATGGACTGCAGGAGCACCGTCGGGTCCTCGTTTTCGAGGTTCGCTCCTGCCAGAAAGTCCGCACAGATCATCTCCAGACAATAGCCTCGGGACTTGTCCGTGCCCAGCATCAAAGCTGCTGTCTCAATCGCCTGCTCGACCACCGGGATCTGGCTCTTGTACAGCTTGAAGTAGATAATCTCCCACGGTTCCGATTCCCGCCCCGTTAGTTCCTTCTCCACTTCCCGCTTGAACTGATCCTTCGGCAGTGAGCGCGCTTTGTGCAGCCAGGTTGCACAATCGAACTCCTGCCCATCCCTCCTGGCCACTTTCGCCAACTCCAGTCCCTTCGTCCATCCCACTTCCTTCAGTTCCTTTCTGGCATGCGGTGGTAGGTGCTCGTGAATCGACATGAGGTAGTAAGCCTTCCGCCTCGACTCAGGGAACCGTTTCGCCAGAAACTCGTCGAAGGACTTCAGTTTCTCCAGCCGCCAGTACTGCCCCGCCCGCACCTCACACAGGTATCTTCCCAGTTCTACAAACCGGGTATCTCGCTCGGTTTCGGATCTTCGCTCCCATGCCAGGATTTGGTCGATCTTGGTCAGGACGAATAGAGCCCGCTTACGATTGAGCTTGGGCAACATTGGCGGAATCCTAGTACGTAAGCTCGTCAAGCCAACCAAGTTCATCTGCTCCTGGGCGCCGTACCAGCGCCGCTTCGGTCAGGTCCGGCCTTCCCAGACACAGCCCGATGTAGGGACAGCTGATGCAGGGGTTCTGGGGGAAGCGGATGCCACTGTGAGGCAGAAACTCGGCCGATTCGATCTTTTGGATCGAGTCCTGGACCAGATGGCTGAATTCTTCGCGTTGTTTATTGCTGATGACAGTCCGGAAGTATTGAATCTCTACCAGCCGCTTGCGCACAAACACCACCTGAGCGACTTCTGCGATGCCGGTGACCCAGGAATAGCAAACCAGCTGCGGGTCCAGAGCGAGCAACCCGGTTGGTTCGTCAGGGTAACGGCTGGCAGTGGTTTTCCACTCCAGCAGGCAGAGGGTACCGTCTAGTTCTCCGATGGCATCCACATAGGCAACGAAGTCGTTCTGGCCGGAGAGCGGCCGGGCGAACTTAATCTGCAAGTTGCGCCGAGGCTGGCGGATGCGAACCCGATCGTCCTGGGCGAAGTGATCAAGCAGCTGCACACCGTATTGCAGCATGCGGTCCCAGCTGTCACGCTCGGAGTAGTGGAGACCGCTGTCCCGGTGGGTAGCCCATTCCCGGTAGAGCACTGCTGCAGCATCCTGCCGTTGGAAGTAAGCAGCCACGGCTTGCTCGAAGGCTCGGCCAAACAGCATGGCTGCGCGGGTGTCCTTCTCTTTCCAGCCATCGAGGTAGCGATGTTTGTAGCGGCGAGGACAGGACAGATACTGGCTGATCTGAGTGTAGCTGTAGGTCATGAGGACACCTCAGACCCACGAGAATCACTGCCGATAAAGACTGAGAGTTCTTCCCACCGGGCGGCCGGGGCGAAGCCGTCAAAGTTGAGCACCGAGATGCCGTGCACCGTGACTTCGCTGACCTTGACCACGCCCCACAGATCGACCAGGGCCTTGTCGTCGATTTCGTTCTTTCCGAACAGCTCGGCGTCATAGCCGAAGTCGCGCAGGAACCAGCTCAGCTTCCACATGGCTCTGTGTGTGCAGTGCAGGCGGCCGGTCATGAAACACCCGGTCAGATGCCTGGGCTTGAGGACAGCGAAGCGGATCTCGTAATAAGGCTTCTGCTTGTGCCAGCGATATTGGGCCCGATCCACCCGGACCAGGAAAATCCCGTCAGGAACCGAGTGAATGTTCGACACATCGCCGGGGCCGAGAGACTCGAAATAGCGCCTCACGCTACACCTTCCTTGCTGCCGAGATAGCTGTTGAGCTGGCAGAGGAGTGCGGTGCGGTCTTTCTCGGCCCAGTCGGCCAGGTGCGCGATGAAGCCTTCGACCTGCTCACGGGAGGCTTCGCGGAGGGTCTTAATGCCGCAGAAATCGATGGCATAGGACTTGACGAGGTTCCCATCGAGCTGGTGCTGGCGGATGAGCTGGCAGAGGCGGTCGCGGACTTTGGGAACGCCATAGTTCCCATTAACCGGCTGTGGCGGAAGCTTGTTCGATTCGCAGGGGGACGAAGCCGGTTCGGCAAACGACCAGATCTCCTCGACCGAGCAGATGCCGATGCCGTAGGCCTTACGCAGGGCCCGGTTGACCGCTCGGGTTTCGGCCGTTCGCATCTCGGCGCCGTGGACCAGCGGAGAGACATTGGAGGGATCGGCGTCGCCATAGCCGACAAATCCGCGGCACTTCGGAGATTTGTAAACGGTCGCTTTGAATGCCCAACGCGATGAGGG
>JBARIF010000748.1:0-31423 GCA_049799615.1 Terriglobales bacterium
GTTATTGAGCGTCGAGGTGACAAAGTGAAAATTCGGTTCATCGGGAGTCGCGTTTGCGACATTGGGCAACGGAATGAAAGCCAGGAGCCCTTGCGCCGCGGGATTGACGGTCAGCCCGGCGTTTTGAAAGTTGTTGCCCGGGATGGGTTGTCCGTTGTTGGGATTGACCAATTGAACTCCCGCTACTCCGGAAAAATCGCCGCCGCGCTCGGCCGCGGTGGGCACAAAGGAAAAAGCGTCATAGGGTGAATCGCCCCGCGAGCCGTTGTAATGCGCAAAGAAAAAGGTCTTGCTTCCGCCCTGGTAAATTCCTGGGATGTTCAGCGGCCCGCCCATGGCAATGCCGAAGCGCTGTCTTATATAACTGGCTTTGTCCACTGAACTGCCAGTGAGCGCGTAAGGAGCAGCGTCCAGGGCGGAATCGCCGACCGAGTAATAGACCATTCCGTGCGGCCGATTGATGTCAAACCTGCCTCTGCCCCCGCCCAGCATCATGGGACCGCCTCGTCCTCCTCCACCGCCGAAGCCGCCGAACCCGCCTCCAGGGCCGCCGCCCGGAGGACCGCCACCACCTGGACCTCCGCCTCCGGGGCCTCCGCCGCCGAAGCCCCCCTGTTCACGCCCTTCCCGCATTCTCTGCTCCAGTTCGTCGGTGCTCATCCCGAACATGCCAACGCTTGAGTTGCTACCTGTAAACGAAACCGATTCTGTTGCAGCATCTGCAGCCACGCCCGGGATCGGCATTCCGGCAGGAACGATCTGGTCTGCGCCATTGCCGTTACTGGCGTCCGCAGCGGCCAGGCCCTGCATGACCGCCAGGCTCTGGAATCCTCGGCTGGCTCTAGCCGTTGTCGGTCGCTGCTGGGCACGTGCCGCTTGTTGGGTGCGCGAGAGCAAGGTCAATTCAAGGTCGGCACGAATGCTTGCTTCGCCTACAACAATTTCCTGCCTGCTCGGCGCGAATGCAGGCATCTCAACCCGCAGTTGATATTTCCCTGGGGCAGCGACCTGGAGCGTGTAAGCGCCATTCGTGTCCGTGGACGTTGTGGTCTTGGCTTCGGCGGAAGAGTTGGTCGCGGTAACGGTAGCGCCGGGAATCGGCGTGTTGCCCGATTTCACTACGCCGGTGATCGAAAAATTGTGAACCGCAGGAGAGTCCTGTCCCATTGAGCAGATCGCGAGCAGCAGCAGAAGCGCCGTGTGACGCAAGGCGACTATCCACGTCTTGGAGCCGGAAGACGTTGGGACCCCATCCCCGAATTCGGCGCAGCAAGTCATGCGCCGAAATTCCTGTAAATCTCAAGAACCATCAATATATTCAACACTGTCCAGCCCATCCACCGGGTAAAAACTCAGTCAACAACCGTAAAGTTTCGTAAACCTTGGTTTTCATAGATGCGGATGGATGCTGAGATTAGACGCTAGCCAACGGCCAGCGTCCAGACACCAGAGGTTACCGTCGGGTGCGGATTGGCAGAGTGTGCGTGTCCCCACAAATGGTTGGCGTCAGGTCAAGCGGGCGAATCTTCGATTCGATTCGGGAAAATCAACTCCTGTGAGGAACCATGCCCCGATGCCGCAGGCAAACGCTACGAAAATAGAAGAAACGTGGAGCGCGGGTGGCGGTGAAGGCGCGCTGTTTCTTATGGTCGTAATCAGCGCCCCCAACACCAGCGTGGTCACCGCGACCCATTGGTATAAGCGCAAGCCTCCAAAAACCGGCGTCTGCGGTTCGCCGCGATAGGCTTCCTCTACAAATCTCCCGGCGCCGGAGAGTATCAGATAAACTCCGCCCACCATAGCACTCGGGGCGTGGAGCAGGTAGATCCTCGTTACTACCAGCGCGACCTCGACATTCCACAGCAGGGAATAGAGCGGTGTGGCATGGACGGAGACGCCGCGAAGAGAAGGCACCCGCCAAACCCGCGATTGAGGATGAGCGTAGCGAATGCCGATATGGTCAGGGGCCGGGCGTCCGTGACAGCAACCCTGCACCAGGCAGCGCAGCCGTCCAATGCCTTGGATCCAGGGCGCGGCCACAACCAGGGCTGCGAACACCGGCCAGATGGGAGTCCGCGTCAGCCATGCGGCGACGCCTCCGCAGGTCCAGGTTCCGATCATTCCGCCGTAAAAACCGAGTGGACGCAGCAGGGCCGGGGAGCCCTCGATGACTTGTGCCCAGAGCGCGGCTCCGACGCAGCCTCCTAAGAAAATCGCAATTGGGATCGCACTCTTGCCCGGGCCCAGCAGCGTGTCGATGATCCAAATTCCGATGAAGACTCCAGCGCCGGCATAGGCTCCGTGGTTGATCACACGTCCCGATCCAATCCGCCATTCTTTCCAGGAGTTGGCAATCGTTTCGGAAGAGTTGCGCAGGAAAGACCAAACTCGGTTCTTACGCATGACGACTGCGGCCACAAAAAGACCAGCCACAACATCGACCAGGGCGTGCATGCCCGTGGTTACACAACTGACCGACACCAGCACAGCCCAGGTGCGCCACAGTCGTTTCTGCCAGGGAACGCGGGCCAGGGCGCCGGAGGCGATAAATGCCCAGACCACATGATAGGAGGGAAACGCGGCGGCGGCGCTGTCATGTGCGCGATCCAGATTCAGCCACTCTCCCAGAAGTCCGCTTGCGGCAAATGGACGAGGCGGGGCAATCAGTGGCACTGCCAGGTAGAAGGAAAAAACGATCATCATCGCGAGCAGAGCACGACTGGAGAACAGGCGAAGGTCATGCCGCGTGCGAACCATCAGTGGCACCAGCAGCACCATCACGTAAACGCTGCCATAGAAAACTTCGGTCCACGGCAGCACCGGCAGGCGCGATTCAAAGGGAAGATATGCGATCTTGGCATCGGGCGGCACTCCGAGCACCACGAAAGCTTCATACATCAGGAACCATGGCAACAACACGGTCACATAGCAGCGAAGGCGTTCGATACCGGAGGGGGGAGATTGGTCGTCGACGGGCAGCAGGCGTTGGTTGGGACAGGCACTGCCGAAGCGTGCCTGCAAATCCGGCAGTTCGTATCCCAGAACGAGCGCCGCACTCGCGAGGACGACGGTGGTAGAGACTAGCCACAAGCCGCTGGCGGAGCCGGCCATGATTGCGGAGCCGATGCATACCAGCGAAAAGCCGACATAAATCGGATGCGAAAACAAACGATAGACTCCGCTGGAAACGTAACGCGGCGGAGGAAACGCGTTCATGGGGAGGCCGCCGCCCACCAGCCACAGCGACCCCATTCCCAGCGCCACCAGCAATGTTCCCGCGGCGACAGTGCCGGTTCCCCAGGGCAAAGAGTGGATTGTCGGTAGCTTCACCAGTTCACGGGTCGCGATGGCCCACATCACCAGCAGAATCGGCACGACGACCGTGAACAGCACGCCATACAACACTTTGCCCAAGGTGGAATTCATCATTTCCATTCGACGATCTCATGGATCGCCCATCCCGACGCATTGCCGCCCGGGGCCTGCAACACGCCGCGGCTGCGCCACTTGCATTCTTCAACCGATAACATATTGTGCGGAAGCAACCCGGCAAGACGGGAGATCCCGGCAAAAACCGTGTGCCCCAGCTGACCGCTGCGCAGCACCAGCCCACGGTCAAGCTCGAGGCGGCTTTCGGTTGGCGCGAATAGTATTTCTGATTCTGTCAGCGACTGGATTTCGCACTCGTCGCCGTTATGAATCAGGGTCCGCCATGGCTGCGGGCCTCGCCAGTCGATCCACACCAGGGCGTGCTGATCCGAGAGAAATCGTCCCCAGTGCAACTCTTCCAGCGGCAGCTTCCAGGGGACGACCGAGAGCGTAATGCACTCGGCATAGCCCAGCCCAGTCAATGGAGTCCTGCCCTGAAGCGCCAGATCGACCTGTGCCATGGGTTGATGACAGTGCCAATCGATGCCGCCCTCTTTGTCCTTAAAGACGTTACGCCGGACGGGTGCCCGGAGCGCCCGCCAGGTTCCCTCAACGCCGAGATGAGGTAGGCAGAGAGTGATAGTGTCCCGGTCGAGCCTTGGGAGCTGTCCCCGGCGAAGGGAAGAAGTGCAACGGACACGACCCTCGAAAACAGTGAGCAAACTTACGTAGTGAATAGAAAGCTTATTCCAGCGAAGGTCCGCCACGTACACCACCGCCGCATCGCCGTTCTCGGCGACACAGTCCAGATACCACTTCGTGAGCAGGAAGGAAGATACTTTACTCAAGCTTCTTGATTTCGCTCTCAGAGACTACGGTTGTGACCGCGTGACGTGGCAGAGCTCATGGGATGATTGTGCTCCTCAGGAGCGCTTCAAACTTTCCCGCCCTGTCTCAAAAGAACGGAAGAGACGAGGACGGGGCACCCTCGCTACTTCCATGCAGAATTCAATTTCCAGATGGTCAATGAGACGACTCTCGCGCCAATCCCCTTCGAATACAGTTCTATGCCGTCGCTGCCCGGCGGAGGATAAATGCGGTCGGAAAGAACACGTTCGCCGTCATTCACAAACACTTCGACACTCGAACGGTCCACGAATACGTGCAGCTTGATTGTCGCGCTCTGCTCCACTTTGGCAGTGAAGCGTCCGGGGAAGTCCTTGCTGAATGAAACCTCGCCCGAGTGCGTCCGATCAACAAAAACCTCGCGATTGACGGCGTCGAGGCCCACCAAGGTCTCCGCCTCTTTACTCTTTCGCAGGCGAAATCCGATTTCGGCCGCTTTCCCAGGCTTCAACTCGGCTTCGAACTCGTAGACTTCGCCGCGCGTCCCGGCGTCATGAAGCTCTTGGTTAGCGTCCGCTACGCTGACATTCACAATCTGGGCTTTCTCACCCCGTAGACTTTCCAGTTCGCGGACCGGCCGCTGCACCAGGCGCAACCCATCCGCATAACGGCGCAGGGCCAAAGTACGCGGAACCGATTGTGCCCCACGCCAGAGCACGGTGGGCTCGACATTTGCATACTTCCAGTTGCTGAACCAGCCAATCCACAGATGCCGCCCGTCGTTAGCCGGAACATCATTCCAGGTGTTGGTGGCGTAGAAGTCCTTGCCCCAGTCGGCCCAAAGCGCAGGAGTGTCCGGAACTTCGCTGGTAAAGTTCGTGCCATCGAACTTGCCGATCAGGTAGCGAACCCCAGTGCCGCCGGCCGGTGCTCCCGGATTACGGTTGACGATCAGCACCCACCTCTTTTCGGACGTGCCCTCAATTGGAAGTTCGATCAGGTCGGGACACTCCCACTGTCCCGCTGTATCTCCCGCAGGGCCGAACGTGGATCGCTTGGTCCAGTGCTTGAGATCGGGCGAGTCGAGGATCACGAGCGTTCTTTCGTCGGCCAGGACCGCGACCATCACCCACTTGTGTTGCGGCGCATACCAGAAAACATTCGGATCGCGAAAGTCGGGAGCGTCGAGATCAGCAACAGGATTGCCGGAGTAGTTCGTCCAGGTCCGCCCGCGGTCGTTGCTGAAAGCTATGTGCTGTTTCTGCCGGTTTTTATAAGCCCCGGTGTAAATGGCCACCAGGCAGGAATGGTCTTGCGGATCGGGATTCTGGCACACGCCGCTGCGGTTGTTCCAGTCCACCACCGCGCTTCCCGAGTAAACCATGTACTGGCCGGGGACTTCATGCAGCGCGACCGGCAGATTCTTCCAGTGCACCAGGTCGCTGCTGACGGCATGCCCCCAGCTCATGTGTCCCCACACGTTGCCTTCCGGGTTGTACTGGTAAAACAGGTGATACTCGCCCTTGTAGAAGACCGTCCCGTTGGCATCGTTCATGAAATTCTGTGGGGGTGTGAAGTGGTACTGCGGTCGCCAGGGCTGGTCGTAGGCGGGAGGTTGCGCTGGCGAACGCAACAACAGCATGGACGACACCACGAGGCCCAACAACAGCGACGGCATGATCTTCTTCATGGTCGTTTTGGAGAAGCGGAATTCAGGGTTTGTGCTGGTGCTGCTTCTCGGACTCTTCGAGGGCCTTGCGGAACTGCTCGACCGCCGGGACCTGCGGTGCATTGAGCGAGTCCTTTGCGATATAGCGCCAGACCGGCGACGCGTCCAGCGGGTATTCCATTCTGCCCCGATACACTTCAAAAGTATCGTCGGACGAAAAGACCTGCGTGCCGAGTTGTGGGCCCCTGTTCCCCATGTCGCCAGGAAGAGGCTGAGAGAGATCAGGAGGGCGACCCTGTTGCTGACCGATGCGGGCGTCTCCAATCCCAGGCTGAAAGATGACCGGCCGGTTGTCCGCAGGCGAATGAGCGATGATTGGGCCGCTCTTGTTTCCTTTGCGAACCGCAATGATCAAATCCGCGGTGTACGCATCCATCACCAGATCGAATCTGCCCCATTTCGTGATTGCTCTCTCCACTTCGTCCTGGGCATTGCGATTGGCCAACGGAGCAGTCACGGCCTCGCCCGCATCCGGATGAATTACCACCATGACGGTTTGCGCCCGCAGCAAATCTTCGGGGAGCAACTGCTTCTTCTTGTCTTTGGCGTGGACCTGGAGAACTGAAAGAAGCAGGATGAAGAGCAGGGCAAGCGAATTACGGCCGGGCATGACTCGACGGGACATGATCGCCTCCGGAGACCGTGGCTGCGCGCCTTTGATTATACGACTTGTGGCGTAATGTGTAGCGCCCGGCAAGACTTCGACCTCGCCGCCGCGGTGCAGGGAAGGGCACGGCCTTGGTGGCGCCGCCCAGGTCCACCAACTCAATGCGTAAACGAAATGTTCAGTCCGGTGGTGAGCTGAATATCGTTCTGCTTGGCTCCCGCGGGCGGATTGGTGACGTAGATATCTCCAAACGCGTTCTGCCATCCCAACCACGTGCTGAGTTTGGTTACGGTGCCGAAGTTGAAGGTTGCGCGGTACTCACCAGTGTCATTCAAGTTGGGGAAGAAATACAGCTTTTGGGTCAGCACAGTATTCAATCCGAGCTTGTGATTGAGTTCCTCGCCCGCCGATGCGGCTGCAAAGCTGCGGCTAGGGAGCAAAGAATATTTTTCCCGGGTGTAGTTGATGCCACCGAGCAGGTCCAATGTGGTGCGACTATTCTGGATCGCGTGCCAGCCCAAGCCGCCGCCGAAGACGGAGCGCAGGTCCAGGGTCTGCAGTGCGTCAGTCTGGAAATCGGCGCTCACGTAGGCGAACAGCCGGGGAGTGAAGTCGTGGTCGTAGCGGATTCCGCCCTGCACCGAGTTGGCGGTGGTGGCGAGGGTTGCACCCGGGGCGTCATTGGTGGCGTACACGCTGTTGGTGTAGAGGCCCAGGTGATCGTGCAGGGTTTTGCGATCAGCGGTGAAAGCCAGGGCTAGGTTCTTGGTCTGGCTGTTGCCGCGGGTCAGCGCAAATCCGACATTCGCCCCGCCCTTCCATCCTTCCAATAGCCCGGGGTGAAGCGATTTTTCATACGCAGCCTGCTCCGCTTCGCCGAAGAGTTTAGTCACTGACGCCTTGGGTTCGGTGACTGTGCCTGCATTGGCCGTGGCCACGGCCAGGTTGCCGTCAGAAGTGGTCACCGTCCCCACCACGGTCTTCCCGTCGCTCAAACTCACTGTCAAAGCCTGCGTGGAAGTGATCTCCTGCACCGCCGGCCACTGCACCGTCACTTCACCGGCGAACTCAGTCTTGATGACCAACGTCTTGTCGTCGGACTTCTCAATGGTTCCGGTCAAACGATCGCCGTTCTTCAGCACGATCTGATCGGCGAAGAGCGATGCGGGGCAGAGAAAGATGAAGATTAGAGCCAATGCTTGTAGTTTCGACACGTCGGTCCTCCAGGAATGAACTGCAAGATCATGGATTAATTCATGGCTAGTGGTAAGGCCGAAAAATTCTGAAGAAGAAGAGGATCAACAGCGGAAGCACCGACTGCGTGAGTCGCTCATTCTTACTTACAGTCGCGCGAGCTGGTTGCGAAGACCAGCGAGATTATATGGGACGGGAGCAGCCAGAGCAAAAGCTGGACGACAGATCGGGGAAAATACTATGCCAGTCGTGCGGCATTCCCCGAGGCCAAGGTGGACAGTCAGCTGGTCCGGTTGGAAGGATCCTCAGGCGGCGTGTTCTTGGCTTCCGTATTTGTGGGCGTTGGCGGCTCCGCAGTGTGTTCCTTCATTCCATCTTTCAGAGCGCGAATGCCTTCACCAATTCCTTTTCCCAGTTCGGGAAGCTTCTTGGGACCAAACACCAATAACGCGATCGCAAAGATCACCAGCAGATGCATCGGTTGGAACAGGCCTTCGAACATAACTTCCTCCGCCGCCTGCGGCTGGCAGCAAAACTAACAGTATCGAAAGCAGTAACTTACGTCAACTTGCCCGCGGTCCAAGCCACGACATGCCAAAGGCCAGTTACGTTCGTGACTGACGATTCTGGCTACTCGGCGCAAACCTGCCTCACACCGCTGGCGCGCCTGAACAGAAGCTTCTGGAACTCATGTGGACCCCTCGATCGTGGGCAACCATTTGCGTTGATGTGCCAGATCGGAACTAGATCGGATCAAAACCCTCTCCTTATTGCTTCCTCCGCCCCAGGTTCCACATCTCTCATGCACTATAGGGCAATGACCCACATGAACTGTCGTGCATCGGCGAACCAGCCGGCCAGACCTAGAATGGCATTGCACTAAGGCGCGAATCGCATTTTCGCTCCGGGAGAAATCTGATGAACTCCGCAACCTCGACACCGGCTGCCGATAGCAGTTCGATTGCGTCGGCAATTCTTCCCAATGAGAGCGGCTTCCATCACGCCACGGCTGTGATGGAGAATCTTCCGGCTGCGCTCGGACCCCGGCGCGTGGGATATGGTCTGCCCTGCGTGAAGTGCAAGACCTATTACGCTGCCGACCTGGCGATGTGTCCGGTGTGCAAGACCGAAGAGAGAGTTTCGCCGATTGTGGTTGCCTCCACCGGCTCCAGCCCCAGTCTTCCGGAAAGCGCCCTGCCTGTGCCCGACGAAGCTGCGCTGGAAGAAGAGCGTGAACGATTTTTGCGGGAGTTTAAGTCCCAGGTTTACGCCGCTCATGTCCAAATTGACCCAGCCGAAATTGCTCCGGCGGGGACTATCGGTTGCAGCATAGAAGAAAGGCATCAGGGCGAATTTGAGCCGGCCTCGGTATGTCAGCCATGCTATGTGCGCCTGCAGCAGCGGGTTGACTTGCTCGAGGCGGCCCTGCACATGGATCTGGTGGAAGCCACCAGGGTGGTTTATGAAGCGGTTTGGGCGGACCCTTCCGATCCCAGCAAGACTTACCAAAATGCTGCCCGCGCGATTCTGGCTGAATTACGCAAACGCGCCGGCATCTCGGCTGTTTTAGGGTCCCTTCAACCGTTGACGCACTAGGGTTCGCCTACTCGGGCTTCATGCCGACCCACTTCCTGCCGGCGTACAGCCGGTAGGTGCCTCCGTCTTCGACGATTTTCAGCGGAACGGGATGCGCGATTTTATCGTCCAGCTTTCCGGCAACGCTGAACAGATCGTTGGCCCCTACATCCATTACCAGAAACTTTCCGTCCTGCGAAAAGCCAAAGCCGTACTCGCCCGGGGGCAGGTCCGTTCCGGCGATGTTAAGTTTCACTTCTGTGATCAGAAATCCCTGATACTTCGCCTGCACGTCGGAGGCGTAGCCCGACGTATCCACCAGCCCGGCCATGACCAGCTTGCCTTCCGGCACCCTGAATCCCCCGGAATTGCGTAGCTGCACCGAGGCTGATTGCCCGCGGAAAAAATAAGTCGCGGGAGCGACTTTCCTGACCTCGTCGGCGCTGAGCACACCGGGTTTTGCCGGTTGGGCCGAAAGCAGCGCACAGGAGCAGATCACGACCACCAAAGCCATGCATCGCTTCATGAGAAATTCCTCCATCGGAAATGTGAACTGGGAACTGAAAAACCAGAAACTGACAACTGTGTGTTTTCCGTCGTCGTCCGCCCGTCTCTCGTACGACAGGGGCGGGGTTGAGCTGATCCCACCCTGTTTATCCCAAAGAGGAGAGACGCGAGCCACCCACGCTGTCTCTCCAAAAAACGGAGAGACGAGAGTGGGGCACCCTGCTAATTTTTAACCTCAAAGCGCAATGAGCCAAAAGCGGAGGGCACATGGAAATTCGGCTGCGGCGTGCCTGTGGCCTGCCAGGCCATGTAGGTTCGCGGCTCCTTTGTTCCCTCAATGCGATAGAAGTTGGCCCGCCAAACCGCCTTCGGATCGAAATTCGGCGTCAGGGCCTTCATCGGAATGGCCAGCTCTGCCGTCCAGCGCAGGCCCTTCTGATCCAGAAATACCGATTTCTTCAAGCCGCTTTTCAGGTCTGCTAGTCCGCCGGGAAAGATGTCCAGATCGATCCACATTCCGTTGGGACTCACTTCAAACTCCCGGTAGTAGTGGGTTCGCGTGGGATCGGGCTGTAGAAATGCCTCTGCGACATCGCGGTCCCACAGGTGGTCCCGGCGTCCGTTGCTGTCGGAGTCGTCAAAAAGATAAAGCTCCCGGTAGCGGCATGCAAATCTCAAATAGAGTGTTTGTGGAGACCACAGGACCCGGACTTCAGTCTCAAGCTGCTCATCAGGATTGTTGCCCTGCCAGTCGGAACAGAAAACGGCAGGCCGTGCACTCTGCCACGCCGTGGCGGGATGCTCTGCGTCCAGACTAATATCCCCGGCCACGAATGAGGCGACAATCTCCGAAGCGGTTGTAGCGCACCTCGGCAGTGGCGCAGTCTGGCTCATCATGGCCATCGAGGAAAGCAGTATAGCGATCGCTACAGTCAGTATAAATCTCAATAGGGGCATAAGCATCACCAGGGAAAATCGCTTTGACCGCAAGATCCGGATAGTCCACGCCATCGCCTCGGCTTAGGCTTGGGTCATTATGACAGCCAATGCGATACTCAACCTGACCGGAGTGAGTGACATGACCCGCAGCATCGCCAATCTCAACCTTGAAAATCGCGAGATCGACCATCGCCAGGGCGAAAATCAGTGGCAGGCCGTCCTCGCCCGGGACGCCAGTCAGGACGGCAACTTCGTCTTTGCCGTCTCCTCCACCGGGGTCTATTGCCGCCCGTCCTGCCCCTCGCGGCGTCCCCGCCGGGAGAATGTCACCTTCTTTCGCAAGTCGGATGAGGCCGAGAAAGCAGGCTACCGTGCCTGCCTGCGCTGCCGCCCGAAAGCGATTGGCGGCAATAAGCAGGCGGAAATGGTCAAAGCCGTCTGCCGCTACATCGAGCGCCACCTGGATGAGCCGGTGACGCTGGGCCGCCTGGGCGCGGAATTCCGCCAAAGTCCCTTCCACCTCCAACGTTCGTTCAAAGCGGTGCTCGGTATCTCGCCCCGAGCCTACGCCGACTCCTGCCGTATGAACCAGCTTAAACGCAATCTACAGGCCGGCCACTCCGTAACCCGGGCAATGTATGACGCCGGATACAGCTCGAGCAGTCGCTTGTACGAACGCACCGCGTCGCAGCTGGGCATGACTCCCGACAAATATCGTCGCGGCGCCATCGCCGCGCCTATCCGTTATACCTTTACTGATTCTCCCCTGGGACGCATGCTGATCGCCGCCACCGAAAAGGGCATCTGCACCATACAATTCGCAGACTCGGACGACGAACTCGAGCACGGCCTCAGGCACGAATTTCCCTTTGCCGTCCGGCGCCGCGATGACGCCGCCATGCAAACCTGGAAAGATAATCTGCTCCGCCAGATGCATGGTCACAAGCTGCGTTCATCGCTCCCGCTGGACATTCAGGCAACCGCCTTCCAGCGCCGGGTGTGGACGCAACTGCAGGCCATCCCGTTCGGTGCGACCCGTTCCTACGCCCAGGTAGCGAAGGCCATCGGACAGCCCACCGCCACTCGCGCCGTGGCCCGCGCCTGCGCCACCAATCCGGTGGCCGTCGCAATTCCCTGTCACCGCGTGGTTCGCAAAGACGGAGACATGGGAGGCTATCGCTGGGGGGTGGAGCGCAAAGAGGCCCTGCTGCAGCTGGAGCGCGCCGAAGCGAGGTGAGGGTGCCCCGTCCTCGGCTCTCCCGTTCTCTGGGAGAGACAGGGCGGGGAAGTTCGGAGACCTGCTCCCGCGAAGGGTTTCAGTCGTCCTCTCTCCCACACTGTATCTCCAAAAAACGGAGAGACGAGGGTGGAGCACCCGGTTACTTTTGCGCATAAACCTTCCGCGCCGATGACAGAATATCCAGCACCGCATTCTTCTCGGCCTCTGTGTTCCAGTCCTGGTTCGACTTCGCGGCGTCAATCATGCGATCGATCCAGGCGATGAAATACGCCGCGTCTTCGGTAGGCCTGGGGTGCGAGCCGGTCACCGCGATGTAGATGGGACTGGTAGTGGCATAGGGATACATATCCAGCACGGGGTGCTCGGCCTTGTCGCTCCAGGCCCGCAGCAGGCACCAGCCGCTGCGCGAGACCGGAATTGTGTCCTCCACGTCGGCCCCTTCGCGGCCGCCGCTTACCTTCAAATCGCGCACCACCTCGCCATTGCAGATCACCTGCAGATGATCGACGGGCACAAAGGACCGCAACCAGGCTGTGAACTTTACCTTGTTCTCGCCGGCCGGCAAGGACAGATCGTCGCCAGGTTGCTTTTCGCCCAGCGAGAATCCCAGCAGTGGACCATTGGTGGCGAAAGTGTGGCCGTGCTTGATTGAGTCCAGCCAGGCGTCGATATTGAGCGGACCCGCGGGAGCTTTGGCGTACACACGGTTCAGTCCCACCGGCCCACGCAGGGAAGCAAAGTTGGCCATGGCGTCCGTGCCCGCCGCGGTCGGCAATCGGAATCCGCAGTTGAGCAGCCGGTACCAGACGGTCGCGGTCGATTTGTGCTCCGCGAATCCCAGCACTTCGATGTAATCCACCTTGCCCAGCGCCAGGTCCACCGGCAGTTCGTGGGTCAGCAATGCATCCTTCGCAGGGTCGGGCACTGCGTCATAGGGATGAACATACCCCACCAGCGCGTTTTGTTTGTGCGCCATGTCAGCCACATTTGCGTTGGCGGGAAACAGGCTGGCTGCGGCTGTGTTGGGATATGCGGCGTAGCCGGGCAAGAGAAAATTCCGCGTCAGATTCAGCAGGCCCAGGTGCCCCCAATAGCTGGTGTGAAATTCCTGTCCATGCAGCAGAAGATTAGTTGCGGTCGAGGCCAGATCGGGCTTGGGGCTGAAGTACGCGATATCCGGAATGCGCTGCTCCTTGTTGACCACCAGGTCTTCCACGATCTGCAGGTTTTCCGCCGCGGCCTGCTGTACCAGATGCCTGGGCGTGTTGCGGTATGCGCCTCCATAATTCATGTGTACGTGGACATCGCCGCTCACCCATTGCGAGCCTGCCTCTTTGGGAAGGTCAAGGGGCTGCAGCTTAATCGTCAGACTGGATCTGCGCCCGGCGGTAATAGTCAAGGTGTGCCGCTCGAAGCGGTATTCGAAGCCCTTCATGACTTCGACTTCCGCGCTTCCGGCAGGCAAGGTCATTTCCGCGTTGCCTGAGGTCTGAAAGTAGTGCGCCTCGAAGGGACGCTCGGCGCGGACGAAATTGTCGTCAGCATTCATCCATGCGTCGTCGGGAGCGTAAGCCCGGCCATCTGCGCCCACGACGAAGATTCGCGCCGGCGTGAGGTGCCCGGCCGCGTCCAGCACGGCAATGGACAACTGGCCCACCGGCTTCAGGTAATGCTTCTCCTTCGCGACGAGCTGTACCTGCTCGCCGCCGGGAACTGTTTGTGTCCACAAAGAAGTATTGCCGCCTCGGTTGGAGATGAACGCGATGCGCCTTCCGTCCGGCGACCAGCGCGGCGCTACGTTATCGAAATCGCCGTAGGAAAGCGGGAATGCGTCGCCACCCTCCGACGGCAGCACCCAGAGCTGGTGCCACTGCTGTCCCAGGTATGACGCATAGACGATACGTTTGCCGTCGGGCGAAAAGTCCGGCCGCGCTTTCCATGCCGTCTCTTCGTAGTGAATCTCGCGTGCTTCCGCTCCGGGTTCCGCCTTCATCCGCCAGAAGCCGCCCGTACCGTAGATGTGGCCGCGATTCGAGACGAAGAGAATTTCCTTGCCATCCGGCGACCAGGCCGGGCTGATCTCGTGATCGAACTGGCTGTAGTAATAGCGGTTGAGGGTGCTGCGGTTCTCTCCCGTCAGACGCTGGACATTCTTCAATTCGCCGTCGTTGAATTGCCCCACGAAGATATGAAAGCGTCCCTTGAACGACGTGGAAACGAATGCGATCCGTTTGCCATCGGGCGAGAAGCGGGGCTCGACGTTGACCGCACCCCCAGTCGTAAGTTGCCGCGTGGCTTTTGTCTCCAGATTCAGGGCCCAGATTTCAACTGCATCCCTGGCATACGTGGCATACACCACCCAGCGCCCGTCGGAAGAGCAATCGGGTTGGTAGTCGTATCCGGGGCCGCTGGTTAGTTGTTCGGCGACGGAGGAGTCGAGCTTCTGCTGCCACAGCGATCCCGCCATCGAGTACACCACGCTGCCGGAATCCGCAGCCCACGCTGCCGCGCTCGGCCCGGTCGTGAGCTGCGGCAGATACATTTCGCGGAAGTAGTAGGGATGCGGTTCGTCGATCTGCTTGAGCACCGGTTCGCGCTGGGCCTGAACTGGAATGGGCGCGGCGGCCAGAAACACAGCGGCCAGCAGGAGCAAGGGGTTAATCCGGTTTCGCTGGGGCAAGAATTCCTCCAGGTCTCCGCATGATCGCACGCATTACCGCCGAACCACCGGCAAAACCATGCGCGAAGGCCGACGGCGGTCAGTGTAAATCGAGACGGTTGCCTTCTGCAGTCGGGAGGATGAATTTTCGAGTTCGCCGGTGTGCAGATTGCGCGAGAAATTCGGAAAGAAGGTCGCTGAAATCTGTACTCGTATGCGATGGCCCTTCCGAAAGACATTGCTGGTGATCAGGTTGTCGAGATGAAGTTGGTAGACCCGGTTGGGCGTAAGCAGTTGCCTCCCCTTCTTCGGGTTACGATATCGAGCCCGCAGCACGTCCAACCCGGGGCTCATCAAATTGAAAGCCGTTCCGTCGGGAGCTACGTCGAGCAGGCGCACCCACAAATCGGTGTCGCGACAGTCGCAGGCGAGATAAATCTGTGCGTGGATCGGCCCGGTCACCTCCGTATCACTCTCCAGCTGCGCGGAGTCGAAAGTCAAAACATCATGCCGATCGGCCAAGCCCCGGTAGTCGTGTGCGCCCGAGCTGCTGTATGTATTGATCACTGGCTTTTCCGGATCGGAAAGAAAGGACACGAACGCCTGCTTCTCCCGGGGCGCTTCGGCGGACAGACTTCCATGATCCTCGCCAGATTTTGGGCTGACCAGGTAGTAGGGCACCGCTTTCGTAGCGGGCGGCCAGGCGTCGGCCGCGCGCCACAGATCGTCTCCCATCACAAAGTAGCGGACGGGTTTTTCCTTCTCTACGCCATTCGCGCTGCCTCGCAGGTAATGATCCATCCAGCGCAGGACAACTTCGTCGTAGTCAATCGCCGCCGCCGGCCCAAACCGGCGCTCTCCTGATTTTGTTTTTCCGGTGGAATCCACGCCATGTACCCAGGGACCGATCAGCAGATGAGTCTGAGCATCGGCAGCCCCGGCGCGGGCCTTCAGCAGTCCGGCAAAGTTGGTCGTGGCGCCTTCGGGGCCGTAGTTGTCGTCATACCAGCCGGAGAAGTTCAGCACCGCGGCGTGTACCCGGCCGTACTTGTTCCGCAGATCGCACCACTCCCACCAGGGATCGTCATAGGGATGCGCCAGCCAATCGTAATAGTAAGGAGCAATGCCGCGCAGCTCCTGCAGCTGGTCGAGCGGCAACGTGTTCAACATTTTCGGACTCGCCTGGCTCCAGGCGGCGAGCGCTTCGTCGGGGGTCTTCGGCCCCGGCAGATTTCTCTTGGTCCGAATGTCGGGTGCGATATTGTCCCAAATCCATTCGATCCACGACATGTCCCAGAGACCGCCGGCGTAGAAGAAATTCTGCGCCGAAGAAAAGGTCATGGCCGGTACCATGGCTTTGAGATGCGGCGGATTCTCGACTGCGGCCAGCCACTGCACCGCCCCGGGATAAGAAAGTCCGAAGGTCCCAACTGCCCCGTTCGACCAGGGCTGGCGCGCTGCCCACTCGATGGTGTCGTAGCCGTCGCGGCCTTCATTCTCATAAGGGCGGAACTCGCCGTCGGAAGCGTAGCGTCCACGAACGTCCTGCACCACCACCGCGTATCCGTGCTCGACCGCGTGGCGAAACGTGGTGTATTCCCCGAGAGCCGGGTCTTTGCCATACGGTGTGCGATAAACGAGGACCGGGAATACTCCTCCGCCACTCGGCCGCAGCACGTCGGCGCGCAGGATCACGCCGTCCCGCATGGGCACGGCGACCTCCTTCTCAACCACAAAATCCCCGGCTGAAGGAGCGACTTGCTGGGCTGCGGCGAGAAGACTTACTCCGCAAAGCAGCGGCAGAAGGAATTTGGATTTCATGGAACGGCGTAGCCTAGCAGCTTCGCGGCGTTCAATACAAGAATCAGGAGAGCGCTTCGCCCGGCCGCCGCTTCCTGACCAGCAGCCAGTTGATCATCGCCACCAGCGCCGTGGCCAGCAGAATCAGCGACCCGCCCAGGTTCACTCCGGTAATCAATACCGCGCAAATTCCGACGCCTAACACGGCAAACCAAGTTCCACCGGGAAGGCGAAACAGCGCAGCCCCTGGCTGCTTGTGTCGAAATACGGGCAAGGCCGCGCAGACCAGACCGTAATACAGGAGCCGCGCTACTGCGGACAGGGTGGCGTTCCAGGTAAAGCTCCCCAACAGCGCCAGCAGCCAGCTCAACAGGGCAAAGGCGAGAATCGAAACATAAGGAGTACGGAAGCGGGCATGGATGGCGGCGAAGATGGAAGGGAAGTCTCCGTTCTCCGCCAGCGCAAAAGTGATTCGTGGCACGCCCAGCATGTTGGCGCTGAGATAGCCCACCACGGAAACCAGCGCCCCCACCGAAACGAAAGCAGCGCCGCCATTGCCGAACACGAGCCGCGCCACGTCCGCCAGGGGGCGTTCACTGTGGGCAGGATCAGGCAGAATGCCCACCACCACCCACTGAATCGCTGAGTACATCAACGTACAGGTGACCAGCGCTGTGAACAGGGCAAATGCGGCGTCACGCCGGGGATTTTTTGCCTCGCTCAAGGGCGTCAGCGCAGTTTCAAAGCCGCCGTAAGCGAAGACAAGAAGCAGACAAGCTTTCAGCCAGGCGCCGGCTCCTGCGCCACCTGGCAATATGGGCGCCGCCTGGTGGCCTGCCAGCAGATAGAACGTGCCCGCAATCGCCACCAGAAACAGCGGCACCAGCTTTGCCACCGTGAACGCATTGCTGACCTGTGTGCTCGCCCGGACCCCACGATAATTGATCAGGGCCAAAACCCCATATAGAAACGTCAGGATAAGGAATCGTGGGAGTGGCTCCTTGGCGTGCGGCCAAAACTCGCCACAATAAATGACGAACAGGTTGGAAGTGGCTGCCGGCGCAGCCAGGCGCACCAACCAAAGCATCCAGCCCATTTCAATCCCTACAAAACGCCCGAAAGCGGCGCGCGTGTAAAGATAGGGCCCTCCCGCCGCGGTAAACTGCGAAGCCACCTCCGCAAAGCAGGCCATGATGACGCCCGCCGCGGCCCCGGCGAGCAATACCGCCCAGGGGCTGGCCCGGCCAATGAGTCGAGCCACGTCGGAAGGTAACCCAAAGATTCCGCTGCCGACAACGGAATTGATAACCAGCGCCGCCAGGCTCCAGCGCCCAATGGCCCGCACCAGTCCGTATTGTTCGCTCCCGGGCAAGCCGTGGTTGTACCACAGCTGTCAGCTATCAGCTATCGGCTTTCAGCAAGGAAAAATGTGGGCGCGAGCGTCCCGCTCGTGCGTCGCCTATTTGAAGGGAAGGTAGGTGAAAAGCGATTGGATTCGCCGAGGTCTGAAGTCCGAGGTCCGACGCCGGCCGCTACGCCGCGTCGTTCTCGATCTTGATGCGCAGCGACTTCAGGAACTTGAGGTCCTGGTCGCTGATTTTGAACTCGGGATTGGTGGTCAGGGTAGTCACCAGGGAGGTCTTGTCATCGGACTTCTCGCCCGGCTTGCTGACGCCGATGGTCGCTTCCAGAACCAGGAAGATGTCGTATCCGCTGTCTTTAATCTTGGAAACTACTTCGGCAATTTGCTCGCTGTCCGCCAGCGATTCATTGATCGCCTCGCCCAGTTCCTTCATCAGCTGCTTCAATTGCTGGTCCACTTGGCCCCCTGAAGTAGAGCGGCAGTACTCGGTTACTTGGATGCCGGATCGGGTTATCCCGGCTAGCAACGCCACCGTGGTGCTCCGTCATTGTAACCCCGAACACTGTTAAAATCGACGCTGATGGTGAATGTCTCGACAGTTCGCAAATTGAGTATCGCGGCCCGGATTGCCGCCCAACATGCCGGGCGCACTCGCACCGTAAGCGCGGTACTGAAAGGCGCCCGTACCACGGCGGCCCATTTCGGACGGGTCTTACGCCAGCTCTTCCTCGAGGTGACAGGCTTTGTTTTCCTGGCTTTAGCATTCATCGGCGGGGGCGCGTTCGTTCGTGAGTACGCCCACTATCAGGCCGGCCATACCACCTTGGGGCGCGTACTGGTCGCAATTGTTTTCACTCTGACTTTCGCCTGGTTCGGCGCCAGCTCATTCTGGAGAGTATGGAAAAAAGGCTAAAACCTGTTCTCACCCCTCATCATGACTGACACGCCCAAATCCGCGCCCGCCGATCCCGAAACCTCCTCCCACATCCCGATTCGTCCGCTCTATACCCCGAGCGATCTGAACTCTCGAAACCAGGAAAGCGAGGTCGGTTACCCCGGCGACTATCCCTTTACCCGAGGCGTGCAGGCCACCATGTATCGGGGCCGGCTCTGGACCATGCGCCAGTATGCAGGCATGGGCGACGCCGAGGAATCCAACAAACGATACAAGTACCTGTTGGCGAACGGAACTACCGGGCTCTCGGTGGCGTTCGACCTGCCCACTCAGATCGGCCTGGACTCCGATCACCCCCTGGCCGTCGGCGAAGTCGGAAAGGTGGGCGTGGCCATTGACTCGGTCGAGGATATGCAGCGCCTGTTCGATGGCATCGATCTGACCAGAATTTCCACCTCGATGACCATCAACGCCACGGCGTCAATTCTGTTGGCGCTCTATGTCGCCGTCGCCCGCCGCCAGGGCACCGATATTCGCCTTTTGTCCGGCACCGTACAAAACGACGTGCTCAAGGAATACATCGCCCGGGGCACCTATATCTTTCCCCCGGCGCAGGCCATGCGCATCATCACCGACCTGTTTGCCTGGACCAACCAGAATGTGCCCGACTGGAACACCATATCCATCTCCGGTTATCACATGCGCGAAGCCGGATCGACCGCGGTCCAGGAAGTTGCCTTCACCCTGGCCAACGGCATCGCCTACGTGCAGGGTGCCATCGCCGCCGGCCTCGATGTCGATAAGTTTGCTCCGCGGATTTCATTCTTCTTCAACGCCCACAACAATTTTCTGGAAGAAGTTGCCAAGTTCCGGGCCGCCCGCCGCATGTGGGCTGGAATCATGCGGGACCGTTTCCGTGCCAAAAACCAGCGCTCCTGGATGCTGCGCTTCCATACTCAAACCGCGGGTTCCACCCTCACTGCACAGCAGCCGGAAAACAATATCGCCCGCACCGCCTTACAGGCCTTGGCTGCGGTACTCGGCGGCACTCAATCCCTGCACACTAATTCGTACGATGAGGCTCTTGCCCTGCCCACCGAGCAGGCTGCCCGCATTGCGCTCCGCACTCAGCAGATCGTGGCTTACGAGTCCGGAGTCCCGCAAACCGTTGATCCGCTGGCCGGTTCCTACTACATCGAGGCCCTGACCAACGAAATTGAAAGCCGCGCGTCCGATTATCTGGGAAAGATTGAAGCTCTCGGCGGCATGATCAAAGCGCTCGAGCGCGGCTATGTGCAGCAGGAAATCCAGAACGCGGCTTACGAGTACCAACAGCAGGTAGATCGCAAGGAAGCAGTGGTAGTCGGAGTAAATCGTTTTGCCCTGGAGGAAGAAAAACCCATCCCTATCCAACGTATCGACGAATCGCTCGAACGTAACCAGGTCGGACGCCTGCGCGCCTTGCGTGCCCGCCGCGACCGAGGTCCCTGGCAGGCTTCGCTTCAGAACATCGAGACCGCCGCCCGCTCCGGAGAGAATCTTATGCCGCGAATCCTGGCCGCCGTCGAGGCTAACGCCACTGTCGGCGAAATTTCGGATACCATGAGAAAAGTTTTCGGAGAGTACAAAGAGGCTGTCGTCATCTGAAAGCCCTGTCATCCTGAGCGAAGTGACTGCTTCGCTTCGCGAAGCAGTCGGGCAGTCGAAGGACCCCTGTAGCAACTTGGCTCTCGACATGCGAGCTTCGCTCGCCCGCCCGGACGAGGGCGTCCGGGCCTACGTGAGCATCTTGGAGGACGAACCCCGGAGCCCGGCCTCTAGTCGGAGACTTCGTAGCCGCACGCTTGCCGGCAGGGTGGGCAGTAGTAGAGACCATCGCGGCACAAGCGGATGTCCACTTGTCCCTGGCAGGAGCAACAGTACTTCTCGCAATCGCACTTGTCTTCAGTCATGTCGCACTGCATGCAGTGATACTTGTTCTTGGTGGTGGTGGCCATGGGCGAACTCTAGCGCGGCTTCACGACCGTGGAAAGTTCCGTTGGTAACCGCTTTTCCCGGGCCGCAATCGAGCCGGCCGGCGGCTCAGTTGAAGCCACCGCCGAACGCATGTTAGGGTAATCAGTCTCACCATTTCAGCGGCCCGGCCACTGCTCTTTATCGAGGTTTCATTGCCCGCAGTTGAGGCGACTACGCCAGCCATCCGCAAGACCGCGCTGTATTCTGTTCATCGCCAGATGGGCGCCAAAATGGTCGAATTTAATGGCTGGGAGATGCCCGTCGAATACCCCTCCGCCGGCGGTATCATGGCCGAGCACAACGCGGTGCGGAATGGAGTGGGCATTTTCGACGTCAGCCACATGGGCGACATCCGCCTGGCCGGGCCGCAGGCTCTGGCCGCCGTCCAGCATATTTCCATGAACGACGCCTCCCGGCTGGCCGTCGGCCAGGCGCAGTATTCAGCCCTGCTCTACCCTGAGGGCACTTTTGTGGACGACGTGGTCGTCCACCGCCTGGGCGAGAATGAATACTTGCTGGTGATTAACGCCGGCACTCGCGAAAAGGATTTTGAGTGGGTGCGCGACCATACCCAGCAGTTCGACTGCGCCGTCGAAAATCTCTCCGATGACTTTACCCAAATCGCGATCCAGGGTCCGAAGGCGGTCAAGCTGTTGCAGAAGCTCACCGACGCCGACCTCTCGGCGGTGAAGTTCTATTGGGTGACTCGCGGCACAGTCTGCGGGCTGAAGAACACTCTGATCGCCCGCACCGGCTACACCGGCGAAGACGGATTCGAGATCTACGTGCCCAGCGATGAACCAACCAGTGCTCGGGTGTGGAACGAAATTCTGGAGGCGGGAAAGGAAGTCGGAGTGGTTCCTTGCGGACTCGGCGCCCGCAACACGCTGCGCCTCGAAGCCCGCCTGCCGCTCTACGGCCACGAGATTTCCGATACGATCAACGTATGGGAAGCGGGTCTTGATCGGTTTTGCAAGATGGAGAAGCCAGATTTCATCGGCCGGGCTTCTCTCGAGAAAGCCAAGGCCGAAGGAACAAAACGCGAGTTGGTGGGGCTGGAGATGTTGGACCGCGGCATTGCCCGCGATGGTTACAAGGTCCTCGACTTGACTGGGCGCGAGATTGGCTACATCACCAGCGGTTCTCCCGCGCCCTTTCTCAGGAAAAATATCGCGCTGGCGTACGTTCCCAGCGAGTTCGTTCCCCTGGGTACCGAACTGAAAGTGGAAATACGCGGGCAGGGCGTGAAGGCACAAGTGGTGCCCACCCCGTTTTACAAGCGCCCCAAAAAAACTGAGAACCGCGAAGCTAAGAACTGAGAAGTAGAAACCAGAAACTAGAAACCAGAAACGCAAGAGCAATCCGCACAGGAGCTAAAACGCGAAATGCCCTTTCCTGCCGACTACAAGTACACCAAAGAGCACGAGTGGATCAAAGCCGACGGCATGAACGCCACTGTCGGCATCACCAGTTACGCCCAGGAGTCGCTGGGCGACATTGTTTTCGTCGATCTGCCCAAGGCCGGCGCCGAAATCACTTCAGGCAAGACCTTTGGCTCGGTGGAATCGGTGAAGGCGGTTTCCGATCTTTACGCGCCCGTATCTGGTACCGTGACCGAGGTAAACGGAGATCTGGCGACGGCGCCGGAAAAGATCAACAAAGATGCGCATAGTGCCTGGATGATTAAGATCACGTTGAAGGATCCGGGACAACTGAACGCTCTACTCTCGGCCGCCGACTACGAGAAGTTCGTCGCCGAAGAGGGCGGACACTGATTCAAAGCGACCATCACCCATCGCAATCATGACCCCATCGCGGCAACTCAACAATCGAATTGGCCTTGAAGTACATCTAAAGAATTTCTATGCGCTATCTGCCTAAATCTCCCGCCGATCGAAAGGCCATGCTGCAGGCCCTGGGCGCGCGTTCGATCGACGATTTGTTCTCTCCAATCCCCGCGGAATACCGGCTGGAGCGCGACCTCAAGGTGCCCCGCCAGATGGCCGAATCCGAGATCGTGGACTGGTTTCGCGAACGCTCCCGCGAAAACGGCGACGCGTATGCCACATTCCTCGGAGCCGGGGCCTACTCTCACTACCGCCCGGTGATCATCGATTCGCTGGTCTCGCGAGGCGAGTTTCTGACCGCGTACACGCCTTACCAGGCGGAAATTTCACAAGGCACATTGCAGGCGATTTTTGAATTTCAGACCATGATTTGCGAATTGACCGGCATGGAAGTGGCCAACGCTTCCATGTACGACGGTTCAACCGCGGCCGCCGAAGCTGTGATGATGGCCGTGCGTCTTACCGGGCGGCGCTCAGTGGTTATTGCGCGCAGCGTGCATCCGGAGTATCGCGAGGTGCTGACCACCTACGCGCACCACCAGAACCTGCCGTTGTCCACGATCTCGTTTAAGGAAGACGGCCAGGCGAATCTGGAAGAGCTGGAAAAATCCATCACGCCGGAAACCGCTTGCGTCCTGATTCAGTCGCCCAATTTCTTTGGGACGATTGAAGACGCTGCCGCCATCGCGGAAATGGCGCACAGAAAAGGCGCGATGCTGGTGGTGTCGATTGCCGAAGCAGTTTCGCTGGGCATCGTCGAACCGCCGCGCCAGGCGGACGTGATCGCCATGGAAGCCCAATCGTTTGGCGTGCCCCTGGGCTTCGGCGGGCCGTACTGCGGAGTCATCGCCACTCGCGAACAGTTTGTTCGCCAGATGCCCGGGCGCCTGGCTGGCCAAACCATGGACCGCAATGGCAAACGCGGCTTCGTTCTCACCCTGGCCACTCGCGAGCAGCACATACGCCGCGAGAAGGCGACGTCGAATATCTGCACCAACCAGGCCCTCGTGGCCCTGATGGTCAATATCTTCATGACCATCTATGGCAGAGTCGGATTGAGGGAACTCGCCAAACAAAATCTGGCCAAAACCGCTTACGCCGCTGCTCAATTCGGCAAGCATGCCAAGGTTCTCTTTTCCGGCGCGCCGCGTTTCAATGAATTTGTGGTGCGAACCAGCGAGGATCCCTACGCCATCAACAGCCGAATCCTGGGACACAAGATCGTGGGCGGCCTTCCCCTGAAAAAGTTTTATCCCGAGCTGGGCCATGCCGCGCTGTGGTGCTGCACCGAACTGACCACGCGCAGCGCGATCGATACCGCGGTTGGCCTGGTCGCAGAAAGCGAGCGCTCGGTAAGAGCTGCCCGGGAAGAAGTGGATGTGCAGGAGGTGGCACGGTGAAGCATATGACGCGCAAGGCCACCCGGCACGTCAGCCAGAATGAGGGGTTGATTTTCGAGAAGTCATCGTCAGGAAAAGCGGCGTGGAAGCTGCCTCCGCTGGATGTGCCGGAAGTTGACACTTCCACGCTTCTTGGTTCGACCGAACGAAAAGACCTGGGCCACCTGCCCGAAGTGAGCGAAATCGAAATCATCCGCCACTTCACCAGGCTTTCCACCTGGAACTACGCCATTGATCTCGGCATGTATCCGCTGGGTTCATGCACCATGAAGTACAACCCGCGGGTGAATGAGCTGGTGGTGCGCCTCGATGGCCTGGCCAACGGACATCCTTATCAACCCGAGCGGATTTCGCAGGGCGCGTTGCGCATTATCAAGACTCTGAGCGAGTGCCTGATTGAAATCACCGGCATGGATGCCATCACCCTGCAGCCCGCCGCCGGAGCGCACGGCGAGCTTACGGGACTACTGATGGTCCGGGCCTATCACGAGTCAAAGGGCGATCCGCGCAAGAAGATTCTGATCCCTGATTCCGCGCACGGCACCAATCCGGCGACCGCGGCCATGGTCGGTTACTCGGTGGAGAATTTGAAATCCAATGCCCAGGGCATGGTGGATGTGTCCGCACTCGCGGCACAAATGAACCAGGATGTCGCGGCGCTGATGCTCACCAATCCCAACACGCTGGGAGTGTTCGAGCAGGAAATCCACAAGATCGCCGAAATCATGCACGCCAAGGGCGGCTTGCTCTATATGGACGGTGCCAACATGAACGCCCTGGTGGGAAAAGTCCGCCCCGGCGATTTCGGGGTTGACGTGATGCACCTGAACTTGCACAAGACCTTCTCCACCCCTCACGGTGGCGGAGGGCCTGGCTCTGGTCCCGTTGCCGTGAAAACGAAGCTCGAACCATTTCTACCCACGCCGGTTCCGATTACCAAACCCGACGGCACCCTGGGCTTCGAATATGACCGGCCGCAATCGGTAGGCCGAGTGCGCGCGTTTTATGGAAATTTCGGAATGTTCGTGCGCGCTCTCGCCTATATTCTGGCCAACGGTCCCGACGGCTTGCGCCAGACCACCGAAGACGCGGTGCTCAACGCCAACTACATTCGCAAGGGCCTCGAAGGCGTGTACGATTTGCCTTACTCCACTCCCAGCATGCACGAGGTAGTCTTCAGCGATAAGCTGCAGGCAAAAAAAGGCGTCAAGACGATGGACCTCGCCAAGCGCCTGATCGACTACGGCTTCCATCCCTATACAACCGCCTTTCCGTTGATCGTGCCCGGCGCGCTCATGATCGAACCAACCGAGAGCGAGCCCAAGGAGGAGTTGGACCTGTTCATCGAGGCCATGAAATCGATCGCTGAAGAAGTTGAGGAAGATCCCCAAACTGTGCTGGATGCGCCGCACTCCACGCGCGTTTCCCGCCTGGACGAAACCGCTGCCGCCCGTAAGCCCGTGCTCAGGTGGAAACCAGGGGCTTAAACACTAAGGACACTGTGATTAAGAAGATGCGTCACAAAGAACGCCTCTGCGCCCCCCGTGCCCTCTGTGGTTAAATCCTTGCAGCCGTGCCCGAGAAGCCTCCAGGTCTTTTCTCATCGCCTCAAAAGCGCAACGTCATTTTGTGTCTGCTGCTGGTGGTTGCGACACTGGCCCTCTACAATCCGGTCAACCGCCATCCCTTCGTCAATTACGATGACGACCGCTACGTCACGGAAAACCCCCACGTCCATAACGGCTTGACCGGGGACACGATCGCATGGGCATTCCGCGCCGCCGAGCAGGGGAACTGGCATCCCCTTACCTGGCTGTCGCACGCCCTCGACTATCAACTGTTTCACCAGAATCCCGCCGGGCACCATTTCACCAGTGTGCTGATTCACGCCGCGAACGCCGTCCTTCTTTTTCTATTCCTGATCTATGCCACCCGGCGCCTCGGGCCCAGCCTGTTTGTGGCGGCGCTATTCGCGCTTCATCCCATCAATGTTGAGTCGGTAGCCTGGGTGGCGGAGCGCAAGAACGTCCTGTGCACGTTTTTCTTTTTTGCAACGCTCATCGCCTACTGCTGGTATGCGCGGCAGCCGGAGTGGCGCCGGTACCTGGCGTTTACCGGCTTATTTGCTTTGGGACTGATGTCGAAGCCGATGGTCATCACTCTCCCGTTTGTGCTCTTGTTACTGGACTACTGGCCGCTGGGCAGGATTCGGGGAGGTCCGCCCGCTTCGTTGCGGCAGGCACCGCTTTCGAAACTCATCCTGGAGAAATTGCCACTGCTCGCGCTTTCGGCCGCCAGCGCGGTAATCACGATGCACGCCCAGCAGGCGGGAGGGGCTGTGCGTTCTACCGCGCAGTTCTCGCTTGGCGTCCGCCTCGAAAACGCGGTGGTGGCTTACGCCATGTATTTGTGGAAAATGATCTGGCCGTCCCATCTGGCTCCCATCTATCCTCATCCAGGAGATTCTCTGGCAGGGTGGCAAGTGGGGACATCGTTGCTGGTGCTGCTGGCGGTCACCGGCGCCGTGCTGAAGTTCCGTAGCAGGCGATATCTGCTGACCGGCTGGTTGTGGTTTCTGGGAACCTTGGTTCCGGTGATCGGCCTGGTGCAAGTTGGCGACCAGGCCATGGCTGACCGCTATGCCTACATTCCGCTGGTCGGAATTTTTATCATGATCAGCTGGGGAATCGCTGATCTAGCCGATTCAAAGCAGGTCGGTCTCATTGTCCGCGTGATTCCAGCCGCGTGCGTGCTGCTCGCTCTGGTTTTCGCTACCAACCGGCAACTGGGTTACTGGTCGAGCAATTACGATCTCTGGACCCACGCGCTAGCGGTGACCGGCAGAAATTTTATCGCGCAGGACAACCTGGGCGGCGCGCTTTTGCTGCAGGGCAAGCCCGATGAAGCCTACCCCCATTTCCAGGCTGCAGCCGATATCAATCCGCTCGACCCCATGAGCCGTTCCAACCTGGGTGCCTACCTGCAGGAACATGGACATCTGGCCGAGGCGATCGAACAGTACAAGCGTGTGATCACTCTCACTTCAGATGCCGGCCTGCTGGCGGCGACTTACGCCAACCTCGGCGCCGCCGAGCGCATGCTCGGCGAGGATGAGAGTGCCCGCGCCAGTTATGACCAGGCCCTGCAATTGAATCCGAACCGGTACAACGCATATCTGGGACTGGGTGAACTATCGGAAAAGCAAAACCGGATGGATGACGCTATCAGCAATTATTCAAAGGCGGTCGAGTTGCAGCCCACGGATACAGGATTTCTCCTGCTCGGTCGTGCTCTCGAGAGAACGGGGCGTCGCGCCGAAGCGCTGTCCGCCTACCAGGCCGCGTTGCGGCTTTCACCTGAATTGCCGGAAGCCCAACGTGCGGTGGATGCGCTTTCCGGAAAGGCGCGCTGAGCTCCACCGCAGCCGGCCCACTATCCGCCTTTACTTTTTCTCGCTGATGTCCACTGAAGCGCGCGTCTTTTCCCAGTCCACATGCATGGCGCAGGTCGAGCCCGTCTGATCGAAGCCGAGGGTGAAATTTTCCACTGGCGAAGGCAATTGCGACACTCGCATATCCACGCGGGTAAAGTCCTCTCCCTCGCCCGGATAAGGAATGCCCCACTCCCCGGTCTTCTTGCTGATAATCAGGACCCATTTGTCTGCGTTGGGGAGGGTAAAAATGGTGTAGCTCCCAGCAGGAACATCCTTGCCCCCAACGTTCAGGTTCGTGTCGGTTACCAGCGTGGTGGCCTCATTGGCGCCGGTCCGCCATACTTCGCCGTAAGGTACCAGTCCGCCAAAAATCTTGCGGCCTTTCATGCGCGGGCTGGAGTAGTCACTCTTGACCATCTTGCCATCGCTGAACTTGCACTGGGCCTGCGCGGGTGGGCTGGGACGCTTGCTGGCGTCCTGGGCGCAGGCGAACAGAGCGAACAGGGATAGGAACAGACCGACGAGTGCGACACGTATCTTCATGAATTCTCTCCTTGAGTAATTAGCTTCTAGTTTCTGGCTTCTAGCAGCAGTCAGGAGCCGGAAGCCAGTAGCTAGAAGCGTTCCTAGGTGCTTTGGACGTAGCGCCGAAGACTTGGACAGCGTGCGCTGGCAATTATGCTCCACCCAACCCGCCCGATACAATCAAGCCATGCCGGTATTCGACGAAAAGCAGGAAGAGCTGGAACACTACGAAACCATGATGGGAGTCCCGCGAGGACGGTTGGCAGTGACCATGGACTTGATCACCGACGCCATGGCGCTGGTCGGCCAGCACGGCGTCTATTGCCAGAGCCAGCGCTGGCCGGGCAAACCGGTCCTCGACATCCAACTCGTGATGAAGGGACTCACGGACGCGAAGGAACTGATACAGAGCGTGATGGCGGAATTGACCAATCAGCCGAAAGCGACTGGCTGAAGAACGCCGCCTGCCTCCGCCGCCTTCACTCCCCTGCGCCCCCCGGGCACCGCTTCGCTACTGCGGGCGGGCCAGCTTCTGATCGAAGAACTTTGCCATCAGCTCGAGGCACTCCTTGGTTTCGGGAAGCTGGAAGTGATACCAGAAAGCGTGCGGCAAAGCCTCGAACACCACCAGCTGTGCATCGTTTCCGGCGCCCAGCAGGGCCCGATGAAACAGGGTTGTATCGCTTAGTAGTAGATCGCGCGTGCTGGTCACCAGCAGGCTGGGAGGCATTCCCCTCAGGTCCGCGAACAGGGGCGACAGGACTGGGTCTTTTCGATCGGTCGAGCCGGGATAAGGATCGTCAGGCGATCGCTGTGGGTCGCTGGGCTGCAACTGGCCAGGGAACCCGTCCAGAGTAAAGATTTGCCGCGAATCGCTGGGGCGGCTGAAATCCGTCAAGGCCGAGAAAATGCCCAGTGCCGCGGGAAGTGGCAGCCCCAGTTGTTTGAGGCGAATGGTAACTTCGCAAGTCAGGATGCCGCCCGCGGACGTGCCGAAGATTCCGATGGCCTGCGGCCTGTAGGTCTTCAATAACTCCCGGTAAACCGCGACCACATCATCCACCGCCGCCGGGAATGGGTTCTCCGGGGCGAGCCGGTAGTACACGGAGACAACCTTGATCCGCGCGAGGTTGGCGATGGGGATGCCCTCGATGAGCGATCCCGAGTCGGAAACAAAGCCGCCGCCGTGCAGGTTAATCAGCACCCGCCCGCGATTTGCCTCAGGCGTCGCCAGCGGGGTAATGATGTCGGTACGAACCCCGGCAATGCTGGCCTCTTCAACATTCACGGGATAGAGCTGGCGCGCCTCCGCAGAGTCCTTCTTGCGCCAGGCATCGGTGGCGATCCGTCTTTCCGCCAGAGTCTGGGACTGGAATTTCTTCTGCGTCAGTGAGGCCAGCCACTTCTGCGCCTCGGGGCTGATCGTGGACGGCATGGGAACGACCCGGGTGAGGTGCGCAGTGCCATCGGCGTCGAACGTGGCGGAATCCACGGATGGAGTTGGAGTGGACTGCGCGGCTGCCAGCCGGCAGAGCGCCAGCCCAACAAATGCGACACGCCAAGCGTTGAGGGTTGTCATCGCGATATTTGTAGCAGATTGCGGAGAATGGTGTGTGTGGGGCGGACACTCTTGTCCGCCGCCTTTGAAATTGATTCTGGTTTGGTGTTGACGCTCTTGCTTGAACGCTTGGAACGCTTGAGTACCGAAAATCAAAAGTCAAAAGCGTCGGACAGGAGTGTCCGACCCACACGGTCTTCTATGCCAGCGTGTATTTTCCGCGCTCAATTACCTTCTGTGCGATCTGCTGCCGTAGCGCAATCGTGTTGAACGGTTCGTGCTTCACCAGGCGGCGCAGGATCGCCAACTGCGTGCGCAGCATGTCTCCTTCGGCCACGGCTGCGATGATCTTCTTGGCCGCCGCTTCGATCCTGTCCATGGCTTGCGAGAGGTACACCCGCGTCATGGCGATGGCAAACGACGCTGCTGCCTCGCCGCTCTGCTGGGCGATTTTCTGTGCCCGCAGCACGGCTGACTCCATGGCATACGTCTCGATCACCATGTCGGCGATGGCGCCCATCACTTCCTGCTGGTCCTGTATGGCCTGCATATACTTCTGGGTCGCGGCCCCAGCGGCAAACAGGCCCAGCTTCTTGGCTTGCCCTACCAGTTTGCGTTCTTCGGCTAATGGACCCTCTATTTCTTCTCCGGCGCTGGGCCCGGCGAGCACTTCGTCCATCAGCTTCTTGATCGCGGGCATCAGCGGCAACTGTCCTGACATGGCCCGCTTGAGCAGGAAGCCGGTGATGATCAACCGGTTGATTTCGTTGGTGCCTTCGAAGATGCGGTTGATGCGCGCATCGCGGTAAGCGCGCTCGGCAGGGTACTCTTCGACAAAGCCATAGCCGCCGTAAATCTGGACGGTTTCGTCCACCACGTAGTCGATCATCTCCGATCCCCACACCTTAAGGATCGAACATTCGACCGCGTACTCCTCGATCGCCTTGCGGGTTTCTTTAGCGGCGTCGGCGCCGCTTTTGTCCACTTCGTTGAGCGCGACATCCATCATGCCCACGGTGCGATAGACCAGCGCTTCGCCGACGTAAATCAGAGTCGCCATGTTGGCCAGTTTCTCGCGCACCAGCCCGAAATCGGCGATCACTTTGCTGAATGCCTTGCGCTGCTTGGCATAGGCAATGGCGTTTTCCAGCGACACCCGCGCCCCGCCCACACACATAGCGCCCAGCTTGAAGCGTCCCACGTTGAGGATGTTAAAGGCGATGACGTGGCCCTTGCCGATTTCGCCCAGCAGATTCTCAACCGGAACCTTGCAGTCGTTGAGGATTAGCGGGCAGGTGGAAGAGCCACGGATGCCCATCTTGTGCTCTTCCGCGCCAATCGAAAATCCCGGAAAAGTTCTTTCCACCAGAAATGCGCTGAACTTTTCACCATCCACTTTGGCGAACACGGTAAACAGGTCGGCAAAGCCGGCATTGGTAATCCACATCTTTTCGCCGTTGAGGATGTAGTACTTGCCGTCGGGCGAAAGCTGGGCGCGAGCGCGGCAGTGCAGGGCGTCGGAACCGGAAGATGCCTCCGACAACGCATAGGCCCCGACGATCTCTCCGGCGGCCAGTCTCGGCAGATATTTCTTCTTCTGTTCTTCCGTGCCGAAGTAAACGATGGGCAGCGTGCCGATGCCGGAATGCGCACCCCAGGTGGTGGCGAAGCCGGCGTACTTGGCGATGTGATCAGCGATCACGGCGGCGGTAACCTTGTCCATTTCCAAGCCGCCGTAGGCTTCGGGGATTTCGACCCCGCTCAGCCCCAGGTCCCCCGCCTTCTTCAGCAAATCTCGTGAGATGGAAAAGTCTTTATGTTCCATCTTCTCTGCATTGGGCAGGATCTCGTTAACCGCGAACTCCTCCGCGGTCTGCCCAATGAGTTGGTGCTGCTCTGTAAAGTCCTCAGGAGTAAAGAC
>JBARIF010000749.1:0-10346 GCA_049799615.1 Terriglobales bacterium
GCGCCGCGGCTGGAGAAAAGTTCGTTGATGCCCGGTCCGGATTCAGAGGAGACGTCCTTAAATCGCCCGTTGCCCAGGTTTTTATAGAGCAGACGCGGGTTTTTGAAAGTCTGTCCGATGTCATGGCCTTCAATCTCGGGATAGACGTGTCCGTTGATCTGCATGAGGTCGGGCCATCCATCGTTGTCGTAGTCGAGGTAGCCGCAACCCCAGGCGACGTAGCGGTTGTTGATGCCAATGCCGGATGAAAAGGTGACGTCGGTAAAGGTTCCGTCACCATTGTTGTGATAGAGGTTGCAGGTGTCGTCGGCAAAGTTAGTTTTGAAGATATCGAACCATCCGTCGCAATCATAGTCGCCGACCGCCACACCCATGCCGGCCTGCTCGTGGCCATTGTCGCTGTAGGCGCATCCCGCAAGGACCGCGATATCGGTGAAAGTGCCGTCGTGGTTGTTGCGGAACAGCATGCTGGGCTGCGAGTCTACCGCCACGTAAATATCCGGCCAGCCGTCGTTGTCGAAATCGTAGGAGACGGCGGTGATGGAGTAGCGCGGGCCGGGCTTCAGGATCCCCGATTTTTCCGAGACGTCGGTAAAAGTTCCGTCACCATTGTTGTGATAAAGCACATTGGTGTCGCCGGGCAGGCCGCGTGGACCACACATCACGGGGATGCCTTTCCACTGGCACAGAGGATCTTTGTCGGAAGGCGCTTTCGCTGGATCGAGTCTTATGTAGTTGCACACGAAGAGATCGAGGTGACCGTCGCGATCGTAATCGAGCCAGGTGCAGCCGGCCCCCCAGCGGTATTGTTCGTCGTAAACCCCGGCCTTGCGGGTGACGTCGGTGAAAGTTCCGTCGCCATTGTTGTGAAACAGGATGTTGTGTCCCCAGAAACAGCAGAACAGATCGTCCCAGCCGTCGTTGTCATAGTCGCCGACACAGATGCCGGTCTGCCACCCGGTGCGCCCCAGGCCGGATTTCTCGGTGACGTCGGTGAAGGTTCCGTCGCGATTGTTTTTGTAGAGATGAGAAGTGGGGGCCTTGCCAGGCGGCCAGTTGGCGTCGAGGCGCGTGCCGTTGGTGAAATAAATGTCGAGCCAGCCATCGTTGTCATAATCGAAGAAAGCCAGGCCGCTGCCCTTGGCTTCGATGATGTAGCGCTTGTGATCGACCGCGCCCCAGACGTTGGGAGCATTCAGTCCGGCTTCGCGGGCTACATCCACGAATGTGACCGGAGAAGCCGCCGGACTGGTGACGGCCGTCTGGAGCGCGCTCCTCCATTTCCAGAGTGGCGTGGTGAGCGCGTCCAGCAGTGTGCTGCCGAGAACGATAGCGGAGGAGCCCAGAAATTGGCGTCGCGGAAGTCTCATGGATAATCAGTTGCCAGTCTGCAGTTGCCGGTCGTCAGAAAAACCAGTCTCAATTGACGAATGAAGGCCGACGACTGAGGACTTCTTCATTTGCTCGGCACCCTGGGAAATTTGCGGGGCACGATTCCCGTGCCTTCTTTGACCGCGATGATCTGATCGATGGGAACATTGGTCAGACGGTCAACCTGTCCGCTGGGCCACGTGATTTCAAGGGAATCGATTTTGGTCCTTTTGCCCAAGCCGAACTGGATTCGCGGATCGCTGGCCGACATGTAACTCATGCCGCCCTTGGCTTGTTCTACATGGACGATACTTTCGGAGGTCAGCTTCAGAGACGCGCCGATGCCGTCGCGGTTGGAGCGGGTCCCGATCAACAACACTTCCAGCCAGTGGTTGGCGTTTCCTCCATCGTTGCGCAAAAGTGAAGGATAGTCACCGCGGTTGTTGGTCACGATGTCGATGTCGCCGTCATTGTCGTAGTCGGCGGTGGCGAGGCCGCGCCCGGCGATGGGACGCATGAAATCAGGGCCCAGGGATTCCGACGCTTTTTCGAACTGACCCTTGCCCCGGTTCCGAAACATCAGCAGCGGCTCTTTGTAAGACACTTCGCCGTGGTAAAGGTTGATATTGTCCAGCATGGCGCCGTTCAATTGCAGGATGTCAGGCCAGCCATCGTTGTCGTAGTCCAGAAATTTCATGGCCACGCCGCTGAGCAGGACAGCCTTGTTGCCAATGCCGGAGCGGAAGGTGTCGTCAACGAAAGTCCCATCGTGGTTATTGTGGTAGAGGCGATTCAGTTCAAAGTCAAGATGGGTAATATAGACGTCCTGCCAGCCGTCGCCGTCCACATCGGCGGCGTCGATGCCCATTCCGGCCTCGTAGCGTCCGTCCTCGCTCGCCGCCATGCCGGAGATCAACGACACGTCCTCAAAAGTTCCATCGTGTTTGTTGATGAATAGAAAGTTGGGCCAGGTGTCGTTGGCGATAGCGATGTCGGTCCAGCCGTCGTTGTTGAAGTCGGCCAGGACCACACCCATGCCCTTGGATTCGGGTTTGCCCACTCCGGACTTGTCGCTCACATCGGTGAAAGTGCCGTCATGGTTATTGTGGTAGAGCTTGGTCTTCTGCCCTTTGTAGTTGCCGGGATGGCAATAGGAGCGGTAGCCCGGGCGGCGTTCGCCGCACCACAGGTTGTTCTTGGGCGACCACTCAATGTAGTTGGTGACCAGCAGGTCAAGCCATCCGTCTTTATCGTAGTCAAACCATCCCGCGCTGGCGGACCATCCGTCTTTATCGGCCACGCCAGCCTTGGCGGTGACGTCGGTAAAGGTTCCATCGCCGTTGTTGTGATAGAGGATGGCGCTGCCGTAGCCGGTCACGTAGAGGTCGGGATAGCCGTCGTTGTCGAAATCTCCAACCGCAACTCCCTGGCCATAGTGTCCCGCACCTCCTACGCCGGCTTTCTCGGTGACGTCTGTAAACGTCCCGTCGCCGTTGTTGTGATAGAGGGCGCTACGCAAAGGGTGGGGTGGTTTGTAGATATCTGTGGCGGCGGATTGGACGAAATACAGGTCCATGAGCCCGTCCTGGTCGTAGTCCAGCCACGCCACTCCTGTGCCCATGGTTTCGAGGTAATACTTCTCATCGGTGGCAGTGCCGTCCTGAAGGAAGGTAATTCCGGCGGCCTGGCGAATATCGGTGTAGCGTACGGGCACGCGGTCGTCTGGCGCTTTCGGAGGCTGGCCCGCGAAGGCCATCAAGCTGAAGCCCGCTCCGACTATCAGCATGAGCGCCAGCCCCACGCGCCTGCTGAGCCTCGGCCTCTTGCTCGTGTTCGATTTCTTCCGCATTCTCGTTGTTGGTTTCGTCGGGACCTTAGAGGGTCCGATCAGCCAATGACAGCGCCAGTTGCAGCAACTGCTGCCGCGCAGCCATCGACATGGGTTCCTGAGCGGAAGAAGACTTGGCCGGGGCCCGGGACAGCACTTCTTCAATCCGATTCACATCCAGGCCACCGGCGCTGCTGCCTTTAAAACGGTTCAGCACTTCGCGGGCCTTAGCGATTTGTCCAGTCTGATAATAGAAAACGCCGAGCGTGGAATAACTTCCGGGCCACTCGGGCAAAAGATCTACGGCGCGCTCCAGTCGTGCCGCAGCTTGTGCGGTGTTGCCTTCGAGCACCGAAACAATTCCCATGCCCCAGAGGATCTTGCCGGAGCCCGGAATTCGATTCAGACCTTTCTGCAGCGTCGCTTTCGCGCCGGCAACATCCTCTTCGCGCAACTGGACGAGCGTGAGCGAGAGGTAATACTGGTCGTTGTCCGGATTTCTGGCAATCGCATCGCGGAAGATTTCCGCGGCCCGGGCCGTCTCACCCAGATGAGCGTGAATATCTCCCAGCAGGGCCAGGAACGCCGCGTCCTGCTGTCCCGTGGCTGAAACTTGCTGGGCCGCTTCCAGGGCCTGGGGATAAGCGCCTTTGCGGAAATACGCATCGGCCAGGTCGAATTTTATGTCGTCAGAGTCGGGACTGGCGCGCAATGCCGTCTGGAAGTGCTGGATGGCATCGTCGTACAGGTGGAAGCGGGCGAGCAGCACGCCCACTCCGGTCTGGGTGCGATAGTCGCCCGAACTCAACTGGTCAAGCTGCGCGATCGTGCTTCGGGCCTCATCGAGCTTTCCCAGCTTCAGATACGCCTCTGCCAGCAGGTAAAGGTCCTGCGGGCGGTCGGGATGTTTCTGGATCTGGGCCGTCAGTTCGGTCAAATCGAGCTGCGTCCGCTCCTGAGGAGCAAGGTTCGAGCGGTTATCCAGATAATCGAAGAGATGCTGATAAGGATACGGACCTGCTGACGCATCCTTCGAAAGAGTTTGAAATACACTCAAGTCCCGTTGCGCCGCCTCCATCTGATGGAGGCTTCGCTCAACCATGGCGAGCTTGTAATATCCGGCCGCGGGATTGCGGCTTACCTTCACGTATCTTCGCAGCAGGGTCGCAGCTTCCTCGAATTTCTTATCGGTGATTCGCAGGTTCGCCAACTCGAGCAACGCATCCGAGAGGTCGGGATTGGAGCGCAGGGCCGCCTGGAAAAGTTTTTCCGCGTCGGCCTGATTTCCCTGCCGTCCCTCGATGTAGCCCAAGTTGAACAGGCAGGAAGCATTGTGCGGATCCAGTTTGAGGCCCTGCTCGAAATATTTTCTGGCTTCATCGAAGCGTCCCAGATGCCGGTACGACAGTCCCATAAAGACGTAAGAGCGCGCCGACGGGTCCAGCTCAATCAGGGACTTGAACTCGTCGATGGCCTTTTCCGTCTTTCCCGACATGAAATAACTTTCGCCCAGGGCAGCGTGCAAGTCGGCCCGCTTGGGGGCAATTTTCACGCCGGATTCGAGCAGCGGGATCGCGTCTTCAAAATAATTCTGCATCATGCTGACCCGGGCCAGCAGGAAGATGACGTCGGTATTTTCCGGCGCCAGCTTGTGGGCGCGGACCAGGAGATCCAGGGCATCCACCACTTTGGTCTGTTCGGAATAGACCCGCGCCATCAGGTAAAGAGTTTCAGGCGAGTCGGGCTTCAGCTTCAGCGCCCGGCCCAACACCAGTTCAGCTTTCTTGTACTCGCCGCTCTGCAGATAGACCTGGCCGAGGTTAAATAGAATTTCGAACGTTTCCGGCTGCAACGCGTTGGCCTTCTCCAGTTCGAGTTGGGCCATCGGGTACTGCTTTGCTCCCGCCAGCAACACGCCCAGAGTAAAGTGCAGCTGCACATCATCTTTCTTCTCTGCGGAAAGCTCCCGGGCCACCTTCAAACCCTCGGCCGTCCGTCCGGCCTGAAAGTAGGCGCGCAGCAGATTGAAACTCGTCGGCATGTCTGCCGGGCGCACCCGTTGAAGGTGGGGAATGGCCTCGGCCGGCAACCGCCGCGCCATCAGAAGCAGGCCCAGGTTATAGTTGGCTTCGCGGTTGGCGGGATCAGAGCGCAAGACCTGGCGAAACTCCCTTTCCGCCAGATCGAACTTTTCCTGAGCGACGTAAACATTTCCCAGGTTGTTATGAGTTCGAGCGGATTCGGGATCGAGCTTCAGCGCGTGCTGGAACGCTTCCAGGGCATTGTCATAGTCCTTTTCGCTGCCGTATGCGATTCCCAGCAGGTTGTAACCCTCCACGCTGGAAGGATTCAGCTTGAGCTGCTCCTCGATTTTCACTCTTGCTTCAGCGACCGATCCTTGGCGCAGCAGGGTCTCAGCTTCAAGGAAGGGCGAAGGGGTCTTCGAAGCTGGCCGGGAGGCGCTCCGCGCGGGAGGTGATTGCTGGGCCGAGGACCCTACAGCAAAACTGAAGATGGCCCCGACGAAAATGGCTGCGAACCCCAGGATGCGGCGCAGTCCAGGCCGGCGGCGCGCGCTGGGTGAATGCTGAAATGAGGCGCCGATGACCATCTCCCGGTATATCTCCACAGGCACTCTGATTACAGATGTCAAAGGCTCAATGTAGCATTTCCAGCGCCTGCTGGGCCATCTTGTGCTGCGGCTGCTGGCGCAGCAGCGCGAGCAATACTTCTCGGGCCTTTTCCTTGTCGTTCAAAATGACATAAAGGCGGGCCAGATTCATGTAGGCCTGGTCGAAATTGGGGGCCACCTGAATGCACGTCTTGAATCTTTGCTCCGCTTCCGGGTAACGCTGCTCACGAATAAAGAGCACGCCCAGGTTGTTGAGCGCGTCGGGATAGTCAGGACGCACACTCACAGCCCTCTCAAGATACTGTTGGGCACTCTGGGCCTGGTCTTGCCGGGCGTAGAGCATTCCCAGGTTGTAGTTGACCTCGGGATTGTCCGGCTCAATCTCCTGAGCGCGGTTCAGAAACCTTTCCGCTTCCGCCAGGTTTCCCTGGCGCCGATACAGGTTGCCCAGATTCAGCAGCGCGATGGTGTAGGTCGGCCGCTGTTCCAACGACTGCTGAAAGTTGCGAACCGCCTCGTCCACCTGATTTTCGTTCGCGGCAATCATTCCGAGATTGTTCCAGGCTTCCGGATACTCCGGACGCAGTTTTACCGCTTGCTCGAGATATGCGCGTGCGTCGGTGAAAGCGTTTCGGCGAAGATACAGTGTCCCCAGGTTGTAGAAGGCTTCAGGACGGTCAGGCTTGGCGGCGATGACCTGCTTAAAGGATGCTTCCGCCTGCTCCAGGTAGCCGTGCTGAAAAAAGGACACGCCATAAGTGAAGTCGTTGCGCTGGAAGGTGCTCTGGAAAAGTGTCCCGGCGAACGGCAGGGCCCTTCGTATCCGATCGGCTGGATTGCTCGGGACCGATTTCACATCCTCCAGAAATCGCTTGGCAGCTACCGGTCCCTGATACACCTTGACGATCATCCCCTCCTTATTAAGGAGGAACGATGTCGGCAAGCCGAGGTCGCGGCGGCGGTCGAAGAGATAGCGATAAACAATGTTGTAGACCCCGGCGACATCCTGAGTGGCGAGCAGCGTGGGGAAGGGGAAGCCTTCCTTGGCCACGAATGTTTGTACCGTTCGCGCATCGCGGGGGGCGTCCACATTGACGCCGGCGATGCGAAGGCCCACAGAGGCAAAGGACGATCTATCCCGGCCGAGAAGCCGCATCTGCTCTCTACAAAACGGCGAAGCTGTAGACCAGAAACTGAGCAGCAGAAAGTCGCCGCGGAACGATCGCAGTTCCCATATCTTGCCCGCCAGATCAGGCAACGAGAAGTCCGGCGCGCTCAAGGGTTCGATGAGCCAGGTCTCGACCGATGATGGCAGAGGTTCTAACTTCTGTAGTTCGCCGCCACGCGCATGATAAGAAGAAGGCGAGGCGGAAAAGGGCTGGGCCTGAAAGTCATTCGCTCCTTCCTGAATTTCGATGCGGCGATTTACCGGCAAATTCTCAAAGGTCTGGGTGAAGCCGCTGGGCCAGCGGACCGTGGCGCGGACGGAGCCCTCGCCTTTCCCCAATCCAAAGAAAAGCTCCTTGGTGTGCTGGGACAGAAATCCGGAACCGGCCTGGAGGTATTTGGTCTGGCGCAGGGTTCCGGCTTCGATCGTGACCGCAGTGCCGATCGCATCGCGATTGCTTTTCTGTCCCCGCAGCCGGAATGCGATGGAGTGGCCAATATCTTTCATCACGTTGCGCAGGACCCGCAGTTGCGGCGCATTCCGGTTCTTGAGGATCACCTCCAGTCGTCCATCGTGGTCGAGGTCGGCGAGGACAAAGGAGCGACTGTCCTCAGGGAAATCCAAACCAACTGCGCCGGAGACGTCAGAAAACGTGCCGTCGCGGTTGTTGGCGTAGAAAACGTTTCTCTCGGGAGCGGCCCAGGAAGAATCCGAGCGGATCAGTTCGTTGATGGCGTTCCACCCCTGCTCGTAAGTGGACGACGGGTTCGAATTCTGCGGCGAATTTCCCACCACCTGTCGCCAGAAAAAGCTCGAGAGATTGCGAGGATCGGTTCCGGAAATATATCCATTGGTGATGTACAGATCGGAGTAGCCATCGTGATCGAAATCCCAAGCGTCGGAAGACCAGGCCCAGCGGCCCATCCCGGCCCCTGCCGGGTCGCTCATGTTCTGAAACTTCCCGTTGCCCTGATTGCGATAGAGGGAATTGCCGAGGGCGTGTCTGCGGTAAAGGGCGCGAATGTTTTCGGGATCTTTTTCGCGGAAGATCGTTTGTTCCGAGACCCGCTGGCCGGCGGCCGACCACATATTGGCCACGTAGATGTCCTGGTTCCCGTCGTTGTTGTAGTCGAACCAGCAGGCGCTCATGCCCGCTCCCGCGTCTTCAACCCCCGCTGCGGACGAGACGGTCGCGAAGGTGCCATCGCCGTTATTGCGATAGAGATTACTGCGCCCGAAGTCGTTGGCCACATAAAGGTCGGGCGCCCCGTCAGAATTGAGATCGCCCCAGGCGCAGGCAAAGCTGTAGCGATTGTTGTCCACGTGCAGTCCCGCAGCCTGAGTACGGTCACTGAAGGTCGCGTTGCCTTCGTTGTGCAGCAGAAAGTTCGGCGGTCCATTGCGCGCGTCGAAGTACGGCACGGGATAGTGATATTGGTCGAGGCCGGCGTAATAGCTGTACAGACAGAAGTAAATGTCGAGACGCCCATCGCGATCGTAGTCCGCGATGGCGGCGTGGGTGAACGTTCCCTCAGGAGGTCGTGCGAACTTGAAGGCGTCGGCCTTCAGCGAGAACTTTCCCTTCCCCTGGTTCAGGAACAGCAGCGGGCCACTGCCGCAAACCACCAGAAGGTCCTGGACTCCCTTGTTTTCGATATCAGCGAACAAGGCGCAGGCCGTGTCATCGAGCGCGCCAACACCCGACGCTTCAGTCACGTCCTCGAAGCTGCCATCGCCACGATTGTGATAGAGGCGGTTGGGAAGTCCCGCGGGTTGGCACACGTAGAGATCATCAAATCCATCGTTGTCGATATCTCCCACGGCCACGCCGTTGTTGCCATAAACGTCGATCCCAGACGCTCCGTCGAGCACGGTGCGCCAGTGGTCCACTCCGCGCAGCATCTGATTCTTGTACGACGCAGTTTGCCCCAGGGCCTGGGCCGTGACATCAATGAAGATCGGTTCGCGGGCGCGCGCGAGAGTTTCTTCAGTTGCCTGCCAGCGCAAGACGCGCCAGCCCTGGGATTCATCGCGCGACCATCGCGTCAGCCAGTGTCCCCCACGCTGCTCGCGTCCCTGATCTTTCCTAGTGCCGACTAGGTCATAACGAATGTCGATATCAAACACAGACGCGGAGCCTGCAATTTCCTGGATGCCCACGATTTCGAATTCCGCCGTCTCCACTCGCGATAACGGAAGCAGATAATTTTCCATCTCGCGGAGAAAGCGCTCCCGGCCCGGGATGACATCCCTCGCGAAACGTCTTTGTAAGACCTCGATGCCGTTGTCCGAACGCCGCGTCACTTCCCGGGTCGGAAGCAGTGCGGCGGCCGCGATGGAAGCGTCGAGAAATTTCGTCAACGAGGCGAGCGCGGGAGGCGCCGCGCTGAGCTCTACACTCCATTGGTTGAGCAGCGGCATGATTTCAAAGGCGTACTTTTCGGTGAGGTACTCGTCCGCGCCGGGTACGACTTTGAGCAGAACATCATCCAGCGGAGATTTCGCGGGGTAGTGCGGAGTCAAACGGAAATCAGGGAAGGGGAACGAAGAGGGACGCCCCCGGGGCGCTTCGAAGAGCGGCAGCCGGAAAGGCGCGCTCTGAAAGGGCGCGGGAAGAAAGAGTACAGGCGCCCACCGAATTCCTCTTAAGAAGGTTCGACGTGAAAACAATGTGGTCTTCGTCTTTGTGACGCGCCATCCTCAAACTGTCTCCGTCAGAATGGCCCACCGAAGCGCATGTTAGCACCGGCGTGAAGTCAATTCCAAACATGGCCCCCGGTCGTGTTCCCTTCCGTCTTCTTTGCGGCTCTTCTTTGCGAGCTTTGCGGTTTAGGGTCGGGCTGGTTGTGGAGGTTCAGACCCCTGGGGAAGTAAGAGCGCATGCCCCCGAGGGGTAGTACAAAGGTACTAGTTTTATTCTTGACAAGTTCTCCGAACCTGTTCTAAGGTTGTCCCGGTTTCGCTAATGTACACGTTTACATAATCAGCGAGCCAGTTGCCACCCACGAAGGTTTAGGAGGAAAGGTCATGAAACTACAGGCCCTTTTCACTCGGATGCTGAGAACATCGCTGGCTATCGCAGTCGGCGCAATGCTGTTCATCCCGCGACCCCTCCTGGCTCAAGTGGATACGGGCAGCATCCTGGGGACCATCACGGATCCTTCTGGAGCTGTGATCGGCGGGGCCACTGTCACCCTGACCAACGAAGGCACCAGCGCCACACTCTCCACCACCGTGGAATCGGACGGATCGTACAAGTTCACTCCGGTTCGAATCGGCAGCTACAAAGTCACCGCTTCCTCCCAGGGGTTCCAGACCACGGAACAGAGGAACATCGTGGTCAACGT
>JBARIF010000750.1:0-1753 GCA_049799615.1 Terriglobales bacterium
GCTTTAACCCGCAGCGCATCGCCCGCTACGATCGCCGTAAGCAGCAGAGCCTACTGCGCAATCCGGGCATCATTCGCAACCGCCTCAAGATCGCATCCGCGGTAAAGAATGCGAAGGCCTTTCTCGCCGCCCAGAAGGAGTTTGGTTCCTTCGACACCTACATCTGGCAGTTCGTCGAAGGAACACCGCGGGTGAACGCATGGCGCACAGGCCAGCGCATTCCAGCCCGCACCCCCGAGTCAGACGCCATGAGCAAATATCTCAAAAAACGCGGCTTCAACTTCGTGGGCTCAACCATCTGCTACGCTTTCATGCAAGCCGTGGGCATGGTGAACGATCACAGCGTAGAGTGCTTCCGCTATGCCCAGATCAGCCCGTCGCGCCCCAAACGCCGCTGATTCCGATACTTCAAGCATAGCAACCGGCCAAGGGTGAATGGGACACCCCCGCAGACTTTATATCTCCCACGCGGCCAGAGGATTAGGCGCAGACCGCGAGCATCAGGACCTTGACAGAATGTGGGCAATTTCGGCATTCGCCCGCCCCGGGCCCACGTAGGCCCGGACGCCTCGTCCGGGCGGGCGAGCGAAGCTCGCCTGGGTTTGAGCGGCGGGGACGAAAAAAGAACAGACCCAGGCGGATGGAAGGAAGAGGCCGGGCCTTGCCCGGCCGGGGGGTGAGGCCACCCACCCCTACGTGGAACGCGGTGATTACTTGACATTGTCAAATATATGTTTGACACTGTCACATTATGGATCCCGCCATTTCCGCCGTGCGCGCCTTCAACCGTTTCTACACCCGGCAAATCGGTGTGCTGCGGGATGGTCTGCTCAAGAGCCCGTTCTCTCTCGCCGAGGTACGCGTCCTCTACGAGATTGCCCACCGCCCGCAGCCCTCCGCCACCGAACTCTGCGAGGAACTGGGGCTCGATCCCGGTTATCTCAGCCGCATCCTGCGCGGATTGGGAAAGCGCGGCCTGGTGAGCAAATCACCCTCCCCCAGGGATGGCCGCCAGAGCCTGCTGGAGCTGACAGCTCGCGGCCGGCAAACCTTCGCCACGCTGGACGAACGCCAGAACCAGGAAGTCGCCGCGTTGCTGCAGGCCCTTTCGCCCGCGCAGCAGGGGCGACTGGCCGAGGCCATGCGCTCTATTGAAGGCCTGCTCAATCCCGGCCCTGAACCGCGAACACCGTATATTCTGCGCTCGCACCAGCCTGGAGATATGGGTTGGGTCGTCCATCGCCATGGCGCGCTCTATGCGCAGGAGTACGGATACGATGAGCGCTTTGAGGCCCTGGTGGCTGAGATTGCGGCTAAATTCATTCAGCACTTCGATCCCCGGCGAGAGCGCTGCTGGATTGCCGAAAGAGATGGCGAGATCGTGGGCTCGGTGTTCCTGGTGAAGAAGTCGAAGACCGTCGCCAAGTTGCGCCTGCTGCTGGTGGAGCCGTCGGCCCGGGGACTGGGCATCGGCAAGCGCCTGGTCGGCGAATGCGTGCGCTTCGCCCGCCAGGCGGGCTACCGGAAAATAGTTCTATGGACGCAAAGCGAACTACCTGCCGCCCGGCATATTTATCAGGAGGCCGGCTTCCGCCTGATGGAGGAAAAGCCGCATCGCGACTGGGGCCGCGACGATCTGGTGTCGGAAATCTGGGAGCTCACACTATGACCGGCCGCACGTCCCGCCCAGAATTTTCGTATTGACTCGCATCCGTTCTGGGAGGACAATCCATTCACTTTACCCGCCGTAAAC
>JBARIF010000751.1:0-4770 GCA_049799615.1 Terriglobales bacterium
TGCCGGTCTCCTTTTTATCTGTGCTTCGAGCACGTCGATAACTTGGGAGCGTACACCGCATCCCGTCCGGAGACCGGCCTTCTCCCTCGAAAACACTGTCATCATGCAGAGCGGGGTTGGAGTATCACTGAGTGCCCCAGACTTTCCAGACGCTTGACGAGGTATCGCTTCAAACCGTCTGCATGGAGTCGATCGAAATAACTACTGCCCAGGTCGGTATAGGTGCAGCGCCTTTGCTGAAGGTGGTATCCAATCACCAAGATGCTGTGGGCGACGGCAATGATGGCGCACTTTCGGCCGCGACGGGCCGCAAGTCTCTTGAACTGGGACGACAGATACGTGTTCTTTGTACGTGCGGCGGCCCACGCAGATTGACAAGCCATGCGGCGCAACCATGGACTCCCTTTACGAGTCTTGCTACTCAGGCGCTTGCCTGCACTTTCATTGTTGCCTGGGCAAACGCCGGCCCAACTAGCCAGATGCGCTGCGCTTGGAAACTGACTAACATCCGTGCCCATCTCAGCGATGAAACTCCAGGCGGCCACTAGATCTACACCTGGAACGGTAATCCAACGATGCAACGCTTCTGCGAGATCGGGATGTTCTTGTCCGACTTGCTCCAATCGAGCATCCAGCAATGCGATCTCCGCTTCTAGGAACTGTAACTGGCGAAGCAAACTCCGTAGAAGAAAGCGATGATGATCTCGAATGTGGCCTTCCAGAGCTGTCTGGAGCTGAGGAATCTTTGCGCGCAAGTGACCGAGAGCCAAATCAGCGAGTCGCTCCGAACTCTCTTCTCCTTCAATGATTGCTGCCAGCATCGCTCGGCCACTCTTGCCCAGCGCGTTGCTCGCTACACTGGCCAGCTTGATGTTGGCATCCTCAAGCACTTTTTGAATCCGACTTGCAATGCGGGAGTGTTCCTGGGACAGACTAGTCCGGCCTCGGGTGAGATCCCGTAGATCGCGAATCAGCACGGATGGGATGTAGCTGGCACGCAGGAGTCCGTGCTGCAGCAGCTCAGCGATCCACTGGCAATCCTTCGTATCCGTCTTGCGCCCGGGAACCGCCTTGATGTGCTGTGCATTGGCCAGCACAATGTGAAAATGACCTTCCAGTACATTCCACACAGGTTTCCAATAGACACCCGTGGACTCCATCGCCACGTGCTCAACCGCGAACTCATGTAGCCACCCTGCCAGTTCACGAAGTTCACGTGTGGTGGACCCGAAGCGTCGAATGTGCTTCAGTGGTTTGCCGGCTTGCGCGATAAGAACACAAGCGGTGATAGAGGACTTGTGTACATCCAGTCCGCAGCACCTCGCGTATAAGACTTCCATAAACTGTCTCCTTCCGCCGTGAGACGTAAGGATGCACAAATCGCGAAAATCTCCCTCGCGTGCTCTCCTCCGAAGAGAAGGCGACAGTCTGTTGTTCTTTATGGCATCCAGGGTCAAACTCATCCACGGGCTCTTGGCGCCACTAAGGCCGACGACCACATACGTCCACGGCTCCGGCAGCATAACCCGTTTTCATAGCCCGTTGTGCTCCAATGAGCATGTAGAACTCATCCCATCCGTTTACGTCAGCCATCCCGTAGCCGTGCGGCAGAAGAGGGTTGCAGGATGCGCTGTATAGAACTAGAATTCGCGCGGTAAATCATCCACACAATTTGTTCGCAATGGAGGCGGGGTATGAAAGCAAGAACTGTGTTATTGACTCTGGTCCTGTGTTTTCTGGCAGGGGCAGCGTGCTTCGCCAGCGATATACAAGTGGGCACCTGGAAGTTGAACGAGGCGAAATCGAAAATCGCTGCTGGGACACCCAAGAACAGCACGGTTGTCTATGAAGCTGCCGGTGACAGCATAAAAGTCACTATTGAGGGGAACGCACCGGACGGGACGGCTACGCACAGTGAGTGGACGGGTAAGTTCGACGGTAAAGACTATCCCTCTACCGGGAATCCGAACGAAGACATGCGCTCAGTTAAACAAATTGACGACCACACGCTTTACGTAACGTCAAAAAAAGGCGGTAAGGTTGTTCTTACGGCCCACGTTGTGGTCGCGGCCGACGGCAAGAGCCGCACTGTCACAGTCAATGGAACCGATGCACAGGGCAAGAAATACAAGAGCACCGCAGTGTACGACAAGCAGTAGCAGTAAAGGATCATCTCCTCGAATGCTGCTATCGGAGTGAATGCCCTTCCGCTCGCTTCTGAACGGAAGGGCATTTGTCGTCTGCTGGCATTATGAGTGAAATCGCCTGTTAACGTCAGTTGATATGTTTCGAGCGAACGCGGCGTGCTGCATTGATCACTGCCAGCCAGAAGACCATCAAGGCGCCAGCAAATAGTTCAAATCGGTGCTTGGCCCAAAACAATCGGTCGGCACGATAACTCATATGATGGTTGCCGATCCGAGACCTTCCACAAACCAGTTCCATACTTCTCCGAGCATGGTACCTCCCGCCGCGAGCGCTAGGGAAACGAACAGTGCCATTGTGATCCCGGGTGCCCAACCGTCTTCTGCGGGTCTATAGCGCCGCCAAATGATGCGTGCAGCCACGATGGCGATTACACCGTATAGCAGCGCGAAGGGCAGGACCTCAGCAATATCAATGTACGCACGGTTGCGGCCGAGAGAACCGGCCACTACCTCGGCCGGAACCCCATGTTCCTTTCCGATCTCCTCGAACAATCTCTCCATACATCGATCCCGTTCAGCTCCGTAGTTCTCGCTGGGGTTCGGGCTTCGCAAACCAAAGTGAGTATCGGCATAGCGGATCGCAAGATCTTCTGCGAACTCTGCGCCCGCACTGAGATGGCGAGGGTTAACCGGGAAATGAGAGGTTTCTCCGGGCCATCTGCAGTCGGAATTAACCCCATCGCGCCGGATGCATCCGCCCGCGCCCAAAACGAATACCATTACAATCACAAGGCGCGGCCGAATCATTTCCGAACCTTACCACGGGCCAGAATTGGCTGATTGGTGAAAAATCGCGATAGCACTCACTGAACGCAGTGACCCCACCAATTGGGGCCGTTTCCCTGCAAAATGGGCGAACAAACGGCGCAAATTGGTGAGAACGCGCCTGATTACAACAGTTGGGAAACCCACGCGGGTCCGGGAGTCCGGTCGCGGACACTCGAAGCCCGGAGAAGACACTACCTCATGAAGCGGAGGCAGACTGATGGGCCACGGATATAGCATGCTTGGATTTGTCGTGATCATGATCCTCTACGCGGTGATCGGCCTCATGGCGGCGGCGGGCACTATCTCCATCACCCGGAAACTCCTCGCCCCCAAGACAGAGCAAATCTTCTACGCGATGTTCCTCATCATGATTGCAGCGTTCTACCTGGCCTTCGCGGCCTACTTCGGAGTGGCGTCGGCGTGGCGGGTGGAAACGGCTGTCGTCATGGCGTTTGTCGTGATAGGGGTGTTGGGCGTGCGCCTGCCCGTCGCCCTGATCGTCGGATATTCCCTGCACGGGCTGTGGGACTTGCTGCACGAACTTCAGGCGCATGGAGCCTACTCCGCATTCGAGCCGGCCAAGCTGACCGCGATCCCGCTCGCCTACGGATTCTTTTGTGCAGCCTACGACTTCTCCATGGCGGCGTATTTCTATACGCGACGCGGCGAATGGAGTGCGGCGCGGAAGGCGGTGCCCCAGTGAGGATGGCTGTTGGCTCAACGTTGAGACTGTTGGCGTAACGTCGCGATTACGCTCGTTGTGGCTACTGGTGTTCCCAGTGCACGAGCGTGGACGCTCGCGCCCGTATTTGGGCGGATGCATCCCTTTCGCCGGCGCACCATCTAATAGAGTGAGCACAAATCTATGGGAAACACATTCAAGACCGCCTTTCTGCTTACCGCGATGACGCTGCTGCTCATGGCGGTGGGTCGCGTATTAGGCGGACAGAACGGGATGCTGCTGGCGCTGGGCATTGCCGTGATCACGAACTTCGTTGCCTATTTCTTTTCGGACAAGATCGCGCTGAGAACCTACCGCGCACAACCGGTCACGCGCGAGCAGTTGCCGCGGGTTTACAACGTGGTGGAGAGGCTGACCCAGAAAATCGGGCTGCCCATGCCGAAGATCTACGTCATCCCCACGGATTCACCCAACGCATTTGCCACCGGACGCAATCCGAAGCATGCCTCGGTCGCGGTTACCCAGGGCATCCTGGGCCTGCTCAATGACGAAGAGCTGGAAGGCGTGCTGGCCCACGAGCTGGGACACGTAAACAATCGCGACATTCTGATCAGTTCGGTGGCCGCCACCATCGCCGGCGCCATCACCTGGCTGCGCTACGGCGCTTACTTTGGCATGGGCGATCGCGATGATCGCCGCGGCGGGGCCATGGGCGGTTTGCTCATGCTGATCCTGGCCCCGATTGCCGCCATGATGATCCAGATGGCGGTTTCACGTTCGCGCGAGTACGCCGCCGACGAAACCGGTGCGCACTTTACCGGCAATCCATATGCTTTGGCCAGTGCTTTGGCCAAGCTCGATGCATATTCGCGACGCGTTCCCATGATGGGTACGCCTACAACCGCGCACCTGTTCATCATTCAGCCCCTGTTAGGCATGAATTTTGGCAATCTGTTTTCCACCCATCCGCCGATTGCCAAGCGCATCGAGCGCCTGACGGGAAGGCCGGCAGAGTTTACGCGGTAAGGCGGGCCTCGGACTTCAGGCATCGGAGCTCGGCCTCCGGTAAGCTGTCAGCCTTCAGCTTTCAGCTATCAGCGACCACCCAAGGTG
>JBARIF010000752.1:0-1527 GCA_049799615.1 Terriglobales bacterium
ACCAATGATCGTCGTGATGCCAGACGGCACCTCACGCTATGGATGCGGCCAATGGGTCGACTCGCCTGTGACCGGCAATTTCGAGCAGTACGTGCTCCACGACGTGATCCCTTACGTTGATGCCACCTACCGCACCCTTCCCGCTGGGCGAAGCCGCGGCGTGTTCGGCTTCTCGTCGGGAGGATTCGGCGCCTGGAACCTGGCCTCGCGCAACCCCGACGTGTTCGGCGCCACGGCCGTTCTCTCAGCCGACTCCTTCCTCGATATGACACACAAGTTCATGCTCTACAAGTACCTCGACAGCATCTGGCCCGAGGCGCCGAACGGCCCCGTCGAGGGCAACGATTGGTCGGTGATCGTTTACGACTACTCCGCGACCTACTCGCCGAATCCGGACAACCCGCCGTTCTATGTCGACCTCCCGGTCGCCTTCCCGAGCGGCGAGATCATCCAGGAGGTCTGGGACCGTTGGCTGAGCTTCGACCCCGTGGTCAACGTTCACGAACGCCTCGACAACCTGCGCAAGTTGAACGGAATCTTGCTCGACGCAGGCTCCAACGACGATTTCAACCTGCACTGGGGTCACCGCCTGCTCAGCCACCACCTGACGGAGGCGGGCGTCGCGCACGAACACCGGGAGAACCCCGGCAACCACGGAGGGCGCGCGAACGAGCGATACCAAATGGCACTGGAATGGCTTTCGCAGGTCCTCGACGGCGACGTCACATGACGTCGCCCGCGCCTGTAGGGGTCATTCCGGAACACTGGCCCAGGCGAGAATCGAGTGACGAATCTGTTGCGTTCCCGTTTCAACCCACTCGGTTGAGGCAACACGGCAATGCGAGCGGTACTGTGGAGTTGTGAGTACGCGTGCGATGGGAACGGGTGGAATCTCCCCGAGGTTGCGTGCGAAGCATCTGGCGAGGATAGTGCGTGTGGCGGCAGTGTGTCTCGCAGCGGCCGGTCTGGTCGGGCTCGCCGGCTGCGGGGGCAGCAGCAAGCCAGCCTACTGCTCGGATCGAAGCAACCTCGAGAGCTCCATCAAGGGCCTGACCAGCCTGAATGCGAGCAGCGGAATCAGCGGCCTGAAGACGCAGCTAGAGACGATCCAGAGCGACGCCACCAAGCTGGTCAGCTCAGCCAAGAGCGACTTCCCCAGCCAAACCAGCGCGATCAAGTCTTCGGTCACAGCGCTGCAGAGCGCCGTCAAAGCGCTCCCGTCGCACCCAAGCGCAACACAGCTCGGCACCGTCGCCACCGCGGCGGCCAGCCTGGTCAGCTCGGTCAAGAGCTTCATGGACGCCACCAGTTCCAACTGCAGCTGACCAAAGCAGATCCCAGCACGCCGCCTCCGGGCGATTGAGACGAAAGTCTCCGCCGTTCCCCACGCAGACGAGCTTCAGCGGGCTGCCGCAGGCCTGATCGCGGAGCGCCGACGTGCATCGCCAGCACGCGCTCAAGGGGTCATTCCGGAACGCTGGCCCAGAGGATGGTCCTTGGCCCCGAGACCGTCGCCGTTGCGGCAAC
>JBARIF010000753.1:0-11358 GCA_049799615.1 Terriglobales bacterium
TGACCCGATTTTCCAGGGCTTGGCAATATCATTAATGGCGGGAGAAGTCGCTTCGACCGTTCTGTCGAGAATGGCGGTGCCAGTTCTTTACTACTTATCACAAAAGGGACGGTCGCTTCCACCAGGGCATCCGCACTCGCCGGAAAATGTGGCCGAATGCGAGACACCGCAATGCGAAGTTATGCCGAACACTGTGTAATTCTGAAGGAGAATTGTATGACCGTAGAACGTGCGCTTCGTTTGATCGCTGGCAGCTTCATTCTGTTGTCCCTGGTACTTGGTCACTATGTGAGCCCCTACTGGTATCTGTTCACGGCGTTCGTTGGCCTGAACCTGTTTCAGTCCGGACTGACCAATTGGTGCCCGATGATGACTTTCCTGCGTAAACTTGGAGTCGGTAGATAGGAGAGTGTGAACATGCCCAATTGGGCTTGGGGAGTGGCATTCCTTGTCGCCTATGTGGTCTTGACCCAATGGCTGCTGCCAAAACTTGGCGTTCCCACCTGAAGGAGCCAAGGTTGCGCCGAGTCTCGGCGCAAAATTGTTCCGAGGGCCAACCCTCCGGAGCATCATGACAACGATAGTGCAAGTTGAATTTCGCGATAGCTTGCTGTCATTCCGTGGCGAGATTCTCCAGTCACTTGGACATCCAGTAATCTCCGCGAGCCGTCCAGAATTCAATCGAGGTCAAACGAAAAAGCGCAGAGCCGAAGTCTCTGGCCGTGAGAAATTCAAACTTTTCCCTCTTCGCAGGTCTCGCGCTCGGTCTCGCTCCTTGCTTTGAGTCTGATTTGCGCCGACGATCAAGCTCGACACCCTGTCCACACACGATAAGTTCATCAAGTCCGAATCGGAACCTCTCATCTGCGCCCTGTTTGGCGCAAGCAGCTGGGTTCAGATGCCCACTGGTGCACGGCAAGTGGCAGAGATTTAAAATAGAGGCGAGCCGCGGAGACAAACACTACAGCATTGAATTTAGCTCGATATGGCATCTGTCGAACAGCTGGTGAGGCGTCACCTTTCATCTCCGCCTCTACTCATGCCCCCTCCCACGATCTTGATAGCCATACTCGGTCTGTCCTGCTGGCCCCGGTTTAAACCCGCCAAATATTTTGCGCAGTCAAAGCAACTGACGAGCGCCCAAGTTTCATCAGCTCCAGTGTCTTGCCGACTCAGATGTCCAACCCTATTCTTGTGGTCCACGGATTGAGAGGAATTGCTATGAATTCAGCAGTCAAAGCCGATGGTTATAAACCTTCCACCTCAACTTCAATCGAGCCTCTCTCTCTTGAAGAATTACGCAAGATGAACGCATATTGGCGCGCGGCAAATTATCTTTCCATTGGACAAATCTACCTTTATGGCAATCCCCTGCTGCGCGAGCCTCTCAAACTCGACGATATCAAGCCGCGCCTGCTGGGGCACTGGGGGACAACTCCGGGACTGAATTTCATCTATGTTCATTTCAATCGCGCCATCAAGAAATACGATTTGAACGTTATTTATGTGTGCGGCCCGGGGCACGGAGGACCTGGAATGGTGGCGAATACCTACCTCGAGGGGACCTACACCGAACTGTATCCTGACGTGCAGCAAAACGAAGAGGGCATCAGGCGGCTGTTCAAGCAATTCTCTTTCCCCGGAGGAATCCCCAGCCACGCGGCTCCCGATACGCCTGGCTCCATTCATGAGGGCGGCGAGTTGGGCTACTCCCTGGTGCATGCCTATGGGGCAGTGTTCGACAATCCTGATTTGCTGGCCTGTTGTGTGGTCGGCGACGGAGAGGCGGAGACAGGTCCCCTGGCCACGAGTTGGCATTCCAACAAGTTTCTCAATCCCGCGCGCGACGGGGCCGTGCTCCCTATCCTTCACCTGAACGGCTACAAGATTGCCAATCCGACTATCCTTGGCCGCCTCAGTGACGAACAGTTGACCGATCTTTTTGCTGGTTACGGGTACAAAGCGCATTTTGTGGAGGGGGATGAACCGGAAGCCATGCATCAACTGATGGCGGCAACCCTCGACAGTGTGCTCCATGAAATCCGGGATATTCAGGAGGAGGCGCGTTCTGAAGGATCGAACACGCTCCCGGTCTGGCCCATGATCGTTCTGCGCAGTCTAAAGGGTTGGACCGGCCCGAAATTCGTGGACGGGAAGCCTGTGGAGGGCACGTGGCGGGCCCATCAGGTTCCGATCGCTGATCTGGAGAAACCGGAACACCTGAAGATTCTTGAAGACTGGATGAGGAGCTATCGTCCTGAAGAGTTGTTCGACCACAACGGACAGCTTCTATCCGAACTTGCAGACCTGGCGCCCAAAGGCGACCGGCGAATGGGCTCGAATCCGCATGCGAACGGCGGCCTCCTGCGCAAGGCCCTGTTAATGCCCGACTTCCGGGAATATGCAGTTCCAGTACCTAAACCGGGAACGGGCACTGCGGAATCGACACGGGTATTGGGCACGTTCTTGCGCGACGTGATGAAGCAAAACCTGGAATCCAGACATTTTCGGATATTCGGGCCGGATGAAACCGCGTCCAACCGTCTGGATGCTTTATACGAAGTCACCAAGAAGGAATGGATGGAGCCCGTCGTGCCCACAGATGAGAACCTCTCGCAAGACGGGCGGGTCATGGAGATGCTGAGCGAGCACATGTGCCAGGGCTGGCTGGAAGGTTATCTACTGACAGGCCGTCATGGTTTCTTCTCCTGCTACGAGGGCTTCATTCACGTGGTCGACTCTATGTTCAACCAACACGCGAAATGGCTGGAGGCTACTCATCACATTCCTTGGCGGCGGCCGGTCTCTTCGCTGAACTATTTACTCACTTCACACGTCTGGCGCCAGGACCACAATGGTTTCAGCCACCAGGATCCCGGCTTCATTGATTTCGTGATGAACAAGAAGGCGGGCATCGTTCGCGTTTATCTTCCTCCCGACGCAAACTGTCTGCTCTCGGTTGCCGATCATTGTTTGCGCAGCAGCAACTATGTGAACGTCATCGTGGCAGGCAAGCAGCCAGAACTACAATGGCTCGACATGGATGCAGCGATTGAGCACTGCACTGACGGCATTGGCATCTGGTCCTGGGCCAGCACCGACCAGGGTCAGGAGCCGGACGCCGTGATGGCGTGCGCGGGCGATGTTCCCACGCTTGAAACCCTGGCTGCGGTCGACCTGCTTCGTCAACACTTCCCCGATCTCAAGATTCGGGTTGTCAATGTAGTGGACCTGATGACGCTTCAGTCTCCGAGCGAGCACCCCCACGGCATCTCCGACCACGAGTTTGACTCCATGTTCGGCACCGACACGCCGGTGATTTTCGCCTATCACGGCTATCCTTGGCTGGTCCATCGGCTGACCTATCGCCGTGCCGGTCACGACCATTTTCACGTCCGCGGATACAAGGAAGAGGGCACGACCACAACCCCATTCGACATGACCGTGCTGAACGATCTCGATCGTTACCATCTTGCCGGCGACGTCGTCGATCGCGTGGCCAGGTTGCGGAATGTGGGCGCGCATTTCAAACAGTTCCTGCGTAACAAGCTGGTTGAGCACAAGCAATATGTGCGCGAGCACGGTGACGATATGCCCGAAGTGAAGAACTGGAGCTGGCCTTACTGAAGAATGAAGATTTTGGTGCTCAATTCGGGATCCAGCAGCCAGAAGCTCTGCCTTTACGATCTGGGAGAGACTCTCCCGGACAGCCCACCGGCTTGTCTGTGGGAGGCGAAGGTCGAGTGGGATGCCGGGTTCGCGACCATTGTGGTCAGGAATTCCGCTGGTGCCATACAAGAAGACCGACTCCAGGATTCGTCGCGAGTGAAAGCCATGGAACACTTGCTTGGCAATCTCTGGAGTGGTCGGGCACGAGTTTTGTCTTCGGTTGCAGAGATCGATGTGGTGGGACATCGCATCGTTCACGGCGGCCCGCATTATGAAGAACCGGTCCTGATCACAGCGCAAGTGAAATCCGGAATTGCCGAAGCTTCGGCTTTCGCCCCGCTGCACAATCGCGCGGAACTGGAAGGCGTGGGAATTATTGAGAAGCTGCTCGGCCCCGTACCACAGGTCGCGGTTTTCGATACCGGGTTCCACCGCAAGATGCCCCTCCAGGCGCTCGTATATCCCGGTCCTTACAAGTGGTTCAAAACGGGCATACGCCGTTATGGGTTCCACGGCATCAATCATCAGTATTGTGCCGGGCGTGCGGCGCAGCTACTGCATGAGAGCCTCGGCTCCCTCAAGCTCGTGACTTGCCATCTCGGCAATGGCTGTTCTCTCGCTGCGATTCGGGATGGCCACAGCATTGACACCACCATGGGATTTACTCCCCTCGAAGGACTGATGATGGGAACACGCTCTGGTTCGGTTGACCCCGGAATTCTCACCTATTTGATGCGCGAGGGCCAGGTCGACGGGCGGGAAATCGATGAGATGTTGAACCAGAAGTCAGGACTGCTCGGAATCTCAGGCGTTTCTGGCGACATGCGCCACATTCTGACCGCCATCAAACAGGGTAACCAGCGAGCCCAGCTGGCTTTCGACATCTACATTCATCGCTTACAAGCCTCCATCGGCGCTATGGTCGCGGTGTTAGGAGGAATTGATGCGCTGGTGTTCAGCGCGGGAGTTGGGGAGAACTCGCCTGAAGTGCGCCTTGCGACTTGTAGCAACCTGGAGTTTCTTGGGCTCAAACTCGATGCCGCAGGTAACGCGAAAGCTTCTCTCGACGTCGACATTGCCACCCCGGACTCGCTTGTGCGGATCCTGGTAATTCGAGCGCAGGAAGACTGGGCCATTGCGCGAGAGTGCTGGAAACTAAAGCGGCCTTAGCTTGTGGAAGGGGTCAGGCGCTTACACTCACGACCAAGCGGTACTAGTTCTTCGACTTTGTTTGGGTGGCTTCGCGAATCGCCTTGGCTTGAAGAGCCAGCTTCTTCTCAAGGCTTTCGACCAATTTCTGGACCTTGAGGTCTTCCCGATACGGAGGGCATCGTTGCTGGTTTGGTTGCTGGTTTGTCATGCCCACAGTTTGCCACAGACCGCACGGGTTGACTACTTGCGAGGCTTGTTCGTACGGTACTAAACAACTTTTTTGGGGTTTGCCGCAGACGAAGAACCCGACGAGCCATCTCCCCAACAATACTCGTCCCCAGCCGTCCAGACGAAGCTCGGCACCCGATCCTTCAATCTTCCTGTCGTCGGATCGAGTGCCGAGCTATCTTTTCAGGCAGCCATAATGCCCCCTGTCCCAAGAGCGCTTCCTCTATTTCTTGCGGCAGCATCTTCCTGCATGTGCGGGAGCACGTCGGCATAAGCGTCCAATGTGCAGAAACTGCCTATCGCTACATGAACGTCTAACATGGCCGAAATTCTGAGATTTCCGCAGGGGGTGATTTTGACCTTCTGTCCCGCATTCATTCCAGATAAGTTGTTGATTCCCGCAATATCCAAAAAAAAGGCATCATCGGCACAAACAGCAATTGTTTCATATATTTCTCTTACACTTGCCATTTCTGACATGTGCTGTCATTCTGCCAGTTCTTACGTCCAGACGAACTCAACGCCATCATGAATTCGGAAGTGTCTAACACGAACTTTCTCATGAGGGGAATTTCTTAATCACATTCCATGAACAATCTCGAGAGGACCGCAGCAATTTCCCAAGAGGCGCGACAATGCGGAAGTTCCCTTAGAACAACCTCGGCGCAAAATCCTTGAGGTCCCGCCGCCAGGTCTGCCACTCGTGGTCCGTGCCGGGGGATTCGTAGAACACATGCTGGATGCCCGCCTCCTGCAGCGAAGTATGCAGTCGCAGCAGTCCCGCCCGCATTCGTTCCGGTTCATTGGTTCCGACGCCGATCCACAGCAAGTGCACTTTCTTGCCGAATGCGGCCGCATCGGCAAACACCCCGTTGTAATCGGTCTTGGGATCCAGTTTCCGGTTTCCCAGCACCAGCATACCGCCAGCCCCGCTGAACCCTCCGATATAGGAAAAGAGATCGAGGTGATCGAGCGTCACCTGAAAAGTCTGCATGCCGCCCATGGAAAGTCCAGCCATGGCGCGGTGGTCGCGGTCCGGGATCGTTCGAAAAGTTGAATCGATATAAGGAATCAACGCCTGAGTCACGTCGTCTTCAAACACCGCGGACATATCCTGCATTGCTTTCATCATTTCGGGAGAACCAAAAGCTTTCGCAGTAAAATCAGGCGGCTCGCCGGCACGCCGGGCGTAGCCATACGCCATCACGACGATCATGGGCTTGCAGCCTCTCGCTGCAATGAGATTGTCGAGGATAAAGTTCGCATGCCCCTGCCTGATCCACCCCGTCTCATCTTCGCCGGCGCCGTGCTGCAGGTAGAGCACCGGATAGCGCACCTTGGTTTCGCGATCATAATCCGGCGGCAGGTACACCAGTGCGTGCCGCCAGGAGCCGGTCACCTTCGAGTTGTACCAGGCCTCGCGGACCTGGCCGTGGGGCACGTCCTGGATCGAATAGTAAGTCGAGTCCGGCTCTGGAACTTCCACTGCGCTCGCATATTTGCCTCCGCCGAAAAACCCCTGGCTGTTAGTGTCACTGACTTCCGCGCCATCGATGACCAACGTGTAGTAATGCAGGCCGGGAACCAGCGGCGGCGTGGTGATAGTCCAGAATCCGTCGGGCCGCTTCTCCATGTCCGCCTTGGGGCCGCTCCAGAAATTCACCCGGACCTTGGTGGCGTCTGGAGCTTTAACCCGGAGCTGCACTCTACCCGCGCTGTCAACCCGCGGATATTCGGCTCCCCATACGTTCGTCGTGGCAGGTTGGAAAGTGCTGTTATCCTGTGCCCAGCATAGCGTCGCAAAGATAAGCATCATCATTCCGGCAGTTTTCATATATTGTCTTGTCCTGGTGTTCCGGTTTGGCGCTGGCAGCAATTTTGCAAGTTTCAGCAATCGTTTGCTTGACGTGAGCTCCGTCATTGGCCAAACGGCAATTCACATCTCGAAATCGATTGAGCAAACGAATACTACACTCTCCGATTGGCAAAGGAAAAGCTATACTTCGCGGCATTTGATTTCTATTTTGTCGATGAATGATTGACCCCAACTTCAAACAAAGGACACGTCTCTCCCATGCGCACTTTCCTGCTTCGTCTTTTTCTTCTGACCGCGATTCTTACCGCTCCTCTCATAGCCGCCGACAAGTTTGCTTTGTCGGTGGACACTACCAAAGCCGGCGCGAAGATCGATCGCAACCTCTTCGGCCAGTTCGCCGAACATCTTGGTCATGGAGTCTATGAAGGTATCTGGGTGGGGCCCGATTCCGCGATTCCCAATACCCGCGGCATTCGCAACGACGTCGTCACCGCTTTGAAAGCTCTAAAAGTGCCGAACGTTCGCTGGCCTGGCGGCTGTTTCGCGGATGAGTATCACTGGCGCAAAGGCATCGGTACCTCACGAAGCGTGAGCCTCAATCCCAACTGGGGCGGGGTAATCGAACCGAACACCTTCGGCACCCACGAGTTTATGGACTTTGTCGAGCAGATCGGCGCCGAAGCGTACTTGTCGGTCAACGTCGGCTCCGGCACTGCTCAGGAAGCGTCCGAATGGTTGGAATACCTGACTACGGCGCAGCCGACCACCCTGGCGAAGGAGCGTGGCGCCAACGGCCATCCTGCTCCCTACAGGGTAAGCTTTCTTGGCATCGGCAATGAGAGCTGGGACTGTGGCGGCAACATGACTCCCGAATTCTACCTGGATCAGCTCAAGGTTTACAGCCGCTTCGTCAGGAACTTTAATCCCGAGCAGCAGGACAAACAGCAGCAGATGCTGAAGATCGCGGTGGGCCCCGGGGGCGATGGGCCCCGTTGGACCGACTGGACCGAGGCCGTCATGAAAGCCTATCAGCATCACTCGTGGAGCTGGGACATCGACGGCCTTTCCCTGCACAACTACACGGTAGTGAATTGGGAGAACAAACTGGCGTCCGTCGGATTCGGAACCACCGAGTACGCGCAAGTTCTTCACTCCACGCTGGACATGGACAGTCTGATCAACAAGCACTCGGCCATCATGGATAAGTATGACCCGGAGAAAAAAGTGGCCCTGGTGGTGGACGAATGGGGAGGGTGGTATGCCCCGTTGCCCGGCAGCAACCCCGGCTTCCTGGTCCAGCAAAACAGCTTGCGCGACGCTATCCTGGCGGCGCTTAATCTGAACATTTTTGCACGTCATGCCGATCGGGTGCGCATGGCCAACATCGCGCAGATGATTAATGTGCTTCAGGCCATGATCATCACCGACAAAGAAAAAATGGTCCTGACACCCACCTACTACGTTTTCAAAATGTATGTGCCGTTCCAGGATGCTACGTTTGTGCCTATGACATTCGACGCTGGAACCTACAAACTAGGCGCCATCACGCTGCCTCGGGTGGATGCCATTGCCGCCAGGGACAAAAGCGGCAAACTATGGCTGGAAATCACCAACCTTGACCCCGATCAGGCAGTGGATATTGAAACCAGCCTGACCGGCATCACGGCGAAATCAGCGGAAGGAGAGACCCTGACCGCCCCGAAGGTTGACAGCGTCAACACCTTCGATGCTCCGAACACCGTAATACCGAAGCCGGTCTTCACGAAAGTCGTCGGCGGCAAACTGACTCTGAAGCTTGAGCCGAAATCGGTCACCGTTCTTTCGGTGGAACAGTAAGGCTAAACTTCGGTAGGCGGTTCAACGGCATTCGAAATTGTTCCCGTCCTCAGTATTGCCTTGTCCTCTATATTGGGCGTGTTTGGGGTAGGGACACAGGGGACGGCTGCGACCAGGGAATGCTTTGCCGGTCGCGACTACTGCCGTGGGAGCCTCCCCCTTCTCCACCCAGTTGACCATCGCGCCCAGGAGATCGAACTGATCAAGACCCGGGCCTCCGCCGCAGTGCCCCATTCCTGGGACGAAATAGAACTGGCTCCACTTGGAAACTGCTTCCAGGCCGCCATTCGCAGCCGCCATCTCCTTGTAGTACTCGAATGTGTCGAGAGGAGAGAACCAGGGATCGCTGTCGCCGTGGTAAAAGATCAGCTTGCCGCCATTCCCAAAAAACGTAGTCAAATTGGTGGACATCGAGTCCACAAGCGGCTGAACATCCGCGAGCGCTTCCTTCTCAACGTCCACTTCCATGGCGGTGGTTGCCGGCCCGAAAATGCCGGGCCCCGGCGAGAGAATGCCACGGATGGGAGCGCTAGCAGTGATGCCAGTGTCGTACAGGAAGCCGGGATACACCTGGACACCACCCGGCGTCTTTGGCCCGCCCACAGCCTTCCTGATTGCAGCGACTTTTTCCGGACTCAGGCACGACTCGCTTTTCCCTTCCTTACACGTCAACACCGCCGGATCAAAATCGCAGCCCAGAGGATCGGAAATAATGCCGTCGGCCACTCCGTCCTTTGCATCACACTTTTGCAGGAGCGCGCCGCTGATGATCTTGCGATCGGCATCGCTGAGAGCCTGCGCGATGATTGGCTTGCCATTTGCGTCTTTTGGCGCAACCTGGTTGAACGCGACGGGGATCCACTTGCCGATCGCCAGATTGGAAAGTCCGGTGCGCATGGCGGGATCACCTGAAATAATCCCGTCAAACAAGGTAGGGTAGCGTTGCGAAAGTATCATGCCCTCGCGGCCGCCGGTGGAACATCCGGAGAAATACGAAAAGGCTGCCGGCTTCCCGTAGTGTTGCGCGACGAGTTGTTTGGCCAGGGTGGCGACCTCGGCATTCGCGAGATAGGCGAAATCGAGATAGGCCTGCTGATCTTTCATGAAACCGAAATCAAATCCGCGTTCACTTTTATGGCCAGCATCGGTGCTGACTACGGCGAACCCGCGCATAAGACCAGGCGCATCTCCGGCAGCATTCAGACCGAGCGGGGGAAGCACTATGCCGTTGCTGCCGCCTCCACCCTGCATCAGGAAATCGCCGTTCCATTGATAGGGGAGGGCGAGCGCAAAGTTGATGCCAAAATTCTCGCCGCCAACTCCGGCGCGGCGATTGATGACGCCCTCGACTCGGCAATACGCAGGGAGCGGAGCACTGTGGCCCGGCCCGTAGCGATTGGGCACAGTAGTTCCATAAGCAATCTGTTCGGCTTTCGTGACTTCAACCTTCGGAGCTTTAAAGTTTTTCAGCGCGGCACACGAGTTTGCCTGCTGGGCCTGCGCACCAGTGCTCAGCAGGAGTATGGTCCAGGCCACGGTTTGCCACAATCTGGGTTGCAATGTTGTCCTCACTTTTTAGTATGGGCGCCGATTATCGCAGATTCGCAGCCGGCGAACTTGCGTCACCAATGGCGTGTTCAATTGACTCGTGCTCAGGCTATTCCGGCAGCATCCGGGTACCTTTCACTTGAAATGTACCGGCCACTGTCGGTGCGACCGTATTCGGCTGACCTCCCCCGATTGAAACTGAATACGTCCCCTTCGCGATGATCGGCTTGCCGGATGCGGTTACCATGCTCAGGTCGCGTTCCTTCAACTCGAAGCCGACCTTCTGCGATTCGCCTGGCTTTAAGTGAACGCGCTTGAACCCGCGCAAGGCACGCAGCGGCGCTCCCGCCACGTTCGGAAAACTTAGATAGAGCTGGGCGACCTCGTCACCCTCGCACGGGCCGGTATTCGTGATGGTCACCTCTGCGGTCAGTGGATCGCCGGCCTTGAGCGCCTTCTGCGGAAGTGTCAGGCCGCTATAGGAAAATGTCGTGTAGCTCAAGCCATGCCCGAACGGATACAACGGCTTGCCTTCGAAATAGCGATAAGTTCGCCCTTTCATTACGTAGTCTTCAAACGGCGGAAGTTGATCGATGCCGGTGTAGAAAGTGACCGGCAGGCGCCCGGCGGGATTGTTCTTCCCCGAAAGTGTCTCCGCCACAGCCGCGCCGCCTTCTTCGCCCGCATACCAGGATTCCAGAATCGCATTCACATGTTCTTGTGCCCAGTTCACGGCGAGGGCGCTTCCGTTGGCCAGCACGAGCACGACTGGCTTCCCCGTGGCCGTCACCGCTTCGAGCAACTCCTGTTCCGGCTTCGGTAGATCGATGCTGGTGCGGTCGCCGCCCTTGAATCCCTCTTCGCTCACCGCCATCTCCTCGCCTTCGAGCTGGCTGGTGATTCCCATCACTACAACCACCACATCCGCATTCTTCGCCGCTTCGATTGCGGCGGGATCCGGTTTCGGATCGTACTTCGCCCAAATCAACTGCGCCTGTGTGGGCCCGGGTTTCGTCTGCCGGTACCTGACTTCGAGGGCCGTCTTCTTACCCTGCTCAAGATGAATGTGTCCGACCTTGCTTTGCGAGCGCTCGCTGTCTAGGTACTGC
>JBARIF010000754.1:0-14616 GCA_049799615.1 Terriglobales bacterium
CTACTACGCTGCCCTCGATCTGGTCGCAGAGGGTGAACAGGAGCGCGCCCTGACCGAATACCAGCACTCCTTGGCCGCCGATCCCGTCTTTACCGAGGCCATGCACGGCATGGCCCGCACCCTGCAAGACCTCAACCGTCTGGATGAAGCCATCGCCGTAGCCAAGCGCATCGCCGAGCTCGATCCCGATGACGTGCTGGCGTATACCAGCCTGTCCGTTCTGTACCAGAAAAAGGGCATGATTCCGGAAGCCGAAGCCGAGGCCAATAAAGCGAGAATCCTGGGATGGAAGCAGCAACTGAAAAAAAGCGGCTCCTAGCTTCTGGCTGCTGGCTTTTAGCTAGGAGCCAGAAGCTAGAAGCTTTAGAGTTCGTATTTCTTCGCCAAATGCCGGAACGAGCGATAAGAGATCTTCAGCACCTCTGCCGCCCGGGTCTGCACGCCGTTCGATTGCGCCAAGGCCGCCAGCAATAGCGAGCGCTCGATGTCGGCGACGTACTTCTCCATGTCCATGCCCTCAGGCAGGACCGAGCCCGGTGCGATGGAAACGGGTCCGCCGACTCCGGCTGCCGCCGCCCTTGCCTTGGAGCGCTCGGCGGGAAGTTCGACAGTGAGCTCTTCTCCGGTCTCCAGCGCCACTGCCCGTTCGATGGTGTTTTCCAGCTGGCGCACATTGCCCGGCCAGTCATATCCGGAGAGGGCGCCCAGCGAATGCGCATTCACCCGCAAAATGCTCTTGCCGGCCGCCGGAGCATATTTCTTCAGGAAATGATTGACCAGCACCGGGATGTCCTCGCGACGCTCCCGCAGTGGCGGCACCGAGACCGGAATCACGCTCAAGCGGTAATACAAGTCTTCGCGAAAGGTATTCTCGGCCACCTGCCGGTCGAGATCGCGGTTGGTGGCGGCGATCACGCGCACGTCGATGGGTATTTCGGTAGTGCCGCCCACCGGGCGCACACTGCGCTCCTGCAGGACGCGCAACAATTTGACCTGCATGGTCAGGGTCATCTCGCTGATTTCATCAAGAAAGATGGTTCCCTGGTCCGCAACCTCAAACAAACCACGCTTGTTCTGGTTGGCGCCGGTAAAGGCCCCTTTGACGTAGCCGAACAATTCGCTCTCCAGCAAAGTTTCCGGGAAAGCCCCGCAGTTGATGGAAACGAAGGGCTCCCCGGCCCGGGGCGAACAAACGTGCACCGCCCGGGCCACCAGTTCTTTCCCGGTGCCGCTCTCGCCGTAAATCAAGATCGTACTTTGGGTGGACGCCACGGTCCGAATGGTCTGTTTCAGCTTTTCCATGGCGGCGCTGGCGCCCACGATGTTGTCCAGCGAGTTGCGGGTAGCGGCATCGCGTTTGAAGGCAAAGTTCTGCCGGCTCAGCGCCATCTTCTCCAGAGCGCGGTTGATGGCAAGCTTGATTTCGTTGACCAGGCCGGGGGACTTGCGGATGTAATCGGCGGCCCCGCCTGCTTTTACCGCCTCCACCGCGTCCTCATAGTCGTCGACCGCGGTGATCAGAATGACCGCGGAATCGGGCGAGACCTGATGCGCATAGCGCAGCACTTCGATGCCATCCGTGTGGGGCATTTTGATGTCGGTGACCACGACGTCATAGAGCGCGCTGTCGAGCTTCTTCTTAGCATCGTCACCCGACTTTACCGTTTCGACCTTGTGGCCCTCGCGGCGCAAGGCAATATCGAGCATTTCGCAGATGGAGCGCTCGTCGTCGCAGACCAGAATGTTACCCATGCGCCCGACCTCCCGTCCCCGTCGCGGCCGCAACCGCGTCCCCGTCCTGGGGCAGGAGTTTTGGCTTCGCCGCCGGCAGTTTCGCGGATATGTCCTCAGCCACAGGCACCCGGCGCAAGCGGAGAACGAAGACGCTGCCTTCCCCGATTTTGGAGCGCGCCCAGACCTTGCCTTCGTGCGCCTGCACGATCTGGTACACGATGGCCAGTCCCAACCCGGTGCCGCCTTCGAACTGCGACTGGAAGGGTTCGAAGATCTTCTCCACCAACTGGCGGCTCATGCCGGGGCCGGTGTCGGCAAAGTTGATTTGCCAGTCATCGCCAACCTGCTCCAGAGAGACCCTGAGTACTCCCCCTGAACGCATGGCACGGACCGCATTCTCGCAAAAATTCCAGAACACCTGCTTGATTTTGTCGCCGTCCGCAATGGTGAACGCTTGCGTAATGTCATAGTGCCGCTCAATGCGGATCCCCGTGTTCTCGGTCACCAGCCGGTGCTCCAGCAGGGTGAGCGTGTCCTCCAGCAGGGGCAGCAAATCGACGGATGCGAATTGATACTGTTTGCCGCGGGAGTAAACCAGAAAATCGGTAATGATGCCGTTCAGCCGTTCCGATTCCCGGGTCACAATCTGCAACAGCTGGCGATGCTCTTCGCTCAGATCCACGATGCCGGAGAGCATGCTCACGGAACCGGCAATCGAAGTCAGAGGATTGCGGATCTCATGCGCGATCGCAGCCGCCAACCGTCCCACCGCTGCCAGCCGGTCCTGAATGCGCAGGTCCCGCTCCAGGCGCCGGATCTCGGTCAGGTCATCGAAGGTGTAAACGTAGCCAATCGCCATCCGTCCGGGGACGGTGAGAGCCGTCGCCATAACCCGCAGGGTCTTGCAGAAACCATTCGAGGCCACAAAGCGCACCTCCCCATGAGCCCGTTCTGAATCGGCGGCGGGCAAGGGGTCAAGAAAGAGCTGGCCCACGGCCTGACCCAGAAAATCACTTTCCGAGCGCTCAAACAATTTTTGTGCGGCGGGGTTTGCCAGAGTGATGTAGCCATCGAGCCCGGTTGTGATCAGGCCTCCGCTGATGGATTGAATGATATTTTCGTGCAGCGCCTGCAGGTCTTCCAGCGCTCCACTGGTGTACTTCAGCTTTACATCAACCTGATGCAGCTTCGCCGCCAGCAGTCCCGCCAGGTAGGCCACTGCCAGGTAGCCGAACAGATTGACGAAAATAATGGCCTGGAGAGCTCCCAGTCCGGGATGGGTGGCGGAATACGAAGGAATGACTTCGAAATAAGTCAGTTCCAGGACCGCCACATACAGGATGAAAGCCAGTGCCCCGGTCAGGTAAGCCCAGATTCGCGGCAACAGGATACAAGCCACCGTGATGACCAGGGGATAGAAGAAGTTCAGGGAGCTGTCCACGCCGCCGGTGGCATAAACCACCAGCGTGACCATGATCAGGTCGGTGAGGACTTGCAGAAGAGACTGGATGCGGCGCTCTTCCCAAAAAGAAAGCAGGAGCACATAGAAGACTGAAACCGCGTACCACAGCAAAATGACATCGATAAACAGGCGCAGGGGAAAAGAATTCGGCGTGAGCCGGGCAATGGCCAGTTCGATTCCCAGCAGAAGGGTCAGAACAATGATGCGAACCTTGACCAGCCAGGCCAGCCAAAGCCGCTCATCGAAAATGGATTGCATGCAAGACTCGAATCCCTGAGCTCTAGTCGTCAGCCGTCGGTCATCAGCCGTCAGAAAGTGTTGAAGACCGACGACTGACGACGGATGACTGCACTTGTACTTAGCCCGCCAGTTTGGCGATCATCGAGAACAACGGCATGTAGAGAGAAATGACAATGCCGCCGATCATGATGCCCAACAGGCCGATGATGACCGGTTCCAGCATGGCCAGCATGTCCTTGGTGGCGGAATCGACTTCGTCTTCGTAGAAGTCGGCGATTTTTTGCAGCATGGCATCCATGGCGCCGGTAGCTTCGCCAACTCCGATCATCTGGGTCACCATGTTGGGAAAAACGCCCGACTCCCGCAGGGGATCGACGATGGTGCGGCCTTCTTCGATGGCCTTACGCACCTTCATCAAAGCCTCTTCCAGCACCGCATTGCCTGATGTCCGGGCCGTAATGCTCAGACCTTCCAGGATGGGCACGCCCGAAGTAATCAGGGTCCCCAGGGTGCGGGTAAAGCGGGCCACCGCGATTTTGCGCAGCAGTGTGCCCAGAATGGGCAGCTTGAGCAGGGCGTAGTCGAAGTAATAACGGCCCTTGGGATTCTTGCGAATCTGTTTCAGGCCGACCACCAGGCCGACTACTCCGACGATAAAGAACCACCAGAACTGGCCGACAAACGCGCTCAGGCCCATTACGATTCGAGTGGGCAACGGCAGGGCAACGCCCAGACCGATAAACAGGTTGGCGAAAATCGGGACCACCCACTTCAGCAGCGCGCCTACGATCAGGAACGCCAGGCTGACTACCGACACCGGGTAGATCAAAGCCGACTTGACCGCCGCCCGCAACTTGACCGCTTTCTCGATGTAAATGGCCAGCCGCTGCAGGATGATGTCCAGAATACCGCCGGTTTCGCCGGCTTCAATCATGTTGGTGGTCAGATCGTCGAAGATCTTGGGATGCCCCTTCATGGCGTTGGCCAGGGTAGCGCCACCTTCCACCGTGGTGCGCACTCCAGTCAAGGTCTTCTGGAAGGCTGGGTTCTCCTGGTTGGCCGCCAGAATTTCCAGACACTGCACCAGCGGCAGGCCGGCATCGATCATGACCGAGAACTGCCGGAAGAAAATGGCGATGTCCTTGGTCTTGACCTTGTTCATGCCGAGACTCGGCATGACAAATTCTTTGCCTTTTTCCCGGATGGGCCCGGGCGTGATGCGCTCGCGCCGCAACTGGCTGGTCAGCGCCTGTTTGTTGGCCGCAGTCCGCTCTCCGCTGACCTTCTGACCGGACTCATTCTTTCCCGAAAATGTGAACACTGGCATGGTGAACCTCTCCTCGCTGCAATTCGCTCTTCCCGCGCCGTTGTTCCGGCGTCCAGAACCGCTTTCTCTCCGCGCCCGTTTCTACCGCCGGCGGCGGCAGCCACCGACCCCTTCGTGTCTGCCGGTAGCGTTTTTAATGCTTGCTGGGTGCGGCACCCTTCGCCAGGGGCTGGTTACGATTCAGACCTGCGCCCCGGTTGATCATCTCCTGCAACTCGTCGGTGTTACTGGAACGCGCCATGGCCACTTCCAGAGTGATCTTTTTCTGGAAATACGCCGTCGCCAGCGCCTGGTTAAACGTCTGCATTCCGAACTTGTCCTGACCAGACTGCATGGAAGAGTAGATCTGGTGGATCTTGTCTTCACGGATCAGGTTGCGGATGGCTGCATTCGGGACCATGATCTCCATGCACATGGCCCGGCCCTTGCCGTCTGCCGTCGGCAGCAGGCTTTGACACATGATGCCTTCCAGCACCAGCGACAGCTGCGCCCGGATCTGGGGCTGCTGGTGGGCTGGAAACACATCGATAATCCGGTTGATGGTCGATGACGCCGAGTTGGTGTGCAGCGTGCCGAACGTAAGGTGGCCGGTTTCAGCGATGCGCAGCGCCGACTCGATGGTCTCGAGATCGCGCATTTCGCCGATCAGCACCACGTCCGGATCTTCGCGGAGCGCGGCGCGTAACGCGTCCGCAAAACTCTTGGTGTCCGCGTGCAACTCGCGCTGGTTGACCACGCAGTTCTTGTTCATGTGCACGAATTCGATCGGGTCCTCGATGGTGAGGATGTGGTCATGGCGCTCGCTGTTGATCTTGTCAATCATCGCCGCCAGGGTGGTCGATTTTCCCGAGCCCGTCGGACCCGTTACCAGCACCAGCCCCCGAGGCTTGTCGCAGAGTTTGGTGACAATGGCGGGAAGACCCAACTGGTTAAACGATTTGATCTCGAACGGAATCAGACGGAAGACCGCCGAAGTGGCGCCGCGCTGGTTGAAGGTGTTGGCGCGGAAACGGGCGAGACCCTTCAGACCGAAGGAGAAGTCCAGTTCGAGGTTTTCTTCGAAGCGGTGTTTCTGCGAGTCGGTCATGACGCTGTAGGCCAGCTGCTTGGTCTCCGCCGGCGTCATCTGCGGCAGGTCGAGCGGCACCAGGTGTCCGTGCACTCGAATCTGCGGCGGAGAATTGGTGGTGATGTGGAGGTCGCTTCCCCCCATCTCCAGCAGCCTTTTCAACAGATCACTTAACGAAAGCGACATAGTTTCCCCTTTCCTTCCTGAACTCTAGTGAATGGTCTCGCGTGCCACTTCTTCGAGCGTAGTCTGGCCGGCAGCGACCTTGATCAACCCGCTCCGGCGCAGCGTTATCATGCCGCGCTCAATTGCCTTTTTCTTCAACTCCAGGGCCGAAGCGCCCACCAGCACCAGTTCCTTGATCTCGTCATCGACTTCCATTACTTCGTACAAACCGGTCCGGCCCTTGTAGCCGGTGTTGTTGCAGGTGCCACAGCCCTTGCCCTTTTTGATCTTCACCGTCTTGGCTTCTTCCGGGGTGTAGCCTTCTTCGATCAGAGCCTGCACCGGCATGTCAATGACTTCGGCGCACTCACCGCATATGCGGCGCACCAGCCGCTGGGCGCAAATCAGGTGGACCGAGGTCGCAACCAGAAAGGGTTCAATACCCATGTTCATCAGGCGGGTAATCGTCTCGGGCGCGCCGTTGGTGTGCAGCGTGGACAGCACCAGGTGGCCGGTGAGAGCAGCCTTGATGGCAATTTCCGCGGTTTCAAAGTCGCGGATTTCACCAACCAGGATGATGTTCGGGTCCTGCCGCAGGAAGGCGCGCAGCGCCGCCGCGAAGTTCAACCCGATCTGTTCCTTCATCTGCACCTGGTTGACTCCGGCCAGCTGAAACTCGACCGGATCTTCGGCGGTCATGATGTTGGTGTCGGGCGTATTCAGGCGCGCAATGGACGAATACAAAGTGTTGGTCTTCCCTGATCCCGTAGGACCGGTCACCAGCACCATGCCGTAGGGCTTGAGAATGGCCTTCTCGAACTTGGTCAGCGACTCCTGCTCAAAACCGAGCTTGGTCATGTCGAGGCGCAGGTTCTCTTTATCCAGCAACCGCATGACGATCTTTTCGCCCCACAGGGTGGGCAGCGTGCTGACCCGGAAATCAAGCTGCTTCTTGCGTCCGCCCAGGCTCATCTTCAGCATGATGCGGCCGTCCTGCGGCAGGCGCTTTTCGCTGATGTCCAGCTTGGCCATGATCTTCACGCGCGAGGTGATGGCGTCCTTCAATTTCAGCGGCGGTGACATGATGCTCTGCAACACGCCGTCAATGCGGAAGCGCACCCGGAATTCCTTTTCGTAAGGTTCCATGTGGATGTCGCTGGCCCCACGCTTCACCGCGTCGGTCAACACCAGGTTGACCAGCTTCACGATGGGAGCTTCGTCGGCCGCCCGCTCCAGGTCGGCCGCCTCCATCTCGGTTTCTTCCGCCTGCAACTCGACGTCAGCGTCGCCGATCTCGGTCATGGACTGCATGACCTGCTCGAGATCTTCCTGCTGCGTGGTGCCGTAGGCCTTCTCGATGCCTTCGAGGATCGAACTTTCGGACGCCACCACCGGCTCGATGTTGAAGCCGGTCATGAACTTGATATCGTCCATGGCGAAAACGTTGGTCGGGTCCACCATGGCGATGGTCAACGACGCGCCCACCCGGCTCAGGGGCAGAATCTGGTAGCGCTTCGCGGTCTCGAACGGAATCAGTTTTACGACCGAGGGATCAATTTCAAAGTAGGAGAGATTGATGGCCGGCACGCCGTACTGGCGGGAGAGAAAGTTGGTGACATCCTCATCGGTGAGGAAGCCCAGCTTCACCAAAGCCGAGCCCAGGCGAACGTTGGTCTCTTTCTGGACCTTGGTCGCTTGCTCCAACTGCTCCCTGGTGATGACCTTCTCTTTGACCAGAAGATCACCCAGCCGTTGAGACATACTTCGATCTCCTATCTGTGCGTCAGATAAATTCGGTGTACGAATGCGGCGCGAGTTCTGCTGCTTTTCGAGGGGAGAAGTTGCAGCCTATCGCGTTGACACAAATTGTCAACGTAACCGGGTTACCGCACCAGTAACTTTAGTGCGTACGACTAGTGGGTATTTGTGCGCAAGTCAGAGATTCAAGGGCCGCAGAAGCCGCACGATTACAGGGGAAAGACCTCGATGCAAGGGAAAAGCGCGACGAAAAAGGGCGGCAGGGGTGGAATGACTTCGGTAACGGCCTCGATGTTCAGACACAAGGGTGGGAGGAGGAGACTTCAACTATCCTCGACGTTTACGATCACAAGGATTGTCGGGGTCCAACTGGGCGGTTGGCCCGAGCTATACCACTCAAATTCTCCCTTTGCGGTGGATGGGATCGAGGTTCCCACCCTTGCAAAAAATGCAAGGGTGGGGCAGCCACTGCTCTTATCGAGGGCCTCCCGGCGGCTCCGCATAAACGCTTTTGACGAATCCGGCGGCGTTGGTATTGGGCCAGTCGGGATGTTGCGTCCTAAGTTCTGCGTTGATTTGTTTTCCGGCCTCATCGGGGGACATGCCCTGGCGCTTGAGGGCCAGCGCTCGCGTGCGGATTCCAGAGATCAGATTAACTTCCGCCGCCACCAGCGACCCATCGCCGGGAGCGCTATGGTCGGGCAAGACGTGTGCGGGATTGAGCGCGGCTACCTTCTCCAGCACGGCCAGCCAGCTCGCGGGTGTGCCGCCGTCGCCGAAGATGTTCGGCATGGTCTGGTTCTGCACCACGTCACCTGAAATCAGGGTGCGGTCCGGTTCGACAAAGGTCAGCTCATCGCCCTTGGTGTGGGCCCCGCCGAACCACAGCAGGCGGGCCGTAATCCCGCCCAGGTCAATCTTCGCTTCCTGATCGAAAATCACGTCGGGCGATCGCAATACAACGCCCGCCAGCAGCTCTTTATTCAGCGGCGAGCGCTGGCTGAACATGTCGATCATCTCCTGGCCGTGCTTCTCCATTTCCTGCTGCTGCACTTCGTCGCGGATCAGAATGGTGCCGGGAGGAAAGCCGGGCTCACCGCCGGCGTGCTCAGGATGGAAGTGCGTGGTGGTGAGGAAGAGCTTCTGATTGTTGGGCGCAAGTTTCGCCGCTACCCGCACGGCAGTGGCTCCATTCTTCGGGCCCAGACCGGTATCGACAACCAGCGTCGCGCGGCTGCCCACCACGATGGCGATGTTAGGAAAACCCATGATCGCCCAGACGTGGTCGGAAACCTGGATCGGGTTCTCAGCGACCATCGGCTGGTTCATCTGCGCCGATACACTTGTGGCCGCCACTACGGCCATAACCAGAAATGCCAAAAGTGACTTCATAAGTAGTTCCGTGGCGGGCAAGCCACCCTTTCCCGGTGGTACGCTGGCACCAAGAGTCCTAGGCTGCCCCACCCTTGCGTTTTTTGCAAGGGCGGGAATCGAAGACGTCGGCACCGAGCCGTTCTGCACTTGGACGCCGATGGTGGGTCATCTCCAAATTGGTTCGACCTTGATTGTTGATCTTGAAGCGTGCAGGTCATAGCGCACCCGACTCGTTCGCAAAAAGCGCGAATGAATGGGGCACCAGGCTGCATGGCGGAGGAGCACGCTCCGCTACCGTCTAACCGCGCACGGGAGGCTTATAATGAGGCACTTAGTCCCGTGGAGCATTCGCGCTCCACGGGGCCGGTTCCTTACGTGGCTGCTCCCAGTCCAACCCGTGGCAAGGAAACGACTAGCCGCAAGAAAGTCATCATCTTGCTGGCTATCGGAATCGCGGTGTCATTTGGGATTCTTCTTTCCCAGTCATCTTTCGATCTGGACGTTTTCAACGCCGACATCCAACAGCGTTTTCCGCTTTTGTTTTTTGCCGCGCTTACCATCCTGATTTTTCTGCTGTTCGTGGCTTTGACGTTCGTGCTGGCCCGCAATCTCCTGAAACTGTTTGCGGAACGGCGCCTCGGCGTTCTGGGTTCGAAATTCCGCACCCGCCTGGTGGTCGGGGGACTGCTGCTCTCGTTCCTGCCCGTCATCATGATGTTCTGGTTCGCTTACGGGCTGATGAATAATTCAATCGAACGGTGGTTTTCGCGTCCCGTCGAGGAGGTGCGGGAGGACACGGCAGCCGTGGCCTCGCTGGTGAAGAAGTACGCGGCCCAGAATGCGCGCGCCGAGGCCGAGGCCATCGCAGCGTCGCCGGAAGCGCAACGGGCCTTTGCCGGCCATGGCTTTTCCTCTGTGATGAATGAATTCCGGCGGCACGAAACAACTTTGCAGGGCGGCTTCGCCTTGGCCCTTGAGGCTGGCACCGCCGAAGCCAGCCTCAATGCTCCCGCAGCGTGGCCGCTGCTGAAGGCCAGGATCCCAATGGACCGTCTGACCTCCGACGCCATTGTCCCGCTCAAATGGGAGAATACAGACTACATTCTGAGCGCCGCTGCCGTAGGCGATCGCGGCCTGATTGTGGTGGCCATGCCTTTGCCGCAGAAGTTCTCGGACACAGTGAAGCAGCTCGATGCCAGCCAGCAGCGTTATTTCGAACTCGCCCGCCAGCGCAAATTGCTGCGTCGCACCTACATGGAATTGCTCCTCCTGCTAACTGTCCTGGTGCTGTTTTCCACCACCTGGCTGGCCCTGTACCTGGCCAAGCTTGTGACCCGCCCGGTGGTGGCGCTGGCCGAAGCCACGCAGGAAATTTCTCGCGGACGTTTGGACTACCGCGTTGAGGTGAGCGCGGCCGACGAAATCGGGGATCTGGTGCGGTCTTTTAACCGCATGGCGGAGGAACTCGAAACCAGCCGCCGCCAGATCGAAGCCTCCAGCCACGACCTGGGCGCGGCCAATATCGCGCTCGAACAGCGCCGCCAGCACATCGAGACTATTCTGGAGAGCATTCCGACCGGAGTGCTGTCGCTCGATGCCAACCGCCGGATCACTCACGTCAACCAGGCGTTGATTCGCATGTTCAACCCTTCAGGATCTGAGTCCGCGGACCTGATCGTGATCGGCGCTGTCCTGAAGGAAGTATTTCCCCAGGAGATTCTGGAAGACCTGGAGCCACTGTTACGGCGCGCCGACCGCATGGGCACAACCACCACGCAACTGGAAGTGGCTCTGCATCGTTCCCGGTTCAATGCGGCCGTCACCGTGGCTACGCTGCAACATGGAGGCCAGGGGCTGGGCTATGTTCTGGTCTTCGAAGATCTGTCCGACCTGCTCAAGGCCCAGAAACAGACTGCCTGGCGGGAAGTGGCCCGCCGGGTCGCGCATGAGATCAAAAACCCATTGACTCCCATCGCGCTTTCTGCGGAACGGATTCGCCGCCATCTGGAGCGCGGCTCCAAGCCCGATGCGGCTTCGCTCGAGGTTCTGCGCGGCTGCTCAGAAACTATCGGCGGAGCGGTCGAAACCTTGCGCACCCTGGTGGACGAATTCTCCACCCTGGCACGCTTCCCTACGGCGCAGCCTGCGCCCGCGAACGTCAATTCCATCGTGGAAAATACTCTGGCCATGTTCAACGGGCGGCTGGATGGGATCCATGTGCAGACCTTCCTGGCTCCCGATCTTCCCAAGGTGATGGCGGATGCGGAAGCGATCAAACGCGCCCTGGCCAATCTGGTGGACAACGCTGCCGAAGCCATGCAAGGCGCGCTGGTACGGGAGATTCAGATCTCCACCTTACTGGTAGACAGCCGCGACGCGGTTGAAATCACCGTCGCCGACACCGGCCACGGCGTTACCCAAGAACTGAAAGAGAGACTCTTCCTGCCCTACTTCTCCACCAAGAAGCGAGGCACCGGACTGGGCCTGGCCATCGTCAGTCGCATCATTGAAGACCACCGCGGTTCCATTCGGGTTGAGGAGAACCAACCGGTCGGCACCCGGTTCGTGGTGGAGTTGCCGCTCGCCGCCGAAATCATTACCGCGCCGGCCCGCCAGCATGCATAACATCCTTATCGTGGACGACGAATCCGGCATCCGGCAATCGCTCAAGGGCGTGCTCGAAGATGAAGGCTACAGGGCCTCCGCCGCCGACAGTGGCGAGGCCTGCCTGGAGACATTGCGCAAGCGCTCCTTCGATGTCGTGCTGCTCGACGTCTGGCTGCCCGGCATGGACGGCCTTGAAGCACTGCAGAAGATTCGCGACCTGGAGAACGCCCCCGAGGTCATCATGATCTCCGGCCACGGCACCATCGAAACCGCGGTGCGCGCCACCAAGCTGGGCGCCTACGACTTTCTGGAAAAGCCGCTCTCCATCGACAAGACGCTCACCCTGATCAAGCATGCCGTCGATGCCAGACACATGAAGCAGGAAAACCGTGAGCTCAAGAAGCAGCTCACCCCCCGCAGCGTGATCGAAGGGGAAAGCGTCCCCATGAAAGCGCTGCGCCAGCAGATCCTGCTCATGGCGCCAACTAACGGCCGGGTGCTGATCTACGGCGAGTCGGGCACGGGAAAGGAGCTGGTGGCCCGCGCCATCCATGCCCAAAGCCTGCGTAAGAACGAGATGTTTGTCGAGCTGAACTGCGCCGCGATTCCCGAAGATCTGATCGAGAGCGAGCTCTTCGGCCATCGCAAGGGCTCGTTTCCCGCCGCCACCGCCGACAAGGAAGGAAAGTTTCATCGCGCCCACGGCGGCACGCTTTTCCTGGACGAGATCGGCGACATGAGCCTGAAGACCCAGTCGAAAGTCCTGCGCACGCTGGACGAGCAGCGCTTTACGCCCGTGGGCAGCGACGAACCTGTCACCGTGGACGCGCGCCTCATCGCCTCCACCAACAAGGACCTGGACGAAGAGATTTCCCGCGGCAACTTTCGCGAGGATTTGTTCTACCGTCTCAACGTTATTCCCTTCTCTGTTCCTCCGTTGCGCGAACGCCAGGAGGACATACCTTTGCTGGCGCGCCATTTTCTCAGGGAGTTTTCCGCCACCTACGGCCGCAGACCGCGCGAGATCACCGACGACGCCATTGACACCCTGATGCGTTATTCCTGGCCGGGCAATGTGCGCGAATTGCGCAACGTGATTGAGCGCATCGTCATCATGAACCCCACCACTACCCGCTTCGACCGCAAACACCTGCCGCCGCTGGTCCACCGCGATGGCACCCGGCGATCCATCGGGGCCGAATTCTCTACCCTGCACCAGGCCCGCGCCGCCTACGAGCGCGACTACATCCTCAAGAAGCTGGATGACAATCACGGCAACATCAGCCGCACCGCTGAAGTGCTCGGCCTGGAACGAAGCCACCTTTACCGCAAAATGAAGACATTGGGAATTGCCGTGAAGGAGTGAATTTGTAGCGCCGGCATCTTGCCGGCTGTCGTGAGAGCATCCTGCCCTCACGTTTACGCCGCCGGGACGGCGGCGCCAGATACTACTTCTTGATCATGTGGATTTCGGTGCCGTTCTTGAGGAACTTCACTTCATCCATGAGCTGGTTGATCAGGAAGATTCCTCGACCGTGGTCGGAATAAACGCTTTCGCCGCGCAGAGGATTGGGAATCTGGCCCGGGTCGAAGCCGGTGCCGGGATCGCGCACTACAATCAGTATGCTCTGGTCTTCGTTACAGACCACGTCGCATTCGACAATCTTCGACGGATCGGCCTTGGCCCCATGGACGACCGCGTTCGCCAGGGCCTCGGTCAGGGCGAGTTCGATGGCGTCGTATTTCTCCGGATCACAGTGCACCTGTCGCACCAGCTCCATAACGCTCTGGACCACTGGATCCACCGCATTCCGGTCCGCAGCCAGCGTGATTTTCAGCTTCAACTTGCCGGTTTCGAACTCGTGCATCTCCGGGTTCTCGGTCATCGCCCTGCTTTCGCTTTCAATTGACTGGATCGCTGATTGTTGGATGCGCGCCCGCGTTGGGGGATTCTACAGGGATAACCGCATTTCAGCCAAGTTACGCCTGCTCATGGCTTCACGCTGCCCGCCAACCGCTCCACTTGGCGCCGCCAATCCAGTTCCTCGACGAATTCGTGCGATTCGCGCCAGTTTTCTCGAATCTTCACGAAGAGTTCCAGAAACACCCGCTTCCCCAGCATCTTTTCGATCTGCAAGCGGGCTGCAGTTCCAATCTTCTTGAGCATCTGGCCGCCTTTACCTACCAGAATTCCCTTCTGTCCGCTCCGCTCGCAGTAGATCATGGCCGCAATGCGGGTCAATTTCGTGCCTTCCTCGAATTGCTCGATCACAACCGTGGTCGCGTACGGGACCTCTTCTTCGGTCTCCACCAGGACTTGCTCCCGGATGATCTCCGCCACCATGAAACGCACGGGCTGGTCGGTGATCTGGTCTTCGGGAAAATAGTGTGGACCTTCGGGAAGAAACCGGAGCACCTTTTCCAACAGCACTTCAAGACCTTCGCGTTTTCTGGCGGAGAGAGGAATGATTTCCCGGAACTCGTGCAGCTTCCGGTACTCGTCCATGACAGGAAGCAATTTTTCTTTCGTCCCACGCAGAAGATCGATCTTGTTCAGCAGCAGGAACACTGGTGTTCCCGATTTCTTCGCCATCTCAAGGACAAAATGGTCCTCGCGCGTGAACCTGCGTGTGACGTCTACGATCAAGAGCACTAGTTCGCAGCCCACCATCGCTTCCCGAACCTCGGCCATCATCTTGCGACCCAGAGAAGTGTCCGGCCGGTGAACTCCCGGAGTGTCGATGAGGACGATCTGGCCGCCGAGTTTGCCCTTCTGTTTGGGCACGTGGATGATCCCCAGAATGCGGTTGCGCGTGGTCTGGGGCTTGGGGCTGATGATGGCCAGCTTTTCGCCGACCAGGGCATTGAGCAGGGTGGATT
>JBARIF010000755.1:0-2050 GCA_049799615.1 Terriglobales bacterium
CGCCATGCCTACGCTATTGCCCACGCCCTGGCCGAGCGGGCCAGTGGTGGTTTCGACACCGGAGGTCCAGCGGTATTCGGGATGTCCGGGAGTCCTGCTATCGAGCTGGCGAAAATGCTTGAGGTCATCCATCGAAACGGCCAATTCGCCGAGGCGCTCGCCTTCGGGATTCACGCCACGCACTTGCGCCAGGTACAGCATGGCGTACAGCAGCATGGAGGCGTGGCCGTTCGACAAGATGAAGCGGTCGCGATTGGGCCATACCGGATCGGCGGGGTCGTAACGCAGGAATTGCTGCCACAGGCTGTAGGTTACCGGCGCCAACGCCATGGGCGCGCCTGGATGTCCGGAGTTTGCTTGCTGTACCCCATCCATCGCCAGGGTGCGGATGGTGTTGATGCACAGCATGTCCAACTGCTTGCCGGTGGCTAGAGTCTGCTCGGTCGCTACCATGAAAAACTCTCCCTCTGGAGGGTACGTCATCAGCCGACGCGGATGGAAGTCAACATCCCTTAATAATTCGTCAGAGACGGGAATTCACAATTCAGCCTATTTCAGTTTATCAATTTCTGCCAACCCGTGCTGCGGCCATGACTACCCCCGAGCTTGTGTGGGTCGGACACTCCTGTCCGACGCTTTTGGAAGTTGTGCTCCTGTTTTTGATCGTTCTTGTTTACGGCTTTTCCCGTGGTTAGGACGGCCCCAAAATCAAAGTCAAGGCGTCGGACAAGAGTGTCCGACCCACACACAGCGGAGGGCGGCCAGTCCCAATATGGTGCCAGGTTTAGAGATTACCGGTGGGTCGATGATCGAAACCGAGCTAACGTTTCATCTGCGCCAGGTAGCCATTCTCGGTGTTGTAGCCCTTGGTCGTGCTTTCCACGAACTTGAGGAAGTGCCTAAGGTTTTCGCGCTCCGTGGGTTCGAGTTCCGAGAATTTGATACGTACGCCGAAGGATGGACTGCTCCTGGTGACAATGCCAGTAAGGATGATTCCTTTAATCCAGATCTTGCCGTTGGCCAGCCAAAGACCGATCTCCACGCTTACGCCTGAGGGCACGGGTGAAGCAGTCTCGACGAAGCATCCCCCCATGCTGGTGTTGGACAGGTTTCCCCAGATGGGCACCGCCGAGTTGCCCAGTCGCAACTCAACCGCAACGAAGCACCGCATGCGAGCGTGACGGCGGCGGTCCTCGCCCCAGGTCGGAGTGAAAATGTCTGGTTCGAATGGCGGACTGGCAGCTGGACTGGTCGCCACTGGCGATGCGGGTGCTGGCTGTGCCCCTGCCGCGGGCTGGGCCTCCGGTGCTGACGCAGCCGTCTCCGGTGTGACCGTGACCCTGGCGGTCCCACCTTTGATGTTGCGCATGGCCTCGAGCAGGGCCTGATCACGCTTTTCGGCCGGAGCCTCGCGATAGACCTGCAGTAACTCTCCCAGATGGCTCACTAGAGCGGGATCGGTCAAGAGCTGGGTCCAATCCGCACCCGTGCCGGAGTACTTAGGGTCACTCATAAGATCAAAATATTCCCAGGAAACTTTGGTTATGCCTTCACTAGATTGAAGCAGGATGGCCCCGGGAACAAGATGACTATAGTCACTGGCCTGAGGGATTGAAGCGGGCCTACGCGAAGGAATGACCGGGCTAGCGAAAAGAACCGGCCTTGGGCTGGACTGGGATCAGAAGCAGGGAGTTTCTGGTGCGCCCGGAGAGATTCGAACTCCCGACCTATTGCTCCGGAGGCAATCGCTCTATCCATCTGAGCTACGGGCGCGCTGCTTCAGTTTACATGCCAGGGGTGCAGGCATCAATCGGGCCTTCGGGTTCGGGGCGCGGGCGAGAACAGTTCTGAAGCGCCCGGTCCGCGCCTCGGGTCGCAGTGGTCGAGGCTGGTCTCTTGAGGTGGAAACCAGCCCTTTGAGCACATGGCCCGGCCGGGTCGCTGGAAAATCGAGAAGCCGGGTGCCGGCTGAGCGAGAGACAGGACTAGTAGCGACCTCGGCCACCACCGCCGCCACCGCCACGTCCGCCGCGGTCGCGGCCGCCACCAC
>JBARIF010000756.1:0-1704 GCA_049799615.1 Terriglobales bacterium
AGAGTGTCCGACCCACACTTCCCCCTTGCGGTTGACCGTGCATCATCACCGGTCTAGACTCGCTTGCGATGGAGCCTGCCATGAAACGCGCTGCCCTGGTATTCGCTGTGATCTCGCTGTTTGGAGTTTTTGCGCTGGCCGACGAAGGCCATCACCACGAAGATCTCACCCCGGAGCAACTGGGGACCGTGCATTTTCAGGTTTCCTGCGCCGCGTCTTCGCAGAAGGCATTCGCACGCGGGGTCGCGTTGCTGCATTCCTTCTGGTACGAGGAAGCCGAAAAAGAGTTCGTGCAGATCGCGAAAGATGATCCGACCTGCGCCATGGCCCACTGGGGCGTAGCCATGAGTTTGTGGCACCAGCTTTGGGACCGCCCCAATGCCGCCACCATCAAGCGAGGAAGGACGGAACTGAAGAAGGCGCAATCACTCCATCCTGCCACCGGCCGCGAGCGCGATTACATCGCAGCCTTAGGAGCGTTTTACCAGAAGAAGGGCGACCACGAGGAACGCGCCAAGGCGTACTCGCAGGCGATGGAAGGCGTCTATCACCGCTATCCCGACGATCTCGAGGCTGCGGCATTTTACGCGCTATCGCTGCTGGCGTCGGAAGAGGACGGCGACACCACGTTCGCCAATCGGAAGAAAGCAGCCGCCGTGCTGGAAACACTTTTCAAGGAAGAGCCCGGCCATCCCGGAGTGGCCCATTACCTGATTCACAGTTACGACAAGCCGCAACTGGCCGAGCTGGGCCTGCCCGCGGCACGCAGCTATGCCAAGATTGCTCCCGCTGCGCCCCATGCGCTGCATATGCCGTCGCACATCTTTGCCCGGCTCGGGTTGTGGCAGGACGACATCGATTCCAACCTGGCGTCCATCGCCGCCACCCGCAAGACCGCGGCCATGCACATGGGCGGCGAAGGCCATCAGTTTCATGCCATGGATTTCCTGGTCTATGCCTACCTGCAGAGCGGGCGCGAGGCCGATGCGCAAGCTGTCATCGCCGAGGTGAAAGCTTTGCCGCCGATGAAGGACATGTACGGCGAAGGCTATGATCCGCACGCGTATGCTCTGTCGAAATTTCCCGCGCTCTATGCCCTGGAACTTCATCATTGGACGGAGGCCGCTGCGTTGACCCCGGCGCCCGGCGCTGATTCCGGTGACAAGGCGATTACGTACTGGGCGCGTGCCATAGGTGCAGCCCGCGCGGGAAATGTAACTGGAGCGCGAAAGGACATCGCCGAGCTGGAATCAATTCGCCAGGAAATGTTGAAAAACAAGAAGTCGTCGTGGGCCAATGTGGTGGAAGACGCGCAAAAAGAAGCCGAGGCCTGGGTAGCGCATGCCGAGGGACACAACGAAGAGGCGATCAAGACCTTGCGCGCTATAGCCGAGGAAGAGGAATCCACCGGCGACGAACCCGAGGACATTCCGGCGCGGGAGATGCTGGCCGATCTCCTGCTGGAAGCCAAGCATCCGGACCAGGCTCTGGCGGAATATGAGACTGACCTGAAATTCAATCCCAATCGCTTCAACGGCCTCTACGGCGCGGCCAGCGCGGCCGAAACGGCGGGGAAGAATGAAACGGCAGCGACTTACTACGCACAGCTGGTGAAAGTTTGTGCCGGGTCAAACTCGGATCGCCCTGAGCTGGGTCGGGCGAAGGCACTGCTGGCGAAGAACTAGCCCTCGGACTGTGTGGATC
>JBARIF010000757.1:0-2651 GCA_049799615.1 Terriglobales bacterium
GGGTGACAAATGTGGGGGAGTTTGCGCGCAAACAAAAACGGCCGCGAGTTCATCGCGGCCGCTCTCCCAGCAGAATGAATCTCAGTACAACCGGAAGCTGACTTCCACGTTGATCTGCACTGCCACCGGTCTGCCGTCTTTCATGGCCGGCTCAAACTTCCAGGTCTTGACTGCTTCGATGGCCTTCTCGTCGAGCCCCAGGCCAAGGCTGCGGGCCACGCGAATATCTCGCGGGCGGCCGTCTGGTCCCACCACCAGCCAGAGGACGCATGTTCCCTGATACTTCGCTTTGCGCGCCTCTTCCGAGTACTCAGGATCGGGTTGATAGACGACTCGCGGCGCGCTCACTCCGCCACCCACACGAAATACTCCACCGCCAACGCCGCCACCGCGCCCCTCACCCACGCCAGGGCCGGTGCCCACACCCACGCCGCCACCTGAGCCTGAGCCGATGCCTCCGCCGGAGCCGGTTCCATTGGAGGGCGGGCCTGAGGGCAAATGCGACATCGGGTCACCCAGGTTAGGCAGATTGTTCATGGCCAACTTCACCTGGGGTGGAACCACAACCGTGGGCTCGGCCGTCAGCTTGGGATTGTCGTTACGCACCACCATCATCGGAGGCGTAATTTGCTCCATCGACTGCTTGGGCAATTTGCCCTTGGGCGCCTGGAACTTGTCGCGATCGCCGCCGCCACCGCCGCCACCCGAGAGCGTCTTCGACGGCTGCAAGGGAGGAATATCGTCGGGAGAAACCAGGGCAATGGTCTCGTGCGGCTTCACAATCTGCTGCACCACTCTTCGGCCCAGCAAAGTGATGCCGATGATGGCGGCCACGGCCAGCATATGCACGACGGTCGAGCCCAGCGCGCCGTTTTTCTTGTAATCGTAGAAGCCCCAAATGTCCTTGACTGGAACGGGTTTCGAAGTCAGTACCAGGGGAGGTAATTTCTTGGGAAAGAAAAAATCGTCCAGGTTCTGAAAGAGCGACTTCCAGAGCGGCTCTTCGAGTGTGCTCTTCGAAAGCAGCAAATTGAGTTCGGGTTCGGCTTCGCTGTGGGGTTTGATCTCGAGTGTTGGCATAGTTGACCCGACTTGGACGCTTTACCCTGAGCCCATCCCTAACCGGTCTTAACGCTTAATCTATCCTATGCTTGATGAGCACATTAGCTGCCAAGTTGCTTTCGAGACGCCGAATACTTTCAGCTCCCGCCGCAAGACGCAATTAATCCTGCCCACGTTTGGTTTAGATGCCAGGTTAAGGCAAACGTTACCCTGCCAAAATTGTACACGTTTCCCTGCCCTTTTCGACAGTGCTTTTGCGGCTGCCGCTTACGCCAGCCACCCCGGCTTGCAGGCGCCAGGTCGGGACCTCGATCCAGAGGTCAATGGACGTTCGTTCCGCTGCTCCCTATAATGAAAATAATCAATCATTTGGGAGAAATCAACCGAGTGCCGCTGGAGCTTAAATCCACCATCAATCTGCCTAAGACTGGCTTCCCCATGAAGGCCAACCTGCCCCAGAATGAGCCCAAGGCCCTGGCTCGCTGGGAGGAAATGGGAATTTACGGCCGCATTCGCGCGGCCAGGCAGGGGGCTCCGAGCTACATCCTGCACGACGGTCCGCCTTATGCCAACGGCCCCATTCACCTCGGCCACGCCCTGAATAAGTGCCTGAAAGATTTCATCGTCAAGTCCAAAACCATGTCCGGATTTGACTCGCCTTACGTCCCGGGATGGGATTGTCACGGCCTGCCCATCGAGATCAAAGTCGATCAACAGCTGGGCGGAAAAAAACTCCAGATGGAAAAACTGGAGGTCCGGGAAGCATGCAGAAAGTACGCGCAAAAATTTCTCGATCTGCAGCGCGAGCAGTTCAAGCGCATCGGCGTCTTCGGTCGCTGGGACGAGCCCTACTCCACCATGACGCCGCAGTACGAGTCGGTGGTGCTGGCGACGTTCTACGACTTCCTGGAGAAAGAGTTCGTCTACAAGGGACTGCGCTCAGTGTACTGGTGCATCTACGACCGGACTGCCCTGGCCGAGGCTGAGGTCGAATACGAAAACCATACCAGCCCGACGGTCTGGGTGAAGTACGCACTCGCCGAAGACCCGGCGCGGCTTGATCCCGCGCTCGCCGGAAACAAAGTTTTCACCGTCATCTGGACCACCACGCCCTGGACGCTTCCCGCCTCCATGGCGGTGGCCTTTCATCCCGACGCCGAATACGTCGCGCTCGAATCCGGTGGCGAGGTGTACATTGTCGCCCAGCAGTTGGCCGCCGAATTTGCCGGCAAAGTCGGGCTGAAAGAGACCAGGGTTCTCGCCCGCTTCCCCGGCCGGAAACTCGAATACGCGAAGTTTGCCCACCCTTTCCTGGAGCGCACCGTCCTGGGCGTGCTCGCCGAATACGTCACCATGGATCAGGGCACCGGCGTAGTGCACACCGCGCCTTCGCACGGCGCCGATGACTTCAACACCGGCGTCAAATACAAACTGGACTTGACCACCAACGTGGACGCCGCCGGCATCATGCGCAACGGCCTGCCCGAATACGACGGCAAGAAAGTCTTCGATGCCAACGAGCCCATCCTTGAATTGCTCAAAAAACGCGGCGCGCTGATGCATTCTGAAAAGCTCGAGCATTCTTATCC
>JBARIF010000758.1:0-1590 GCA_049799615.1 Terriglobales bacterium
GGTCAGGGATCGGCAGGCCCGGCCACGGTCAATAAGTGTAATCGCCTTCCATGAGAAGGCCGGTCGGAGTCAAGTGGGTTCTTTTGTTTTTTCGTTGGACAAGGTTTTTTGTCCTGCCGAGTCGCCACTGTCGCCACCCTTCCATCCGCACTCTTCGATGAGCGATTTTTGTTTCGCTCGGTGCCAGTTGGGTGTTCTCGTTTCAGCCGGTGCTGCCACCTGATTTTCGACCTTGATTTCCATCCTTACGATGGAAGTCGGGCCAGGCGATTAACGCAGTCACCGGAACTCGGCGCTTGGGCTTTTGTTTTTTCCTTCCTTGGAAGATTTTGACTTTATGCTGCCGCCGGCATCGCTGCCTGGTGACTGTTGCGCAACGGTTCGTACACTTCTCCGCTTACCCACAAACGATGCAGCAGTACGGCTAACTTTCGCGCCGTCGCAATCACGGCTCGCTTCTTCCCATTCTTCCCGCCACGCTCCGCCAGCTTCAAACCCCAGCGGCGCAGATCGCTGTCCACTCCAAACGGCCCTAGAATGTGGTGCGCTCCCTGCACCAGCAGCGTTCGCAGATAGGGATCGCCTTCCTTGCTGATGTGCATCTGCGGCTCGCTCTGGCCGGAGTTCCTTCGCCCCGGCTGCAGCCCCAGGTAGCAGCCCACATCCCGGCTCTTGCGAAAGCGATGCGGGTCCTCCAAGGTCAGCATGAAAGTCAGCGCGATCAGCGTGCCCACGCCCTTTACTTGTTTCAGCAGTGCCACGCGCGGATAGCTTTCCTGGGCCAGCTTTTCAATCCGTTCGTTGTATTCGCGGATGCCTTCGCTCAGCGACTCGATTCCCGCCAGCAACGGCTCCAGTGCCCGCTGCAGCTCCGGGCTCAGCCCCTCCGCTTTCTCGGGATTCATATTGCGTACATTGCACCCGCGCAGCCGTTCCCCATAGGACTTGGCCAGTCCGCGTGCCGTATTCACCAGCGCCGTCCGCGCCCGCACCAGTCCGGCTCGCGCCCGGATCACACTCAGATCCGCCTGCGCTTTCGCGCTGCGATGCTTCACCGGACACAACAACTGCGGGTCGATGCGCGCCAACCGAGCCAGCGTCCTGGCATCCAGCCGGTCGTCCTTCTTGCGACTCTCCCCGATCAAACGCACGTTGCGCGCATGCGCCACGATCACTTCGTGTCCCAACTCGCTCAGCACCCGGCTTACCCACGGCGAATGCGTTCCGGTTTCCAGCGCGATCCGACTGCGCGGCATGCTTCCGAACACCTCCCGCATCGCTTTCGGAGTCGTGCTCAGTTTCTGCTCCAGCAGCACTTCGCCCACCTCGTCTAGCAGGCAGTACCAGCTCGATCGATCACCCAAGTCCAGACCGATCGTCAGTTTCTGTTGGGAAAAATTCTTCATCGTCTTTGCCGCTGCGGTGCTAATCTTCTTCATTGCCGGTCTCCTTTATCTCTTGCGCCTTCGAGCGCGTCGATAACTTGGGAGCGTACAGCATCCCGCCGGAGACCGGCCTTCTCATCCCATCTGGTTGCAACAGTTATCGCTGGCTGCCCCCCAGCCTTCCGTGTAGCGATCAACCCGGCAC
>JBARIF010000759.1:0-3945 GCA_049799615.1 Terriglobales bacterium
TTCTGATGTTGGAGAATCCTTCTTTAACGTAGGCCGCGGCCGCACCTGAAGAAGTGGCGATCACGGAGACCAGGGATGCACCAATCGCGTAGCGGATATCTACTTTGAAAAACAGGGCCAGTAGGGGAACCAGAACGACGCCGCCACCGAGACCAGTCAACGCTCCCAGCAGGCCGGCAATCATGGAGCCGAGGAAGACCAGGGTAGTGAATTCCAGAATATTCATCTAGTTTCCACGGGAAAGAGACGAACTAATGTCCGTAGCCGCTTCCATCGAGGGTCACTTTGCCCCGGAACATGCGGTACACGACGACAAAGTAAACCAGCGCCAGGACCATGCCGAATGCCCACCAGGCCAAACCCACTTTCAGCGCGTAGGGTCCGGAAAGGGCGTTCTGCACTGTGATGTCGCGTCCCAGATCGTTGCTGGAGGGCAGCAGACGAGGGTACAAGGAAATCGCCGCACCCACCAGCATGGTGGAAAGATAGATGCACGAGGAGATGAAGGCCTTGCGATCGGCTTTTCCACGACAGAAATAAAGCATCCCGCCCAACGAACCCATTACCACAATTGGAATGGCATAGGCCAGGGGAAAGGCGGAATAGTTGGCCAGTGCGTCGGACCGAACCGCGATGGTTGCGACCAGGCTGACGATGGTGATGGCGAACAGTACGGCCCAGAAGCGGCGGACGAAAGTCCGGGCGCGCTCCTGCAACTCACCCTCGGTCTTCACTGCCAGGTAAAGCCCTCCATGAATGGCCAGAGCCACCAGGGCGACCACGCCGCCAATGACGGTGTACCAGTCCAGAATGCCGGGTTGAGGACCGACTCGCCAGTCGGTCCAGAGCGGAAGGAAGAAATAGCCGTCCGCCTGCAGGGGAACGCCGCGAATCACATTGGCCAGGGCCGCGCCGAAGAACACGGCCAGCAGTGCACTGGAGAGAAAGAACAGGCCGTCAAAAAATGACCGCCAGAGGCCGTCGTCGATGTGCATGCGCAGCTCGATGCTGGCGCCGCGCAGGATGAGCAGCCACAGCACAATCATCAAGGCCAGATAGAAACCGCTGAAGGCGGAGGCGTAGAGCGCAGGGAAGGCAAAGTAGAGGGTGCCACCGCCGGCCAGCAGCCAGACTTCGTTGCCGTCCCAGACCGGACCAATGCTTCTGAGCATGATCTGCCGGTCAGACTCGCTGCGAGCCAGCAGAGGATGCAGGATGCCGACACCCAGGTCGAAACCGTCGAGCACCACATAGGCGGCCAGCATGACAGCGACGATCCAGAACCAGATGAATCCCATTCTCTTTCCTTCTCGTGAACTGCGCGGGGAGAGCCGCTCCCGGCTGTCCGGCGGAACGAAGCTCCGCTAGTTTCTTATGCCAACCTCAGCTCTGCCCTGGTATGACAGCTGCGGATCGGAGGGCGGCGGTTGTCGGGCCCTTACTCACCGTGCGGTACACCAGAACGATGAACAGAATCGAGAGCACGGTGTACATTCCCATGAAGCCCAGCAGAGTGAACAGCGTGTTGCCCGCCGATACGTTCTTTGAATATCCATCGGAGGTGCGGATCAGCCCGTAAACCACCCAGGGCTGGCGGCCAATCTCAGCCGTCATCCAGCCTGCCGTGTTGGCAATGTAAGGCAGGGGAAAGCTCAACAGCAGCGGCCAAAGAACCCATCGAGTGCGGAAGAGCTTCCCGCGCCACAAAAGAAAAACTGCCACCAGCATGAGCAGGACAAAGTAGGTTCCCAGGCCGGCCATGATGTGATAGCTGTAGTAAAGGAGGGGGAGCGGCGAGGGCCACTGGTCGCGGGGAAACTGGTCCAGTCCCTTCACTTCCGCCCGCCTCGTCCCATAAATCAAGAAACTCAACATGTCATTGACGACGATGGGGTTGTCGATGCTCTGCGTGGTTTCGTTTGGTTGCCCCATCAAAACCATCGGCGCTCCCGCCTGAGAGCTGAACAAGCCTTCCATGGCGGCAATGGCCGCGGGCTGATGCTTGGCCAAGTAGCGGCCATGCAGGTCTCCGGTGGGAAAGATCTGGGTCACGCATGAAATGACGCCCGCGATTACCCCGACGCGGACAAAAATCCTTCCGTGCTCCTCGAATCGCCTCTCCAGGATGTAGAACGCCCCCACCGCACACATCACGAACGAGCCGGTGATGACCGCGCCTGACATGTTGTGGGCATACTGCAGCAGCGCCCACGGGTTGAACAAGAGTCCCCAGAAACTGGTGACCTCGAAGGATCCGTTGGGAAGAACTCGATAGGCGACGGGATGCTGCATCCAGGCGTTGGTGACAATGATGAAGAAGCCGGATATCCATGAGCCCACGAAGACGAGGAAGGCAGATGCCCAATGCGCCCACGGCGAGAGGCGTTTCTCGCCGAAGAGGAAAAGGCCCAGAAAGGAGGATTCCAGAAAGAAGGAGAAAACGCCTTCCATGGCGAGGGGCTGTCCGATCACGCCACCGGTGGAGCGGGAAAACTGCGCCCAGTTGGTGCCGAACTGGAATTCCATGGGAATGCCGGTCACCACACCGATCAGAAAATTGATGGCAAAAATTTTCGCCCAGAAACGCGCCGCTTCGTTGTAGCGCTCGTTGTGTCGGACCAGGGCCACCGTCTTGAGCACGACGATCAGCAAGGCCAGCCCCATGGTCAGCTGTGGAAATAAATAGTGATAAGTGACGGTGAAAGCGAAGTGCAGGCGGTGGAGGAGCAGCGCGTCCATGAGGAAGGTTCAGTTTGAACTCAACATAATACACGTGTGGTGAGGCTTTGCGAATCTAGGGGCCTAGTGGTGCCGGTCAATTTCCAAAACCGCTAGGGTTGTGGCTGGTGCAGGACCTTATCGCGGTCAATCACCCATTGTGGAAAGACGGGAGCGCCCTGCGGAGGCTTGCCTTGAGTGACCGCCCAGTGATCGATCCAGCCCGTGCCTTCCTCTCCGACATAAGTGTCAGGCAGGCCGTAAGCCTGATCACCCAGAGCGTCCGCCAGCGTGACGAAACGATAGCCCCGTTTGCGCATGAGGTCGAGCAGTTCGCCAATGTGGTCGGCTTCGAGTTGATTGGCGTGCAGCAGCAGGATTTGTTTGGGCTCGTAGCCGATAGTCTGTTTCGCGAGCTGCTCGGTGTAGGCGAAGACCTGGTCGCTGTAGGAGAGATAACTCTTGGTGAGCTGGTCCTGCAGGGCGGTGTCGCCGCGCTTCTTGGCATCTTCGTAAACCCCGGCGTACATCCAGTCCCAGGCGTCGAGGGTTATGGGGGCGATGCTGTAGCCGCGGTTGGCGAGAAAAGCTTCCGCCTGGCGCCGGGTTTGAAGGTCGCGGCCGGTGTCGAGGTAGGGATGGCGGAAGTATCGGAGCTTCATGTTGTGTTCGGCGAGCAGCAGCTTGGTTACGGTCTCGCCTTGCACGATGTCGTCTTCCCAGGCCTGCAGCCCAACCTGGTTTAGCGAGGAGTGGCTGAAGGTGTGATTGCCCAGCTCAAAGCCGTAATCGAGCCACATGCGGAGGGCTTTAATTCGGTCGTCAACCTCGCCGAATTTATAAAGCTTTCGTTCATTGACAAATCCGACAACGGGAATTTTCTGGTCGCGGAGCGTGGTCAGCAACTTCGTGGTCATGTCGAGCAGGGTGGCCGCAGACATCGAACTGGACGAGCCGGCAGGCAGGTCGTCGATGGTGATGGCGACCTCGCGTGTGGGCTGGTCCGCGGCGGTTGAAGTTACCGGAATTCCCAGGGCGAACAGCAGACATATAAACAGGAAAAAATGGAATCTCATGAGATCACTTCTCCGTGCCGTGAGAGCTTGCGAACAGAATATCAGAACCTGAAGCAGCTCATTTTCGTCGGCGGGAGCGGTGGCAGTGCTAGAATTCGCGCGTTGCAATGCTGACCGCAAGAAGTGTTTGCCGCAACGCACGATGTAGCGC
>JBARIF010000760.1:0-3655 GCA_049799615.1 Terriglobales bacterium
CAGACTACGGGTGAGCCCGGTCCCGCGAGTTGATGCAGCGTGATGCCGGCGAGCACTTCGGCAGCGTGCTGCGTCACAGAACCTGCCAGCGTCACGGGAGCCGTACCGCCGGCCAGCGGCATAGAGACGATTTCCGCGGGCACCCCGGCGCGGGCCAGGTCGAGCAGGTTGTGCGACGCGAATTCCGACCAGTTCAGCGGTGGGGAGGGACACACATCAAAAACCGCTCGCGGTTTCTTGCGCAAATTGTCTCGACTGCCGCTGTCGGCTGCGAGCAAGTCGATCATGCCTTGCAATCCGGCCGCAGAGAACGATCCCGTCACGACCGGCTTGTGAGAATGCTGCAGGACTACAAGCAACCGGTAGAGATCGCCGATCGCGCTGGGCTGGTCGTTGCACACGACGGCAGTGGACTGCGCCGCGAACTGCGGCAAGGTTTCCGTGACTTGGATGAGGCGCACCAGGTCGCGAGTCTCGGACGGCCGCGCTTCCAAGGTATCGGGGTCGAGCATCTGTACGCAGCACGAGCCAGGATCGAAATGCACGTCGTCGCCGCCATAATGAACGGCTTTCTCTCCCAGGCGGTTGTACAGGTAGAAGTCCCGTGGGGCCGATGCCAGGCAATTTCGCACCTGCAGCTCAGGGACACGCGCCACGCCGTCATTGACCTCAACCCCCGCCGACCGCAATAGCGCGACCACCGGCGCCGAACCCACGCGAACTCCAGGGCTCATGAGCAGTTCGAACGCTTCGCACAGAATGCGTCCGATGAGTTCAGGCGTGAGCAGTTGAATTCTGGGTCTCATGCCTAAGCCGTTCCTTTGTTCATCACTTTGCTCATGAGATTCTTGGCCAGTTCGAGGGCATCGATGGCATTACGGGAGTAGCCGTCGGCGCCGATTTCAGCGGCCCACTTCTGGGTGACGGCGGCGCCGCCAATGATCGCTTTGACTCGCGGCCGCAACCCGTTTCTATCGAGCGCTTCGATCACGGCTTTCTGCCCGGCCATGGTCGTTGTCAGCAACGCAGAAATGCCGACGATGTCGGCATCGACTTCTTTGGTCTTGGCAACGAATTGCTCGGGAGTCACACTCGTGCCCAAATCAAAGATCTGGAATCCGCTGGCGGAAAGGATTGTGGCGACGAGATTCTTGCCGATGTCGTGAATATCACCTCTGGCAGTGCCGAGGATGATCTTACCCAGAGCCTCACGCTGCGAGCCACGCTTCAGCATCTCGGGTTCAAGAATGTTGATAGCGGCTCTCATGGCCTCGGCCGACGCGAGCAGATCAGGCAGAAACAGTTGGCCGCAGCCGAATTGATCGCCAGCGAAGGTGATCCCCGCGGCAAACCCCTGGTTCACCGCCTCGAGCGGATCGACGCCGTTGGCCAACGCCTGCTGCGCCAATTCCGTGGCCGTATCAGACGCGCCATCAATGATGCTTTGGCGCATCGCTTGGAAGAGTTGATCCGACAAAGAGCCTCCCACACAGATTAGCCTTGGGGTCAGGCTGGCCAGGCAGGAATTGTACGCCGGCCCCGAGTCAAAACACTGTGCCCCGCCGCACATCCCCGATTATTAGCGATGAGTCCTTCAAGAAAGTATCGCGAAGAGTACCCAAGGTCTCTCTAGTTTGGCACTCCCGCGTTCCGGGGACCATCTGTCCTTAAACTCCGCCAGAATCCCTCCACCACGCGGGACGTTCTCACCAACGCCGCGGGAAGCGATGGCCTTGCGCTCGAAACGGGTCGTAAGTCCTGGTCCTGACTTAAGTTCGAAGGATGATCGCGACATCGCGGTCGAGCCGGGTGTCCCCCGAGCCGTGACTTGGCCTACGCCGCCCGCGCCGAGCGGCGAGACAATTTCGTACGGACCGAGTTTGGCCCCCGACGTGAGCCCCATGCGTTGCGCGTCATTATAGTCCCATGGAAAGGCGTCATTCACTTGGAGCCGCAGAGGCAACCGCACTCGGCATTAGATTCCAGCTAGCACGCGATAACTCCCTGATTGTCGGCAAGGACTAAGCCGCTGGCGCGGCGGACGCTTCGCGTGTACAAGTCTCATACGCCGGTGGAGTCTTGAACGACTGTCCATGGCGCGTTGCGATGATGTGAACATGGATAGCGACGCGAGCAGTATATCGATGAGCATTATTAACGGGCTCCTCGCGCAACTCCTATCAATACAACAACTTCCAACCTAAAGTCGATTCAAATCCCATAGCGTCACGCGTCCGCCGCAAACGCCAGCGGCTTCCTCCTAACTCCTTATCGAAAACGCCTCGGATCGAGATCCTCTCCCGCGCAAAAGTCTGCCCCGAGGCGTTTCCGATCAAGGCTAGCGGCAAGCCGGAAGTAATGGTGCGGTCGGATTTACTGGAATAACTTCCGCATAGCTCGTCACTCGGGAGCCAACGAGCTAGCTTCTCTATGAGTGATTGCGCTCCTGGCCGGGTGACCAGGATTGCGATTGGATTAGCGGACTTCTGTTGTTACGGATGAGTCGTGCGAAGTGTAAATTACTTCGCCATCGAGTAGCGTCATCAGGCATTTCAAGTCTTTGATCTGCTCATTGGAGACGGAGTAGAGGTCGCGGTCCCACACAGCAATGTCGGCTCTTTTGCCTACCTCGAGGGTACCGATCTTATCTTCGAGAAACATCTGGCGCGAACCCCAGGCGGTGTAGCTGCGGAGGGCGGTGTGGATGTCCACGCCTTCGGCCACCCCGAAGGGCTGCAGGCCATAGGTGCCTTTGGCGGTTTGGCGCGCTATGGAGGCCCAGAGTCCGAAGCGCGCGGCCACCGGGGTGACGAAGTAGTCTGACCCGCCGGACCACAGAATGCCGTGGGTTTGCAGGGTCTTGAGGGGCTCGAGGCGCTGACCGCGTTTGGGACCATAACTGGCGGCGTAGATGTCGCCGATCCACCAGAGGAATTCAGGCTGCATCTCCGGGTATCCGGCGTCATATTTCTTTTGCAGGCTGGCCATCACGTCGAGAGCGTGGGGAGTGGGCAGGTTGGCGTGAATGATGCTGTGACGCAGGCCAGAGTGGGGCTGCTCCTGCTCAACAAGGGCGTAGGTATCGACCACCCAGTCCATGGCGCGGTCCCCGACGGCGTGGGTACCAACTGGGACGCCGTTCTGGTGGAAGATGCGAACCATTTCTCGATAAACAACAGGGTCGGTTTGCGGATAGCCGCGATTGCCCGAGCCCGAACTTGTAACATCTGGAGTCGTGGCGTTGCGCAGCCAATCGTCATAGACCCAGCCTGTGCGGGCGCCGCCGGAGCCGTCCATGTAGATTTTGGCGCCGCAGGAGAGGAGGCGGTCGTGACCGAGAGTGGAGGGCAGGCGAGGAACGGCGTTGATCTCGGCCAGCGCCTTGCGGGCCGACTCCAGTGTCGAACCGGCGTGCCATAGGACGCAGATGCGCTCCTTGAGCTGCCCCTGATCAAGGAGGGATTTGTAGGCATCCCAGTGGAGCTGGTAGATGTCGGGATCTTTGACGGCGGTCATGCCTTCGCTGTGCAGCACCTGTTGAATGTAGAGGATGCCCTGACGCATCTGCTCGGAGGTGATGGGTGGGATGAGGCTGGTGACGGGCTCCATGGCGGAGTCTTCTTTGAGGACGCCGGTGGGGTTGCCGTGGGGGTCG
>JBARIF010000761.1:0-5272 GCA_049799615.1 Terriglobales bacterium
CCTTGTGGGCGTCCCGCGATTTTTAATTGCCACGGCTCTATTTGCGCACGACGGCCGCAATGCAGTTGATCTCCAGCATAGAATTGCCGGGAAGTGCGGCCACGGCCACGGTAGTTCGCGCCGGCCCGCCATTGGGAAAATATGTCTTGAATATCTTGTTCATAGGATCGTAGTAGTCCAGATTGGCGAGATAAACCGTGAGCTGCAGAATGCTGTCCATGGTGCCGCCGCCGGTTTCGACCAGCTCTTTCACGTTCTCCATCACTTTCGTGGTGTGGCTGTCGATGTCGTCTTTGCCCACCGGCCCGTTCGAGTTGGCGCCCTGGCCGGCGATGTAGAGCAGGCCGTTGTGCGTAATCAGAGCGGTGATCATTTGCTTGCCATCGGCGGGCTTGCCATCCCGGTTGAGCTTGCGCACGCCACCATCCTTGCTCTTGGCCTGCGCGCTTGTGGTCAGCAATGCTCCCGCGCCCACCGCGGACATTGCGGCTGCCACTGAAGTCATCAGCTTTCTACGATTGAAGAAGTTCGAGGTCATGATCAGTCTCCTTGAAGTTTAATTAGTTCTTTAACGCGCAGAGTGTTCACGGCAATGCAAAACTGAAAATATCACTACCCGCGGAGATAGCCACGTACTGCTTGTCCAGGACCGCGTAGCTCATGGGCGACGCGCTGAAATCCTGCCCGGTGTTGAAGTGCCACAGGGGCTTACCGCTCCGGGCGTCCAGGGCCTCGAAGGATTGCGCGTCGTCGCCGAAGAAAAGCAGGCCGGTGGCCGTCGTCATGGTCCCGCCCGAAGAGTGCGCGTGCCCCACCTGGGGATAGCGCCACGCGAACGCCTGCTTGTCCAGATCGTAAGCCAGAAGGATCTTCTGCGACATTTCACCGGGAATGCGCTTCGTGCCCGTGGAGTAGTAAGTCTTCCTTTCCTCGAATTTCTGCGGCTTGGAAAAGAATATCTCGCAGTTTTCCAGCGCCATAAAATAAACGAAACGGGTTGACTCGTTGTAAGACGGCGCGTGCCAGTTGGTGGCGCCATTGAACCCGGGGCATATCTGCGTCCCCTCCGGTGTTGGCTTGAGGCCCGAAAGAATGGGACGGCCTTGCGCGTCAATGCCCTTCGCCCAGGTCAGGTTCTTCACGAAGGGTGTGGCAGAGAGAAACTTTCCGTTCGTCCGATCCAGCACATAGATGAAGCCATTCCGGTTGGCCTGCACCATCAGCTTGCGCGCCTCACCCCGGTAAACCGTATCAATCAGGATCGGGGTCTCGGTGGCGTCGAAATCAAAAAGATCATGTGGCGTGAATTGGAAGTACCACTTCAACTTTCCGGTCTCGGCATCGAGCGCGAGTACAGAACTGGTGTACAGATCGTCGCCCGGCCGCACGCTGCCATCGAAATCAGGGCTCGCGTTACTGGTGGTCCAGAACAAAGTGCCGGTTTCGGGATCATAGGTGCCAGGCATCCACGTAGTGCCCCCGCCGTGCAGATACATGTCTCCCGGCCAACTCTCGTTGCCAAATTCTCCGGGCCCGGGAAGAGTCCAAAATCGCCATGCCAGTTTTCCCGTGGTCGCGTCAAAGGCTGCCACAAAGCCGCGCACCCCATCGTCTCCGCCGGAGGTGCCCACGATCACCTTGTCTTTGACCACCAGGGGCGCACCCGTGGCGCCGTAGTTCGGGTTCCAGTCCGCGTAGGCAACGTCCCACAACAAGTTTCCCGAGCGCGCATCCAGACAAAGCAAGTGCGCGTTGTCGGTCTGGCGGTACACCCGCGAGTGCCACACCGCCACGCCGCGGCTGAGGTGCCCCGAGGCATCGTCGATCAGTCCCTCCGAAATCGGCCACACATGGTGCCAGATGACGCGCCCGGTGCGAGCATCCAGCGCATAGGTATCATTCGCCGAAGTCACGAACATCACGCCGTTCACCACCACCGGCGTCACCTCCAGCCGGTTGGAGTTGCTGGAATGGAATACCCATTGCGCCCGCAACTGTCCGACGTTCGCCGGATTGATCTGGGACAGGCTGCTGAAGCGGCGCCCGGTAAAATCCCCGTTATACGAGAGCCAGTTTGCTCCGGGAGGCTGGGCGATCAGTTGGGTGGGAAGCACATCAATCACTGCCGCGGTTGATTCCTCGGACACATGGTCCGCCGCCATCATCATCACGCAGCCCAGAAAAGCAGCCAGCGCCAGGGTCACTCTTGCCAGCAGTCGCGTTCTCTCTGCCATCCGAATCAGGCCGCCTTGGAAAGGGGGATTCATGCCCTCGGGTTGAAGCCGCCATTCCGTCGCGGGCTCAGCCTCGCCATTGAATCGATTTAATGGAACCGGGCATTATCCGACGAAAATCGATTGAATGCAATCACGAACGTCCGGATGGCATCGACCAGGCTTTCTCTGCGTCCTTTGCGGCCCCCTTTTGCGTCCTTTGCGCTTCAAGGTTTTTCGGCTGCTCTGGGCGAGGTCAAACCCTTCAACCGCAAAGGACGCAAAGAATGTCGCAAAGGGCGCGAAGAGAGCCCAACCAGAATACCTCCCCAACTACTCACAGTCGTCCAAACCGTTTGACTGCCTCCTGGATGGATTTATATTTCTCGATAATCGAATACATGGAGTGCTCTTTGAAGTCCATCTCCTGGGCCAGTGCCAGAACTTTTTCCGCATTCGCCCGCGGCACGATGACAACGCCATCACCGTCAGCGGCGACAATGTCACCCGGCCGCACCTCCACTCCATCACACGTCACCGGGACGTTCGCCCCTGCGAAGCGGTAGTGACTCACCGAGGTCGACGGAACAATGCCGGTGGCGTAAACCGGAAAGCCAATCTTGGTCAGTTGACCTACATCCCGCACCCCGCCGTCAATGACCGCGCCAGCATAACCGCGGGCGGACATGGCCGTACCCATAAGGCCGCCCATGCCGGCGATGTCGGCTCCGTCCTCGACCACCATCACCCATACCGAACTCTGCGACCCCTGGTCAATGGCCGCCAGCATGCCGCTCAGGGCCCCGGGGTCCTTGTTGCCCTCATCTTTGCTCAACTTCACGGTAAGGGCAAAACCGGCGAACCGGGTGGGAAAAATCGGCCGCATCTTATGCGACAAATACATCTTCCGGCCGGTGAGTTGCTCCAGCGCATCAGAGACCGAGGCCACCTCAACGTGCCTGTAACTCTCCAGCAATGCCCCGTTTTCATTGACCTGGGGCGCGGCCGGCGATTGGGCCAGAAGGCTCGAACTGAGTTGCCCGGTGACGCAGAGGAACAGAATTCCCAGGACCGCCCCAGCACCCTTCAGCCGATATCTCCTCAATTGCAATTTGTTCATCTCTGCCTCCTGGTTGTATATATGAACGCGGACTCTAGCATTCCTGTCGAGTGATTGTGAAGGTCAATTCTCAGGCTGTCAAAAAGGAGCTGCCCCGAATGATTAGTCAAAAATCGAGTTTGCCTCTGACACATATTCTTATCGGACTGTTTGTCCTCACACTGTTTGCCCAGGCCGGAACGCTGACTGCATTCGCACAGGAACGGCGCGCGATCAAGTTCCCGGGCACCGAGGGTCTTCCCTTCAGCGATGGAATAGTCGCCGGCAACACGCTCTACGTCGCGGGACAGGAAGGCACAAACGACCAGGGCAAGCTGGCGCCCGGCGGAATCGCCGCTGAGACTCAGGCTGCCCTGGCCAATATCGAAAGGGTCGTCAAGGAGGCCGGCTTCGACATGAAGGACATCGTTTCCGTAACCGTGTTTCTGGCTGACATTCACGAGTTCCCCGACATGAACAAGGTTTACAAGACCGTCATGCCCGATCCCAAGCCTGCGCGCGCGACCGTACAGGTGGCGGCGCTGGTCAACAATGCGCGCATTGAAGTATCAGCCATCGCGGTCAAGCGAAAATAGCCAATGGCCCGCAAACTTCTGGGACTCTCCATGTGGGCGCTCGTGGCATGCGCTGCATACGTGTGCACGCCACTTGCATTGCTAGCCCAACTATCCGGCAAGACCGCCGGCGGGGCGGGTGAGGGCAAACAGATTTTTGCCACCACCTGCGCTGCCTGCCACGGACTCGACGGAGCAGGCGGCGAACACGGCCCCGATGTTTCTCACCGGCGAGAAGTCCAGGGCTTGACCGACAAGGCCCTTCAGCAAATTGTTCGGGGAGGAGTGCCGGGCACCGGCATGCCCGCCTTCCGTTCGCTCAGCGACGCCCAGGTCAAGGCCGTAGTCCGCTATCTGCGCGGCTTGCAGGGTCAAGGCACAGCGGCTGACGTTTCCGGTAACCCTAAGAGTGGCCGGGCCATTTTCTTTGGGAAGGCCGGCTGTTCGCAGTGTCACATGGCCGGGGGAGAGGGAGGATTCATCGCTTCAGATCTTTCCAGCTACGCCAGTATGCCTTCGGCAAGTGACATCCGCGATGCGATTACCGATCCCAACCGTAATCTCGACCCTCGAAAACGAACGGTGACCGTCATCACAGGCGACGGACGGACGCTGACCGGAATTGCAAGGAATGAAGACAACTTCTCTTTGCAACTTCAGACCACGGACGGCACGCTTCATATGTTTGCCAAGCCGGAATTGAAAAGCATCGAGTATCAGTCCCGTTCTCTCATGCCCGACGACTACTCATCCCGGCTCAGCCGCCAGGAACTGGATGACCTGGTGAGCTACCTGGTCAGCATTACGCGCGGCAAAAGCAAACAGAAGGCGGGCCCGGAATGAATCACCAGCCTGCACTGAACATCCAATCATTCATCAGCCGTCAGGTAAGTCACTGGCTCAAGACCGCGGCCTTGGCCGGCATGGCGGTGTTTTTAGCCGGACCGCTCCTGGCCATAGCCGCGGACGCACCGGCGCGGACCTTCAAGCTCACCGCCGAATCTCCACGCTTCTGGAAACTGCTTGACCGCAAAGCGCAGCTGACCCGCGTGGCCGGCGATTTCGGTTTCACCGAAGGCCCGGTGTGGGACGAGTCCGGCTTCCTCTACGTGAGCGACGAGGAGCAGAACAAGATCTACCGTGTCTTTCTCGACGGCCGCAAGGAGGAAGTAGTCTCCCTCGGCGACCCGGACGGCAACACCTACGACCGGCAGCGCCGCCTGATCGATTGCGCCAGCGTGCTGCGCGCCATCATCGCCGTCACTCCCGAGGGAAAATATACCGTTCTGGCTGACCGCTATGAAGGAAAGAAACTCAACAGCCCCAACGACGTCGTGACCGGCCCCGACGGCGCCATCTATTTCACCGACCCCACGCTTGACCTG
>JBARIF010000762.1:0-2479 GCA_049799615.1 Terriglobales bacterium
ACGACCATGCCGCTATGAACCGCAGCGCCCAGATCGGTCACGAATTGACCGATAAAGGCATTTAGTTTGTTCATGTCAATCGCAGGTGCCTGTGTTGTACTCATTGGACTTTCCTCCTCTTTCCAAAATCGTTGCTCATCTTCTTCGCTTGCTATCGCTGGACTACCTTCCATGGCAGCCTCATTTTGCTAGAATCCGCTCTGGAGAGCCTCTTCTCGTAACGTGCTCTCCAGGAACGGTTGCAGCGGATGCTGAGCTCTGTATCGCCAGCGCAAAAGTAACAAGCATCAGGATGCGAAGTAACGAAACAACGCCAAAGAAAAGCCAAAATCCGGTGCACAAACTGCGTGGCCTTGGGGAAGCGGGAACATAGTTGGAAACGAGTCCTCCGAACTACCAATTCGGCGAGTTCATTCTGGACGTTACCAGGGGATGCCTGGTGAAGGCGGGCGAGGAGGTCAAGCTTCGCCCCAAGGTATATGAGACCCTCAAGTACCTGGTGGAACACCCTGGGCGGCTGATCGGCAAGCAGGAATTGATGCAGGCAGTGTGGCCCGACACCTTTGTTACCGACGATTCGCTGGTGCAGTGCACCCTCGAGTTGCGCCGTGCGTTGGACGATCGCAGCCAGCATTTGCTCAAGACGGTGCCGCGGCGGGGATATGTGTTCACTGCCGAGGTGATTCAACCTGCAACCCAACCAAGCCGTTTCCCTACAACCGACTCCTTTGACCTGGCGGATCACCGTCGCGCATCCCGGGCACCGATTGCCAGGAAACGCCATGATCTGCCAATTCCACGTACTTCGCTCATCGGACGAGAACAGCAAGTGGCGGAAGCCACCGAGTTGCTGCTCCGCGATAACGTTCGGCTGTTGAGCCTTACCGGTCCTGGCGGAGCCGGAAAAACCCGCCTCGCGGTGGCTGTAGCCTCGGCCATTGCCGACCGGTTCCCGGCAGGCGTTCAATATGTCAGTCTGGCTTCGATTACGAATCCCGACCTGGTGGCGACCGCCCTCGCGGACGCGCTCGAAATCCAGCAAGTGGCCAACCGCACCATCCCGCAACTCATCGGCGATCAGCTGCGCGACTCGGGACCATTCTTGCTGTTGCTGGACAACTTCGAGCAGGTTCTCCCGGCTGCCACAGTGGTGGCCGAAGCATTGGAAGCGTGCCCATCTCTAAAGGTCCTGGTCACCAGCAGATCGCGCCTCCATATCTACGGCGAACAGGAATTCCCGGTAATGCCGCTGGCGCAGAACTCCGCCATCGAGTTGTTTGTGCAACGCGCGGCAGCCGTCTGGCCCGATTTTGCGATCACGTCAGAAAACGCGGTTGCGGTTCAGGAAATCTGTTCGCGCCTGGATGGACTGCCATTGCCGATTGAGCTGGCGGCTGCCCGCACCAGGGTACTGTCGCCGCCAGCCATCCTGGATCGGCTGCAAAGCCGCCTGCAGTTGCTGACTGGCGGTGCGCTCGACCTGCCGGAACGGCAACAAACTCTTCGCAAGACCATTGATTGGAGTCACGGACTGTTGAATGAGGCGGAGGAAAAGCTGTTTCGCCGGTTCTCCGTGTTTGTGGGCGGATCCACTCTGGAGGCGGCAGAAGCGGTCTGCAACACCAGGCAGGACCTCGGGGTTGATCTCTTCGAAGGCCTGTCATCCTTGGTGGATAAGAACCTGGTTCAACGCGTGGACCGGGCCGAGGCTGAGCCACGTTTTGGGATGTTGGAAACGATTCGCGAATATGCCTTCGAACGTCTCACTGCAAGCGGCGAGCACCTTTCTGCGCGAAGGGCCCATGCAGCGTACTGTCTGGTTCTGGCGGAGGAAGGAAATCCGGAACTCGGTCCCGTGGAGCGGGCCCACTGGCTGACGCAATGCGATGTTGAGATCGACAACTTTCGCTCGGCCCTCGACTTTCTGTTTCAGACTCTGGATCTGGACTGGGCACTGCGTCTATGCGTGGCCCTGTTTCGATTCTGGGACATGCGGGAGCACCTGACCGAGGGCCGGATCCGGCTGGAAAGTGTTCTGCGGCTGGCGGGCAGTGAGCGCTCCGATGAACGCGCCAGGGTCCTGCTTTTTCTCGGCGCCCTAGCGTCGGCTCAGGGCGATTATCCGGCGGCCGAGAGTTTTCTGGCACAAGGCCTGTCGCTCTATGAAGAAATGGGACATGAGTCCGGCATCGCTGCGTCTTTGAATGCTTTGGGGGTATCGGCGCAGGACCGGGGTGACTATTCCACCGCCCAAAGCAATTTCGAGCGGAGTCTGGCGTGCTGGCGTCTGCTGCCCGACCAGTCGGCCATCGCGCGTTGCCTTCATAACCTGGCCAACGTGGTTAAAGTTCTGGGCGACTATCCGCGCGCGCAATGGGCGCTGCGCGAGGCAACCGGCATCTTTGAGAAACTGGGCGATCGCAGTGGCGCCGCCTGGTCCATCAACCAGCAGGGTGACATCGCACGCGAACAGGGCGAC
>JBARIF010000763.1:0-2958 GCA_049799615.1 Terriglobales bacterium
TTGAGGATCCCCGCGTACGTCCCATGGGAGCTGGCATGGCCCTTCACGCGGTCCGCAAGGATGGGTGTGAGTTCCCAGTCGAAATCAGCCTGAGCCCGCTGAAGACTGCGGACGGCCTTCTAGTTACGGCTGCGATTCGGGACATCACCGTCCGAAGGCGGGCGGAGAAGAAATTTGAAGGGCTGCTTGAGTCGGCGCCCGACGCAATGGTGATCGTCGATCAACGCGGGATAATTGTTCTGGTCAACTCCCAAACCGAGAAGCTTTTCGGATTCTCGCGCGAGGAACTGCTTGGCAGGACCGTCGAAGCACTCATTCCGGTGCGCTATCGCGATGGCCACACGGGATTCCGTCACGGATTCTTTGGGGACCCGCGCGTGCGCCCCATGGGCCTTGGTCCGGAGTTATATGGATTGCGGAAGGATGGTACGGAGTTTCCTGTCGAGATCAGTCTCAGTCCACTCGAGACGGAGGACGGAACTTCTGTAACCGCCGCGATTCGCGACATCACGGATAGGAAACGCGCAGAAGATGAGATTCGGACTCTAAATCTGGAATTGCAAGGGAGAATCTCGGAATTGGCGGACAGCAACCAGGAGCTTGAGGCCTTCAGCTACTCGGTATCGCATGACCTTCGCGCTCCCTTGCGTCAGATTGACGGGTTTTCCAAGATACTGCTCGACGAAGCATTCAACTCGCTCACCCCGGATCAGCATGAGTGTTTGCGGCAGGTGCGAATGGGGACTCGCCAAATGGGGTTGTTGGTGGATGCCTTGTTGAACTTTGCGCGTTTGGGTCGACAATCGCTCAACCGTGAACAAATCGACCTGGGTCCCTTGGTCGCGGAGGTTTTTTGCGACCTGCAAAAGGAAATTCACGACCGGGATGTTACCTGGTGGGTTGGGCCACTGCCTCAGGCGCACTGTGACCGAGCCCTCTTACGACAGGCCTTGTTGAACCTTCTTTCCAATGCAGTCAAGTTCACACGCAAATGTGAACATGCCGCAATAGAAGTCGGGCAGGCAACCCCAAATGGGCAGCGAGTATTGTTCGTTCGGGATAACGGCATCGGTTTCAACATGAAGTACGCGGACAAGCTATTTGGGGTATTCCAACGATTCCATCTTCAGGAGGACTTTGAAGGTACCGGAGTTGGTTTAGCAATCGTGCACAGGATCATCCTCAAGCACGGAGGACAGATTTGGGCCCAATCTGAACCTGACTCGGGCACCACATTCTTTTTCACTCTTGCACCGAACGATCAGCCACGCGCCACATAGAACGAGATGATGAGTCGAGAAGTTGACATTCTCCTGGTTGAAGACAATCAAGCGGACGTGACACTGACCTTGCGCGCGATCGGTGACGAAATCATGACTGACAGAGTCCGCGTTGCGCGAGACGGCGAGGAAGCTTTGGACTTTCTCGTCCGTCGTGGTTCGTATTCTGGGCAGGCCGGCATTTTCCGGTTAAGACTGATCTTGTTGGATCTCAAACTCGGGAAGGTCAGTGGATTGGAAGTGCTTGCAGAAATGAAGAACGATCCACGATCGAAGATCATCCCCATTGTCATACTTAGTTCTTCAAAGCAGGAAAGTGATGTTCGTAGAAGCTACGAGCTCGGAGCCAATAGTTACATGCAGAAACCAGTAGATTTCGACGAGTTTTGTGACGTGATTCGTCGTGTGGCGGGATATTGGCTGCAGCTGAACCAAGCGCCTTCTCTTCCGAAGTAGGTTAGCAGTTGAAACATGAAGAAAGACTCTTAAAGACAGTCTGAAGGAGAAGCAGCCCAGAGCAGCCATGGCCGCACCGACGTTAGCTCCCAGTGAAACCATCAGGATCTTATTGCTCGAGGACAATCCCACCGATGCTACCTTGTGCATTCGACAACTGAAAAGCTCAGGACTAAAGGCGGAGGTGGACGTGGTTCGATTCTCCCGAGAATTTATGGAACGCGTAAGCTCTCAAGCCTACAACGTTATTCTCACGGACTACCGCCTTCCCGACTGGAATGGATTGGACGCTCTCCGTTGGGTTCGGTCATTGGGCCACGACACTCCCCTCGTTATGGTGACCGGAACCCTGGGCGATGAACTCGCAATCGAGTGCATAAAAGCAGGAGTGAGCGACTATGTCCTGAAGGAAAACCTTGAACGTCTTTCAGTTGCGGTCCGTAGAGCCCTGGAAGAACAAAAGCTGCGTCAGTCGCGCGATCGTGCGGAGAGGGAGCTACGCGAGTCAGAAAAGCAATACCGGCTGCTGTTCAATGCCAACCCTCACCCGATGTGGGTGTTTGATCCGGAAACACTGCATTTTCTCACGGTTAACGATGCCGCCATTGAGCATTACGGATATTCCCTGAAGGAATTCCTTTCGATGACAGTACGAGACATTCGTCCGGAGGAAGAACTAGGGCGCTTTCTCGCCACCGTAAGGGGTCCGCACCACAATGGAAAGTCCGATCGCGAGCTGTGGAAACACCGGAAGAAGGATGGAAGTGTTATTGATGTAGAAATCAGTTCGCAGCCTATCACCTTTCGGGCGGCGAAGGCCGAGCTTGTCTTGGCGCACGATGTTACAGCCCAAAGACGTGCCGAAGTTGAAGTTCGTGACAGCAAAGAGCAATTGCAGCTACTGCTGGACTCCACAGCCGAAGCCATTTATGCGATTGATAGGAACGGAGTCTGCACACTCTGCAACGCCGCGTGCCTTCGATTGCTCGGCTACAGTCACGAATCAGAACTACTCGGAAGGAATATGCATACGGTGATGCACCACACCTGGCCCAATGGGCGCTCTTATCCCGTGGAAGAATGCAAGATCTATCAGGCCTTTCGGCAGGGGAAGGGGTCTCACGTGACAGACGAAGTGTTTTGGCGTGCGGACGGCGCCAGCTTCCCCGCTGAGTACTGGTCTTATCCCGTGCAGCGCGACGATCGAGTCGTGGGTAGCGTC